>CAYJDP010000042.1:6659-6876 GCA_964368975.1 uncultured Muribaculaceae bacterium
TGCTGTATAAAAGTATTTAATAAATAACTTATCTTTGTTGATATATCTGAGTTTTATTTTTTTTATATTACTAACAACGTTCAAAATATTTACATATACATAATATGTTTCACGTGGAACATACTGTTTTTCCACAATGTGTTTTTCTTTAAATGTTTTTATTATGTAATTATATTTAAGTTTATTTATAGAAAATATTTTTTTTAATGATACAAAG
>CAYJDP010000043.1:0-6738 GCA_964368975.1 uncultured Muribaculaceae bacterium
TTTTGGAGCAGAACTAGAACTTATAGATGATAGTATTAATATTGTTGTTAGAGAGTCAAATTTAGTAATGCTTGAACAAGAATTCGTAGTATTCGATTTTGAAACAACTGGGTTTAATGCCGGAGGTAGTGATTCTATTATTGAAATAGGAGCAGTAAAAATCAAAAATGGAGAAATTACTGATACCTTTAATGAATTAATTAATCCAAATAGAAAATTACCTCAAAAAATAATTGATATAACTCATATAACTGATGCTATGTTAAAAGATAAAGATAATGAAGAAAATGCAATTAAAAGATTTATAGAGTGGTATGGTGATTCAATCATGGTAGCACACAATGCAAAATTTGATATTTCATTCCTTGAAATGGCCCATTCAAAATATCAACTAGGAACATTTACAAATACTGTAATAGATACTCTTGAATTATCAAGAACCCTAGATAATAATTATGCAAGACATTCACTTACAGCATTAGTAAAACGATATGAAGTACCTTGGGATGAAGATGCCCACCATAGAGCAGATTATGATGCTAAAGGAACAGCTTTAGTATTTCATAAGATGTTAAACAAATTAAGTAATAGAAATATTGAAACAGTAAGCGATTTAAATAGATTAGTATCTCAAGATGAAATACATAAATATGGTCGAAGTTATCATGTGAATATTTTAGTAAAAAATGCCACTGGGTTGAAAAACTTATTTAAAATAATTTCACTTGCATCAACTAAATACTTATATAAAACCCCAAGAATACTACGTAGTGCACTACAAGAACATCGAGAAGGACTTCTTATCGGAAGTGGTTGTTATTTAAGTGAAGTGTTTGTAGAGGGTAAAGCAAAAAATGAAGACGAATTAAGCAACATAATAAGATTTTACGACTACGTAGAAGTACAACCTTTAGAATGTTACAATCATTTAATCCAAGATTCATCATTTGCAACAGAACTAGAATTAGGAGCTCATGTAGAAAAAGTGATTAGAGTAACTAAAGAAGCAGGTAAATTTATTGTTGCAACTGGGGATGTTCATCATATTAAAAAAGAAGATAAAATTTATCGTGAAATAATTGTTAATCAAAAAGTACCAGGTGGAGGAAGACATCCACTAGCTAGAAAAAATATAAAAGAAATTCCTTCTAATCATTTTAGAACAACTACTGAAATGTTAAATAATTTTAAGTTCTTAAATGATGAAGAATTAATTAAAGAGATAGTAATTACTAATCCAACAAAAATTATTGAACAAATTGAAGAGTATGAAGTAATTAAAGATACTGGTGGAGTACCATTCTCACCAATAATCGAAGATAGTGTAAAAACAGCAACTAATCTTGTATTTGATACAGCGACAAAAATGTATGGATCTCCATTACCATTTAATATAGAAGAGCGAATTAGTAAAGAATTATATGGAGATAAAATATTTGAAGCAATTAAGTATAATGTAGCTAAAGAATCATTATCTGAAGAAGAAAGTAAAATTAAATCATTTAAAGATTTACATAACAACTTACTACTAGGAATAGATAATGTAAAAGACATAATAAAAAACTATTTACTTGAAACAGATCCTGAAATAGAAAATATTGATAAAGCAGTAACTAAGTCACTTGGAGGAATTATAGGTGGAGGATTTGATGTTATATATCTTATCTCTCAAAAATTAGTAAAAAAATCTAATGATGATGGATATTTGGTTGGTTCACGTGGATCTGTAGGATCTTCCTTTGTAGCAACTTTAATGGGAATAACAGAAGTTAACCCTTTACCAGCACATTACTTATGTAAAAATGAAGAATGTAAATATTCTGAGTTTAACAATCCGAATACCAACGAAGCCTATGGACTACATTTTTCATCAGGTTATGACTTAGATGATCGAATTTGTCCTAAATGTGGTGAAAACTTAGGTAAAGAAGGACAAGATATGCCGTTTGCCACTTTCTTAGGATTTAATGCAGATAAAGTACCCGATATAGATCTTAACTTCTCAGGTGATTATCAACCAACTGCCCATGCATATACAAAGATATTATTCGGAGAAGAATATGTTTATAAAGCAGGTACAATTGGTACAGTAGCCGAAAAAACAGCCTTTGGATTTGTAAAAGGATATTTAGAAGATAAAGAAATAGGTGAAGTACGAAATGCTGAAGTAGAACGACTTGCAGCAGGATGTACTGGAGTAAAAAGAACTACAGGACAACATCCCGGAGGAATAGTTGTAATACCAGGATATATGGATGTATTTGATTTTACTCCATTCCAATTTCCAGCAGATGATAATACTAAAGACTGGAGAACAACTCACTTTGATTATCATGCGATTGATGAAAATGTATTAAAACTAGATATACTAGGACACGATGATCCCACTGTACTAAGAATGCTACAAGATTTATCAGGAATAGATGTAACTAAATTACCGATGGATGATAAAAAGGTATATTCACTATTATCTTCCCCAGAAGCACTAGGATTAACAGAAGACCAAATATTCTGTGCAACTGGAACTCTTGGGTTACCAGAACTTGGAACAAGATTTGTAGTAAATATGCTTACAGAAACTAAACCAAAAAATTTCTCAGAATTAGTAAAAATATCTGGACTATCACATGGTACTGATGTTTGGGCAGGAAATGCCTCAGTTTTAATTGAAAAAAACATCGTACCATTTAAAGATGTTATAGGATGTCGTGATGATATTATGGTAAGTCTAATGAACTGGGGAGTAAAACCACTTACATCATTTAAAATAATGGAGTTTGTTCGTAAAGGTAGAGCATCAAAAGATCCAGAAACATGGAAAGAATATGAACAAATTATGAAAGAAGCAAATATACCAGAGTGGTATATAGAATCATGTCATAAAATAAAATACATGTTCCCAAAAGCCCATGCTTGTGCCTATGTAATGAGTGCTATTAGAATAGCTTGGTTTAAATTATATAAACCACTATATTATTATGCAGCATTCTTCTCAATTAGAGTAGATGATTTTGACATAGAAACAATGATTAAAGGATATGACTCTATAAAAGCTAAAATAGAAGATTTAATGGCTAAAGGATATGAAGCATCAAATAAAGAACTTAATATAATTGAAAGTTTAAAAATAGCACTTGAAGCAACAGCAAGAGGGATAGTATTTGGACCAATAGATTTAGAAAAAAGTGATAGCAAAAGATTTAAATTGGATGAAAATAATCCAAATACATTGATACCACCATTCTCAACATTAGATGGACTAGGAGAAGCAGTAGCAATAAAACTAGTTGAAGAAAGAGAAATAAAACCATTTCTTTCCAAAGAAGATGTTTCAAATAGAGGTAAAGTATCAAAAACATTAATAGAAAAAATGACTAATATGGGAATTTTAACTGATATGCCAGATTCTAATCAATTATCTTTATTTTAAATAAAAAATATGTTATCATATAACTAATTTAAGGAGAAGTAATATGAAAACATTTAAACCTATTAGCAAAATAGTAGAAATACTTACATTAGGAGAAAGTCCTTTAAAAGAAGAAATAGTAGAATTTGTAAGCAATTATTTAAAAGAAGAAACAGATCAAACAGAGTATCCAATAATTAATTTTTATCATAATAAAATTATTGTTGTACAATCAATGTATAAAAAAATATCTTTTGAAGTAGTAGATAAAAATATTATCATGAAAGAAACAGATATAGAAGAAGATACTAATACTGAATTAACAATAATAACTAATGATGAGTCGATGCAATTAATTGAAAATCACTATGTAAATAAACAGTTAGAATATATTAATACTTCAGTATTGAATAAAAATGGTAATTTATTAGTAGCACAATTTAGAAATGGTATAACTACTTATTCTAAAAAAACTGATGTAAACTATAAAAGACCAATTACTGAAGTATTAAATATTGACACCACAAATAATGAGTTAATGACTACTACAAGTAATAAAGTAACAGAAGAGAATAATGAAAGTCAAAAACCAAAGGAAAACTATATAAAAACTTATCAATAGGAGGGTAGTAAGATGAATAAAAAGTTAAAAGAATTAGGAAGAAATATTGAAAAGGAAGTAATAAAAAATAAGTATCAAAGTGAAGAAATTGCTTTATTTTTAGAAGTTATAGAAAATCTAAAAGATAGTAATTATGTTGGACCAGTAGAAGATATAAATTTAGAATTATATAAAGTACAAAATAACAATTCTGTTTCGGCAATATACTATTCTAAAAAAGATTCATCACTTGCTATTGAAACATATTTTCCAACAGGGTTAATTGAATTACAATCAATAGTATTAGACAAAAATCAAGTGACATATGAAAAAGCATTAATTGATACCTCTTATGAAGAAGACAAAGAATTATCTAGTTATAAAGTGGAAATTGCAAATAAAAGACCAATATATGAATATTCATTTATAGATGGAGAAGAGCACTACAAAAGAGAAAAAAATGGAACAATCTTAGTAAATGGTCAAATAACAAATATTCCAAGTACTGTATTAGTTGAGTTAAAGGAGAAAGTAGATACAAAAATAGAGGCACTAAAAACAACTACTCCGAAAACTTATGAAATATAATATTGAATTAAAAAAATTCATTAAAATCAAACAATTAATAACAGACTATACTATTATATTTGACAGTAGTATACTATGTTTTAGTAGTGTTAATGAAGCAATATCATCAATAAATAATCTTCAACAAGAAGAATTTATTTGTCAAGGTGATGACCATTATCTGTTTAAACAAAACTCTGCTTATATTGCATTTGATGATGAATTACAATACTTTGTATTTGTAAAACAAGATATAGAGGGAATAAAATATCTAACAGGATGGCCAGCAGAAAAACCTGGAACAAAAGAAAAAACATTAGTACTAGATAATTTATTTATAAAAAATAAAAAAATAAATGAAAGAGAAACACTTATATTAGATGAAACTCATTTTCATTTTAAAAGAACCAATTATGAAACTGGAGAAGTAGACGAAATGTATTCAACATCACACCTGATACCAGTAAAAAATTCGGTTGAAACTGAAGGTTTAGGAGAAGAAATAAAAATAATAGATGATATTAGTACATCAATAAAATCACTAAAAAAAGAAAAATAGAATTGACTATTTTTCTTTTATACTAAGAAAGGAATATTTATGAGATATACAACATTAGTAAATAAAGAAAAAAGAGTAAATGAAAAAGTAATTGAAAAATTTAACTTAATTGAAACTAAGTTAGTAGATAATACCCCTTCTTTAATAGAACAAAAAACATATCATGCATATCTTGAGTTAAAAGAATTTTTAAAAGAAAAAGATATCGAAATATCATTATCATCAGGATATAGAACAATAGAAAATCAATCTGAATTATATAAAATGATAGAACAAACTCATGGAAAAGAATACGCTAATAAATATGTAGCAAAACCAGGTTATTCAGAACATCATACAGGTTTAGCTATAGATGTTACATTAGTAAGAAATAACAAGTATACATTAGATGCAAATGAGTTAAAAAAAGATAAAGACTTATTAAATATAGAACACTACCTTCATAAATTTGGTTTCATTTTAAGATACCCAAAAGATAAAGAAGAAATTACTCAACAAAATTATGAACCATGGCACTTCAGATATGTAGGAAAAGTAGTAAGTAAGATAATGTATGAAAATAATTATTGTCTTGAAGAATATCTTAATGAATTTAGTGGTATTATCCCTATAAATAAACCACAAGGAGTAACTTCCTTTGATGTAGTAAATGATATAAGACATATTTTTGGAATAAAAAGAGTAGGTCATACAGGAACGCTTGATCCTTTAGCAACAGGAGTTTTAATTGTAGCTATCGGAAAAGCAACAAAATTAGTTGAACTACTAACATCTACAGAAAAAGAATATATAGCTGGAGTAACATTAGGTATAGAAACTGATACCCTAGATATAACAGGAAATATCCTAACAGAAAAAGAAATAATAGAAATACCTAATATAAAAAAGACTATATCATCATTTAAAAAAGAGTATTTACAAGAAGTTCCTAAATATGCAGCAGTAAAAGTAAATGGTAAAAAACTATATGAGTATGCAAGAGAAAATAAAGAAGTAATTCTTCCTAAAAAGAAAGTAACCATTAAAGAAATAGAATTAATATCATTTACAAAAAATCAATTTAGTTTTAAAACATTAGTATCAAAAGGAACATACATTAGAAGTTTAATAAGAGATATTGCTTTAAGTACAAATAATATAGCAGTAATGAATTCTCTTATTAGAACTAAGCAAGGTAAAGTAAAACTAGAAGATTGTTATGAAATAGAAGATATTAAAAACAATAACTACCAATTAGTAAATCTAATTGAATACTTAGATTATAAAATAATTGAAGTAACTAAAGATATTGAAAAACAAATAACTAATGGAGTTAAAATATATAATAATTACAATATAAAAGATAAATGTATATTTATAAAAGAAAATAAGTTACTAGCAATTTATAAAAAGGAAAATGATTATTTAAAGAGTTATCGTGGATTTTAACTAAATATGTCGAAAAACCACCATTTATTAAGCAAAAACCACAGTTTAAGTAGAAAAAACTTGAAATATTTGTAAAATATGATATAATATAACAACTTTGCAAGAAAGGGGAGATATTATGTCAAATAACATAGGAAATATCGGTATTACAAGAGAAGAGGTTAGTAATTTAAT
>CAYJDP010000044.1:0-6675 GCA_964368975.1 uncultured Muribaculaceae bacterium
TTATGAATAAAAAAATTAGAAATTTAATTATTAGTGTTAGTGTGTTATCTTTAGGTACTGTCGGATGTAGTTTTGAAAAAGTTGAGGTTGATCCAGTTAGTAATGAATCTATGAATGTAGTAAGTGATGCTGTTAAAGAGTCTATTGATAATATAGAGAGCGTTGCTAATGAAGTAGTAGATGAAAAGAATAATGCTGAAATAGAGGATTTATCTAGTAAAATATATAATGAATTAGTTAGTCTTGGAGAGGTTACCGAAGAAAATGTTAATTATGTTGTAAATAAATATTTTGTTGAATATGTATCTTCTGAAGATGTTGTTGTTGACGCTACTAATATTGAAGAGACTATTCCATATTGGAATGAGGTATTGTCTAATTTAGGAGAAAAGGTGAGTAATTTAGATTTAGGTCAATATGTACCAGATGACATGGGCGAATATTTTACTAGTGGTAATGCTTGGGAAGATTATTTAGGATTAGTGGATAGTGTTAATGAAAAAGCATTAGAAGTTTCTCCTGTTATAATTGATGGTGCTAGTGACTTAGGGGATAAAGCAAGTGAATTATATGATGAATATAGTCCTAGTGTAAAAGAAAAGCTTGGTGAAGGAATGGATGCTGTTAGTGAGTTTAATGATAATTTAACAGATAAAGCTAAAACATATATAAAAGAAAAAGAAGAAAATAATAATTAATTTCTTCTTTTTTTTTCGACATAATTAGTCTTTTGTATTTGTTATTATGTAGTTGGTGATGAGATGAAAAGGACTTTTATATTAGCTGTTTTATTTGTTATTATTGGTGGTATATGTGGTTTTATTTTTAAAGATTATGGTGTTGTTGCAATGGAGGTTTTTGCTGAGGGAGATAGCATTTATTTTTTACAGGAAGGAAGTTATTCAAATATGGATAGTATCCCTAGCAATTTAGATGATATTAGAGGTGTATTAGTTCTTGAAGAAAATGGTAAATTTAATACATATTTAGGTATTACACTTGATGTAGATAATGCGAATATGATAGTTAAGATGTATGAAGAAGTGGGAATTGATTTGATAATTAAAGAAACTACTTTGTCAAATGAAGCGTTTCTTAGTAATGTAGAACAGTTTGATATATTAGTACGGGAATCTGATAATTATAATGACGTTAGTATTATTGAAGAGGTTGTTTTAGCTAATTATGAAGAGATTTTTGGTATATGAAAATAAAAGATATTCCTACTAGTGAACGACCTCGTGAGAAATTATTATCTTATGGAGTTGATAATTTAAGTAATAGTGAATTACTTGCAATTATTTTAAAAACTGGTACAAAAGATAAAAGTGTTACTGATATAGCAATTGATTTATTAAATAAATATTCTTTTGAGGATTTGGGTAAAATAAATATAGAAGAACTGCTTTTAATTAAAGGAATAGGTATTGTTAAGGCTATAGAGGTTATTACTGCTATTGAGTTAGGGAAGAGAATATTTTTTAGAAGAGGTAGTTTTAATAAGAAATTAAGTAACGCTAAAGAAATTGTTTTATATATGAAGTATAAATTTTTTAAATTAGAACAAGAGTGTTTTTATGCACTTTATTTTAATACTAAACAAGAATTAATAGAAGAGGTGAGATTATTTATGGGGACAAATAATAGAAGTGTTACACATATGAGAGATGTTTTTAGAGAAGCATATAAATTAAATGCTTCAAGTATTGTAGTAATGCATAATCATCCAAGTGGAGATGTTAGTCCTAGTAGGAGTGATATTTTATTTACTAATGCATTAGTAAAAACAGGGAATATTCAAGGTATTCCAGTAGTTGATCATATAATAGTTGGAGAAGATAATTTTTATAGTTTTTATGAACATAATAATATTTTAAATATTTAGTTGTATAGAATAGTTATTTCATATTATAATAATATTATTAGGTGATATTATGTATAAGAAGAGAAATAATAATAAAAAAATTTATATTATAGTTATTTTAATACTAGTGGTTATTACTAGTATTTTTATGGTTAATAGGGAAGTTTTATTTATTGAAAAAATATTTAAAAATATAGTGATTTATCCTTTTACTTGGTTTAATGACGAAGATATTGATATGAGTGAGAGTTATGTTATTCAAAAAAATTTAAATGTTGCTTTAGAGAAAGTTATGACCGAGTTTGATGTTGTTAATAGTACTATAATTAGTCGTAATAATAGTTATTGGTTTAATACTATAACGATAGATAAAGGGAGTAATTCAGGTATAAAAAAAGATATGGCAGTTATTACTGATGATGGATTAGTTGGTAAAATTTCTAAAGTTTATTCAAATAGTAGTGAAGTAAGTTAATTACTTGTGATGATAATTTAAATAAAGTAAGCGTTACTATAAAAAATGATAATAGTGATATATTTGGAGTTTTAAATGGATATGATATTGATAGAAATTTATTAATAGTGGATGAGGTATTAAAAGATATTAATGTAGAAATAGGTGATGTGATTGTTACTAGTGGATTAGGTGGAGTTTTTCCTAGTGGAATATATGTTGGAGTTTTAGAAGAAATTGTTAGCAATGAAGATTCATTAACTAAGACTTTATATGTTAAAACTAATCTTTCTTTTAATGATTTTCATTATGTTAGTGTGCTAGTGGAGGAAAGTAATGATTAGTATAATTATTATTATAATAGGATTGTTTTTAGATGTGGTTATTTTAAATAATATATCTTTTTTAGTAAATGATTTAACTATTTTTACTCCTCTTCTTACATTTACTAGTGTTATTTTAATACATAGTTTTTATTATAAAAGAAATTTATTGTATTTAAGTGTTTGTACAAATATGTTATTTTTTAATGGGATATTATTTTTATTAGTAGGTATTTTTGTATTATATTTTTCTAAAAATATAGGTGTTGATTATATTAAAATAGTTATTTTAGTATGTTTTTTAATTATATGTTATGAAGGAGTAAGTGCTTTAATTATTTCTTTGTTAGGACTTGTTAATATATCTTTAGATGATGTTATCTATAAGATAGGGCATAGTTTAGTACTTAATTTGATTTATGCAGAATTGTTATTTATAGTAATTAAGTTTTTACCTAAAAAGATAAATATAAATTAGTATATTTATTTTTTTTATGCATATATTTAAATGGGAGATTATATATGGATAAAAATAAATTAGTATTAAAAAAGAGTGTTAAATTATTTATTACTAAGGTAATGATTACAGTAGTAGTTTTTATGAGTAGTTTAATATTAGTAAAAAATAATGCTTTGTATAAAGATATTATTAATACTAAAGTTTATATGGAAAGTTTTGATTTTTCGGTATTTAGGAATTTCTATGAAAAATATTTTTCTAGTATTAAAATATTAGATAATATAATTGTAGAAGAAAGAGTTTTTTCTGAAGAGTTAGCTTTTGATAGTGTTGATTCATATTTAAATGGTGTTTCTTTGGACGTTAATCTTAATTACATGGTTCCATCAATCGAGAGTGGAATAGTTGTTTTTATTGGAGATGTTGAAGGTTATGGTAACACTATTATAATAGAGGGAATTGATGGTGTAGATATAAGTTATTCAAATATAGATGTTAATGGTATTAATATATATGATTATATAGAAAAAGGTGAGGTAATAGGCATTACTATAGAAGATAATTTAAAATTGGTATTTCAAAAGGATGGAGAGTATTTAGATTATAAAAACTTTATTTAAATATATAAATATTAATATTTTTGTATGGATAGTTGCTTTAATAATGATATTACTTGGAGAATTTATGACTTTTTTTATAATAACTATATTAGTGGTAGTACATGAAATAGGGCATTTTATAATGGCTTTAATATTAGGTGTAGAAGTAAAAGAAATATATATTTATCCTTTTGGAGGCATTTCAAAATTTAATATGAATTATAATATAAAGATTTTTGATGAAGCATTAATATTAATAAGTGGACCAATTATTCAAGTTGTTTTTTCAGTTCTTTTGATTAATTTATCTTTTTTTTATAATTATATAGACTTAATTATTAGTTATAATATTTCTTTATTAATATTTAATTTATTACCTATATACCCACTTGATGGAGGGAGATTATTTAATTTATTTATGAATAAGTTTTTTTCATTTTATAAGGCTATGTATTTTACTATTTACTTTGGTGTTATAATTAGTAGTTTCTTTTTATTAGGTTTTTTTTATACAGGATTTATTAATTTTATTATTATATTTTTATTTTGTATGTATAAATTAGTTACTGAATATAATAAAATTAATTTTATAATAGAAAAATTTTATTTAGAAAGATATTTATATAATAATAAATTTAATAAAAGAATTATTGTTGACGATATGATTGAATTTAAGCGAGATAAGAGTCATATTATCTTTAAAAATGGTGTTTTCTATACTGAAAAAGAGATGTTAAGAAAAAAATATTTGTACAAGTAGACTAATATGTTTTTTATTGACTTAATACATATAAATACATTATAATATTTAAGTATAGAGGATGTGTAATAGTAGATGAAGTTATTAAAAAGTATTACAAAGTATATTGATAAATTAAAAGATAATAAATTGATTATTAAAATAAATTCAGTTTATAATAAATTAAAGAATAAAGTTTTTTCTGATACAAATATAAAATTATATAAAAGAATGTTATGGGGACTTTTAAGAATAAGTTTAATTTTTATATCTTTTATAGCAATTGATCAAGGATTTAATAGTTTAGTTGGAAATAAATTAAATATGGGGGAAATTAGTGATAATTTTTCTATAATATATATAGGTGTTATTACATTATTTATGATAGGGTTACCTAGGATTATTCAATTAATTGTTTATTCTATTACTTATTTAGGTTTGTTTTTTGTTGTGATATCTCAATATTTTTATTTTTCTATATTAAATAGTTTTTTGAGTTTGACTGATTTTAATAATGCTGGTGAAGGAATTGATTATTTTTCTATTGTTTTTGATTATATTAGTATTAATTTAGTATATAATATTTTGTTACTTATTTTTATTTTTGCTATAACATTTATTATGTTGAAGAAAAAAGATAGGTTAATTAATGGGCTATTTTATAAAGTTGGTTTTTTTATTATTTTCTTTAACTTAAGTGTTTTTTGTTTTTATATAAATCATGATGATACTGTTGAATTATTAGGGGAAGTTCATGATAGTAGTGATTTTATTGAAATTGATAGTGATCGTAATTCATATAATGAATTTATAGATAAAGTAGTAAGTATGGAAATATGTGGTTTATATGAGTATATTGTTAGAGATATTTATTTATATTATATAAATAATTATGGTGATAATAGTGTGGAAGCTAGGGAAATGATTTCTACTTATATGGCTTTTAATGAAAAAGAAAATGATTCTAATTCATATAGTGATGTTTTAAAAGATAAAAATGTAATATTTATTATGATGGAAACTATGGATACTTGGTTAATTAACGATATAAACACTCCTACTATTATGGATATGAGAGATGAAGGTTTTACTTTTTTAAATCACTATGCTCAACCATTTGGAGGGGGATCTACATTTAATAGTGAACATGCTGTTAATACTGGATTTTATATTCCGAATAATGGTTATAATATATATAATAGTGTAGAAAATTATTATCCAGAGAGTTTACCTAGGCTTTTTGAAGATAAAGGTTATATTACTACTTCTATTCATGGTAATTCAGGTGAGTTTTATAATAGAAATGAGTTTCATGAAATGTATGGATATCAAAATAGTTATTTTTCAGAAGAAATAGGTTATGAATTTTTAGATGATAGGGATTTAGTAAAAGATGATATTTATAAATATATTGTTCCATCGACTGATGAGAAATTTATGACTTTTATTACTACTTATTCTGGGCATGGTCCTTTTGGGGAAAGTAATAAACTTTCTGATATGGTAAATAATATAAATGGTAAAGCTTCTGTAACTGATGAATTTATTAGTACATTAAAAAGTAGATTAGATGATGATGGAATATTAGAAGATACTGCAATTGTTTTATTTGGAGATCATTATGCTTACACTTTTGTAGATCAAGAATATGTAATTGATGTAAAAAATATTGATAATGAAAATGAAATACATAGGGTACCATTTATAATATGGGGTGATAATTTAGAAAGTTTAGAAATTAATGAATATAGTGATCAACAAGATATGATTCCTATTATTTCAAATTTATTTGGACTTAATTATACTTCTAGTAATTTTTTAGGAACTGATGTATTTAATGATAATCATAATAATTATGTTTATTTTAGGGATTTAAGTTATTTGGGAGAAAAAGATAATGATACTTTTATTTCTGAATTTATTGAGATAAATGATAATATTGTTATGGATAATTACTTTTATTATCTTAATAAATAGGTATTTTTTATAAAAAACAAACTTTTTTATAAAAAAGTATTGACTTATAAAAAAATATTGTGATATACTTTTTTTGCTGATGTATTTCAGTAAAAAAAAGTTATGGGGCATTAGCTCAGCTGGGAGAGCGCCACGTTTGCACCGTGGAGGTCAGCGGTTCGATCCCGCTATGCTCCACCATATTGAATTTTAACAAACTACTATGTAGTTTGTTTTTTATTTGTAATTTTTAATTATTTATGATATATTGTTTTTTACG
>CAYJDP010000045.1:0-4251 GCA_964368975.1 uncultured Muribaculaceae bacterium
CCTGTGACCCCCTGCTTGTAAGGCAGGTGCTCTAACCAACTGAGCTAATCGCCCGAACATCAGCTGACATAAAATAATATATCAATTATAAACTCTTTTGTCAATAAAAAATCTCATTTTTTTTCATTTTTTTTCATTTTTTTTCATTTTTTTATAATTTATTACTTATCCAACCATCTAAACGCTTTTCTAAAGTAGAAAAACCCAAACTAGTTTCTACTATTTTATTTTTTTTACGCTTAATATCAACTTCTCCAAGTTGCTTAATACTTAACTGTAGTTTACTTTGATCATCTATATTTATAACAGTAGCTTTTATTACTTCATCAACCTTAATATAACTATTTATATCACTTATAAATAAATTAGAAATTTCTGAAATATGAATTAATCCATCATGTTCATTATCTATAGAAACAAACACTCCATAATTTTTTATTCCAGTAACGACTCCAGTAACTACATCACCAATTTTATAATTATGCATGACAATCACCTACGCACTAATTATATCATTTCTTTTATAAAAAGTAAATTACTTTTTACAAAAAATCAATTGCTTGTATTTCATCTACTTCACTAATTACTTTATAAATATAACTTAAAAAACACTCATACTCTTCTATTCTTTTAATTATTGGAATAACTTCTACTTCCTCTATTATACCATTTACAATCAAATCATACTTATCAAAAAAATAACTATTAAATAACATTCTACCAAATAACAAATGATAACCATATCTACTTAAATTATAATTTTTAATTATATTACCTAAATCAATTTTTTTATAACTATTATTATAGAAAACAAATTTTAAATACTCAGAACAATCTCTAGCTTTATGATCAATAACAACATTAAGAGGATTAAAATAATCTTCATAATTTATTCTCTTATGAGATAGACAAATCTTATCCAAATCAGTCTTTAAAAGACTTTCTAAAGCATTATTCACATAAGATATAGCTACCTCACCCAACCCTATAAAATAATCAATATAATCACTTAAAATATTATATTTACCCTCTACATGTAATAATTGATATTCTAAATAATCTATTTTTTTACTCCATAACTCTACCCAATTACTTCTATTTAATAAATTACTATTAATAAATTCATAATTATTTATTTCTTCTAAAATATCAAAATCTTTTACTTCTTCTTTAAACAAACAATAATCTTTACCTCCAACATTACTAATAATACTTGAATCCTTATTTAAAATAATTTTATAATAACCATTTTTATTAAAAATCAATTTACTAGATTCAATCAATTCCAATTTATTAACTACATAGTAAAAATAATAAATATCCCCTTTATATTCAATCTTATATCTATTATTTTGTTTAACATAATTAAAATTATCAAATTCATAAAAGTACATTATCGTATTTTTCATATTAATCCCCACTTAATTATATGAATAACAAAAAAAAAGATGAATCAAAATTCATCTTATATATTTGCAAGTAACGCTTCTAATTCATTAGCAGTATCTTGTTCTTTCTTTAATGACTCTAACGCAACTTGTTCAAGTCTTTTCTTTTCTTCTATTTCTTCTTTTTTCTTAGCCAATGCTAAAGCAACATCTTTTTCTAATTTTTCTCTAATAGCCTTAGCATTTTCAGCTTGCGCTATAGCTTCATTATTTTTACGAATTTGTTCTTCTTCCAAAGACTTAATTTCAGATAATTTTTCTTTTAATTCTAATACATTATTATCATCATTATCAGAAATACTAACTTCACTTTCTTCTCTAATTGGAACTACATTAACTATATCTTTAACTTCCGTAGTAGGTACCATAACCTCTGGTACAACTACTGGAATAATATCATTTTCAACAAACATTTGATCTGATAAGATATTATCAAAACTATCATTTGTACTAGCAGTGTCCACTTCTTCATATCTTTCTATCTTAGCTTTATTTGATATAGGAGAAACTTTAAATAATGAATCATCAACACTAACTTCCTCTTCAACAACTTCAGGAACCACAGGCATAACAACATCTGTATTTCCAGATAAATATGAATCTACACTTGGCATAGTAAATATAGTATCTGGAGCAACTGGTAAAACCACATTATCAACAGTTGGTAAAACAACCTCATTAACATCAGGTACTGCAGCAACCACAACATCATCTATATTTAAATCTAATTCAACTTTATTATTTACATCAATAAAATTACAAGATTCTAGTTCATTATTAAGTAAATATTTATTATTAGTATTTAATACCCAATCTTCTTTTACTTTTAAAGGCTTTCTACCAATTAAAGTAAAACTATCTCCACTAGCAACCTCTGTACTAGTAATTTCCTCTTCCTTAACCTCAGAATTATTAAAAAAGTTTTTAATCGCTTCATAAGAATTAGGAGAAAATTTAATTTTTTTATCACCATTAATATTTTCTGCTAGCATACTAGTATTAAAATCAATACTATTTATACAATCTACACTTGCCATATTCAAACCTCCTTTTATTCTGTTTTTGATAATTCGCGTAATACATCCTTAATACGATTCCACTCATCTTCATTATCAACACCTAGTAGTTTAGGACTACCTGTAGTTCTATCAATATTTGAAACGTAAACAGTAACATTACTATTTTCATCTTTTTCACTCTTAGTATAAATTACATATTCTTTTTTATTATCTTTAAATTCAAAAGCTAAAACTACTTCAACTTCTTCCATAGCTCCATCTTCTTTAAGAATAGACATAACCTTTTTACTAATTTGATTCACCATATATTATCCTCCCTTATTATTCATATATTATAATTCTATCATAAATTTAAATTATTTCAACCATTATTTTTTAATTTTTTTAATTACAAATATCTTAGAACCATAACTACAGTACTTTTCTATATATTTATCAAGGGTTTCTATATTATTTATTTTATTAGAATTATTTTTATCATTAAAACCCTTAAGTCTTAACTTATCATAAGCATAGTCACCCACTATATAATCAAAACTATCAAAATAATCAGTAATATATTCTTCTAATTCCTCAATTTTCAAACATTCATCATCTCTAATAACTTCATATTCTATTTTGTTTATATCTATTTTTTTCATACTAACACCTCTATTTTATTGTACACTAATTTAATCAGTAGGTAAAGAATATAAATTAGAGTTAGTATCAAACCCTCCAGAATAAAAATCTGGAACAACTCCTTGAATAACTTTCATATGAATAGGAACTTCAGTAATAATAGACACATCCTCACTATTTACAGGTAATGTTATTCTCATATTAATTTCTACAATAGCAGACATTTCAATATATATATTATTAATTCCATAACTACTAACCTCAGTATTTAAATTACTATTAACATAACCTACAAAAGAAAACCTAAGAGGAATAATAGGACCCATATTAGTAAATAATGTATTAGAAAAAACTATTCCAAAAGGTATTTCAGCTATTACACCATATTCATAATTATAAAAATTACTCCCTGAAAAATTATCTATTAAATTTAAATGACTAGAATTACCACTCTCTAATAAAATAATTTTATCTTGCAATGCCATAGTAATATTTTCTAATAATTGATTAACATCAATTGTATTATAATCAATCGTCTTAATTACACCATCACTTCCAGTAGTAACTACAAATAAATTATCTAAGTTAAAGGACCCTATTTCTTCATTAACAGTAGTATTAATTAAATTATTTGCAAATCTCTTAACTTCTACATTAGAATATCTACTCATAACAGCATTAAAACGTATATTAAAAAAATACACTAATACAAAAGAGCACAAAACTACAAAAATAAATATCCATAATATAAATTTACCTGTACTTACCTTGAACCTATTTCTACCAATATAACATCCTCTCCTATTTTTTTAATATCTCCCCACTTAATCTTAGTATCAGTACTACCTCGATTTAGAGAAAAAAAATTACGATTACCCTCTATTACTAAGAAATCAACCATACCATTCCCATTAACTTCTACATCTATTATAGTACCAATATTCTTACCATCAACTACATTAACTATATTCTTACTTTGTAATTCAGATAATCTCATCATACCACCTATAAAAATATATGTTAAAAATAAAAAAAAAGACTAAAAAGTCTTAATTAAAATTATTAACTACCTCATTCACTCTATCAATAGACAAGTCTGTTATCTCAGCAATATCAGTACTAGACATACCTTTTAAATATAATTTCTCAACCATACTAATTTT
>CAYJDP010000045.1:4351-6668 GCA_964368975.1 uncultured Muribaculaceae bacterium
CCTTGTTCGATTCCTTGTGCTATTCCTATTTCACGCCCCTCTGTTAAAGCATCATCTAGTTGGACAGCTTTATCCATTTCTTCCTTATCTTTTACCCATATATACTCTCTAATAACTGGATCATTTGTTAGTTTTTTAACAGTATTATATGCATCATCTAACTCTTTTCTAGTTCTAGCCATTTTTTCCATCTCACTTTCATCTTTTAAAGTCATAAATTTCAAAAACTCTATCATATCATTTGAAAAGATATTAGATGTCCCTAATTTAGTTAAATTTACTATATTTTTCTCTCTATAACCATGACTTTTCTTATCATTTATAATATCATAATCAACTAATTTTGTAAATAAATTAGGATAATCTAAATCATTATAATTTAAAAAGAAAATCCCATATACTTTTTTAATCTCTTTATATAACATACCTGATTCTAATTGTTCAACCATAACCTTAGATGTATAATATTCCATTCTTTTAGTCAATGACTTTTCACGAACACTTTGCATTTCTACAAATACTATATCATCATTTGATAACTTAACTTTTAAATCAAGTACAGAATTCTTACCATCATCAAAAGTAGGTAATATTTCGTTATTTGCAAACTCTATATCATCAGCACAAATACCTAAATCTAATATATTATTTATTATAAAAGCTAAACGCTCTTTATTAGATTTAAAAAACATTTTAAACATAACATCTTTTACTATTGAAACATTCAAATTATTCATATTTCACCTCCTCAAATAAAGAATAAATGAAATTAAATAAATATTCAAATCAACAAAATAATCTATTCAAAACAATATCTAACTAAAAAAATAAAAACACTCTATAAAAAAACACTAATTCATTAAAATAACCTACTAAAAAAACAAATTTACTAATCTAAAACTTTTCTAAGTTGTTTAATCGCACCCTTCTCCAATCTAGATACTTGAGCTTGAGAAATACCTAACTCATCAGCTATTTCCATTTGAGTTTTTCCAATAATATATCTTTGATCTAAAATCATTTGTTCCCTGTCATCCAAATCATTAATCGCATCAACCACCGCTAACTTAGTATCAACTAAATTATTATTAATACTTTTATCTTCTATCTGATCACATAAATATATAGTGTCCCCTCCATCATTAAATATAGGCTCAAACATACTAATAGGTTCACGAAGTGAATCAAGTGAATTAATAACATCAAATTCAGAAACACCTAACTCTAAAGCAACCATTTCAAATGAAGCTTCCTCTCCAAATTTATTAAAATAATCTTCTTTAAACTTTAATGTCTTATAAGCAATATCTTTTAGCGAACGACTAACTCTAATACTATTATTATCTCTTAAAAATCGTCTAACCTCTCCTAAAATCATTGGAACAGCATAAGTAGAAAACTTAACCTCATGTTCCAAACTAAAATTATCAATTGCTTTTAATAAACCAACACACCCAATCTGAAATAAATCATCCATATTCTCATACTTATTAACAAAACCCCTAAGTATCGATAAAACCAACTTCAAATTACCATTAACCAACATCTCACGAGCAACCTCATCTCCTGTCTGCATACTTCTAAATAAAGAACACATTTCCTCATGAGATAAAACAACTATATCATTAGTATTAATACCAGTAATCTCAACTTTATATTTAGCCATAATCCCTCCTAACAATATAATGTTAAAAAGAATATCTTTTTATACAAAAAAGAAGAATTATCTAACTCTTCTATAACCTATTTAATTAATAACCTACTCTCAATAGCACTACCATCAGCAACAAACTTATCTAAACTACTTTGATCAGCTACATATATAGGATTAGCATTATTACCACCGCCAAAAATATAAGTCATATCCGTAACATTGCTAATATCAAAATTACTTACATCAAGCGTAAGCAGTTGAATATTTTTATTAAACATTCCATGCATATTAACAACTTTACTAGTATCAAAACTACTTACATCAATAGTTTTTGCATGACTATCTCTAAACATACTATTCATGTTAACAACATTACTAGTATCAAAATTACTTAAATCAAGTGTAGTAGCATGAGAATAATAAAACATATTACTCATATTAGTAACATTACTAGTATCAAAATTACTTAAATCAAGTATAGTAGCTTTAGAATAATAAAACATAGCTTCCATATCAACAACATTACCAGTATTAAATTCACTAACATCTATTGTAGTAGCAGCACTATTAGAAAACATACTACTCATATCAGTAACATTACTAGTATCAAAATTACTTACATCTATTGTAGTAGTAGCACTATTAGAAAACATACTATTTATA
>CAYJDP010000046.1:0-6517 GCA_964368975.1 uncultured Muribaculaceae bacterium
AAAATGGAATTAGTTTAAAAAAAGGATAAGTTATTTAGAAGTGATTTTGATGAATTTTTAAATAAAATATAGGAGGTATTGCTATGAGTAAATATATAAAAGGACAATTTAGGAAAAGTATATTTACTAGTGATAGTGGTTATATTATTGGTTTATTTAAAGTAAGTGATGTTAGTGATGAAGTATTTGCTGATTATTTAGGCAAAACAATTACTTTTACTGGGTATTTTCATGAATTAAATGATAGTGATACTTATATGTTTTTTGGAACTATGATAAATCATGTTAAGTATGGAGAGCAATTTCAAGTAGAAAATTATGAAAGATGTAAACCAGAAGAGAAAGACGGTATAGTAGAGTTTTTAACTAGTGGATTATTTAAGGGAATAGGTGAGAAGAAAGCTAGGAAAATAGTTGATACTTTAGGAAAAGATACTTTAAGTATTATATTAAATAATCCTGATAATTTAGTATTAATTCCCACTATTACTAAAGCTAATGCAGATTTATTACATTCTAAGTTAAAAGAATATGAGAGTAGTTATGAGATTATTATTTATTTAAGTGAATTAGGTTTTTCAAGTAAAGATAGTATGGCTATTTATAATAAATATAAAAATATTGTTAAAACTATTATAGAAAATAATATTTATGAAATTATAGATAATTCTATGTATTTAAGTTTTAAAAAGATAGATAAAATAGCAATTGATATGGGGATTGAGAGAAACTCTTTAATTAGAATTAGTGCATCTATTCTTTATATTATTGATGAGTTATCTAATATGTATGGACATAGTTATTTTTATAAAGAGGAATTATATAAAATTATTCCTAGAATATTAGGTGTTTTTATAGACGAAGAATTATTTGATGAGGCACTAAATTGTTTAATTAGTGATAATAAAATTATTTTAAAAGATGATAGATATTATTTAGATGAGATGTATGATGCTGAGACTATGATTGTTAAGCGATTTAGGTTATTAAATAGTAGTGAGGTTAAGATTTATAAGAATTTGGATAAGGAGTTATCTAAGATAGAAAATTATTATGGTATTGAATATAATGAAGATCAAAGAAATGCAATTACTAATTGTTTTAATAATAATTTTTCTATTATAACTGGTGGACCTGGTACTGGGAAAACTACAATACTTAGGGCTATAATTGATTTATATAAAAGTGTTAATAAATATAGTGGGGAAATGATGATTAATAATGTGGCTTTATTATCTCCTACTGGAAGAGCTAGTAAGAGAATGAGTGAGGTTACTAATATGCATGCTTATACAATACATCGTTTTTTGAAATAAGAGTAGAGTTAAATTAATTATATTAGATGAGGTAAGTATGATTGATACTTATTTAATGGCTAATTTACTAAAGGGTATTAGTTCAACTTGTAAAATTATTTTAGTTGGAGATAGTGAACAATTACCTAGTGTTGGCCCAGGAGATTTATTAAAAGATTTAATTGAGTCTGAAAAGTTAGTTGTTTCTTCTTTGAAGAAATTATATCGTCAAAGTGAGAATTCGAATATATTAAATTTAGCTTATGATATTAGAAGAGATGATTTAGTTTATGATGTATTTAATATAGAAGAAGATCTTACTTTTATAGATTGTAATGATAATAAAGTAATTGATTTTATTGAAGAAATTGCTTCTTTATATAAAGATTATTCTTATAGAAATATTCAAATACTTGCTCCTATGTATAAAACTGTTAATGGAATAGATAATATTAATAATCATATTCAGAGTATTTTTAATCCTAAGAGTAAAAATAAAAAAGAGATTATAGTAGGAGATGTTGTTTTTAGGGAAAATGATAAAGTTATTCAATTAACTAATATGCCTGATGATAATGTTTATAATGGAGATATTGGTATTATAAAAAGAATAGTAAGTAGTCCTAAAAAAGAAATTTATATAGAATTTGATACTGGATTAGTTAAATATACTCCTGCTAATTTTCATAATTTTAGATTAGGTTATTCTATATCTATTCATAAAGCTCAAGGAAGCGAATTTGATATAGTAATTATGCCAATAGTTAAAGGGTATAATAAAATGTTATATAAAAAATTAATTTATACTGGAATTACTAGAAGTAAAAAGAAACTTTATATAATTGGTGATTTTGAAGCTTTAAAATTATCTGTAAAAAATAAAGATAGTGATATTAGAAGAACATCTATTAAAGATTATTTAATAAATGGTATAAAGTAAAATTTATTTGTCATACTAAGATTAGAGGTGATAAATAAATGGGTAAGAAAATGATGATATCTGCTGCAGTAGTTGGTAGTATGGCTACTTTAGCATATTTCTATATGAAGAAAAATCCAGATGTAATGTGTGAGGTAAGAAGAGGTGCTAAAGATTTAGCTAAAAAAACTTATGTTACACTTGAAGAAATGGAGTAATAAAAATAGAAGATTTTATTCTTCTTTTTCTTTGAAGAAATAAAATTTTATAATTTTTGTCATTTATACTGATAAATCATAAATTGTTAGTATGAATGACAATATGTGATAAAAAATACTATAATTAAAAGTAAGTAAAGTTTTGTAAAGATAGAATATTCTTGGTATTAGAATGTTCTTTTTTTTATATTTTGTGTTATTATTTATTTAATAGGAGAGTGAGTTTTATGGAAGAGGTAAAAGTAAGAAAAAATAATAATATTAATTTTGTTTCTATAATAATTATTATGTTAGTAATTGGGGTATTACTTGGAGCAGGTGGAAGTTATTATTATTTTGAAATTTTGAATAGTGATATAGAAGACAAGGTTGAAGATAAAAAAGAGGTTGTTGAAGAGATTAAATTATCACCTGATAGTTTGTTAGTTAGAGATTTAGTTGCTCAATATGATTATAAGTTTGGTGTTCCAGGGTTTGAACATACTATTTTATATTTAGATGATGAGGTTATAATTTCTGAATTAAACGATAATATAAAACAAGCTTTGGTTGTTTTTAAAATAGGTGCTTTCAGTGACTTTACTGAGGATGAATATGAAGATTATTATAAATTATTATTTGGTAATAATGAAGTGGTTGAACATAAAGATATATATGTAGATGATGCAGGAGTTATTTTTTATACTTATGATCCAATAAATAATAAATACATTTATAATGCTGATCAAGCATTTGGTTGGACTGGTAATGAGTCTGTAATTAGAAAGATTTATGATACTGAATATAATAATAGTGAACTAATTATTAGAGTAGCTGCTGGACTTGAAGGTAATTATGAGTATGATGATTCAACTGGTATGAAAGTAGATGTAAAAAACTTTGGTGAAGATATTTATCTTTATGGTCCTAACGGAGAAGCATTTGATATTGATAGAGATTATGAACAGTTAACTAAGTATGAATATAATTATAAATATGTT
Source organism: uncultured Muribaculaceae bacterium (assembly GCA_964368975.1). Lineage (GTDB taxonomy): Bacteria > Bacillota_I > Bacilli_A > RF39 > UBA660 > CAYJDP01. Next base: position 3,413 of record CAYJDP010000046.1, read on the forward strand.
GCTGAAGAGGGTTATTATTATTTAGATAATATTACTAAGATTAAATAGGGAAGAAATTCTCTTTTTTCTTTTATTTTGTATAATTCTTGTAAAATATGTTGTAAAACTTGGGTTTTTTGGTTATAATTGTTTATAGTTAAGAAAGATGAGATATTCTTTTAGGAAAATAGGAGTGAGTAAAAATGGCATTAAAGTATGATGATTCATCAATTAAAATATTAGAGGGGTTAGATGCAGTACGTAAAAGACCTGGTATGTATATTGGTTCTACTGATAAAAGAGGATTACATCACTTAGTTTGGGAGATAGTTGATAATGCCATAGATGAAGCTATTAATGGGTTTGGAGATTATATTAAAATTTCTATTAATAGTGATAAGTCTATTACTGTTGAGGATAGAGGTAGAGGTCTACCTACAGGAATGCATGCTTCTGGGAAATCTACTCCAGAAGTTATTTTTACGGTATTACACGCAGGTGGTAAATTTGAGAGTGAAGGTTATAAAGTTAGTGGGGGATTACATGGAGTTGGTTCTTCTGTTGTTAATGCTTTATCTTCTTCGTTAGAAGTTACTATTAAACGTGATAAAGTTGAGAGTTTTATTTCTTTTGAGAATGGTGGTAAGGTAAAAACTTCTTTAAAGAAAATAGGTTCTACAAATAAAACTGGTACTACTGTTAAGTTTTTACCTGATAAAGAGATTTTTTCTACTACTAATTTTTCATATACAACTATATGTGAGAGAATGCAAGAGTCAGCATTTTTATTAAAGGGTATTACTATTGAAGTAGTTGATGTTGAAGATGATAGAAGTTCTGTTTTTCATTATGAGCGTGGAATTGAGGAATTTGTTGAAGAGATTAATAAAGGAAAAAATGTATTACATAAGCCTCTTACTATAAATGGTGAAAAGGAAAAAATAGAAATAGAAGTTTCTATGCAATATACAGATAGTTATTCTGAGAATATTGTTAGTTTTGTTAATAATGTTAAAACAATTGATGGTGGTAGTCATGAAGTAGGATTTAAAACGGCATTAACTCGTGTTTTTAATGATTATGCTAAAACTAATGGATTTATTAAAGCTAAAGAGAAATCTTTAGAAGGTGGTGATGTTCGTGAAGGGCTTACTGCTGTTGTTTCTTTAAAAATTCCTGAAAATATTTTACAATTTGAAGGTCAAACTAAATCTAAACTTGGAACTCCTCAAGCGAGAGTTGCAGTTGAAAATATGGTTGTTGAAGCAATGAGAGTTTATTTAGAAGAAAATAAAGTTATTGCTACTGATATTATTCAAAAATCTCTACGATCAAAACTTGCGCGTGAGGCTGCTAGAAAAGCTAGAGAAGATGCTAGAAAAGGTACTAAGAAAAATGCTAAAGAGAGAGCTTTATCTGGTAAACTTACTCCTGCACAAAGTCGTGATAAGACTAAAAAAGAATTGTTCTTAGTCGAAGGGGATTCTGCCGGTGGTTCTGCTAAGCAAGGTCGTGATAGAAAGTTTCAAGCTATTCTTCCACTTCGAGGTAAAGTATTAAATACTGAGAAGTCTAAAGAGGGAGATATTTTAAAAAATGAAGAGATTAATACAATGATTTATACAATTGGTGCTGGATATGGATCTAACTTTGATATAAGTGATTGTGAATATGGTAAAGTTATAATAATGAGTGATGCAGATGAAGATGGTGGACATATTCAATGCTTGTTATTAACATTCTTTTATCGTTATATGAAACCTTTAATTGAAGATGGTAGACTTTATGTTGCACTACCTCCATTATTTAAAATTAAAAATGGTAAAAATATTGACTATGCATATTCAATTAAAGAAATGCAAGAGTTAGTTGGTAATAAAAAATGTGAAATACAACGTTATAAAGGACTTGGGGAAATGAATGCTGATCAATTATGTGAGACTACTATGAAACCAGGAACTAGAACTTTAATTAGAGTTAATATAGAAGATGCACAACTTGCTGAAAAAAGAGTATCTGTTTTAATGGGGGATGATGTTAGTCCTCGTAAAGAATGGATTGAGGAAAATGTTGAGTTTTCTTTAGAAGATGAGTATGAAGTATAGGGGGTGAAGTTATGGCAAAGAAAAAAAATGAAGAAAATATATTAGAAAAAATTTATGATTATACATTGGAAGATATTTTAGGAGAAAGATTTGGAAGTTATTCTAAATACATTATTCAAGATAGAGCAATACCAGATGCAAGAGATGGATTAAAACCAGTTCAACGTCGTATACTTTACTCTATGCATAAAGAGAAAAATACCTTTGATAAAGCTTATCGTAAGAGTGCTAAAACAGTTGGTGACGTTATAGGTAATTATCATCCTCATGGGGATAGTAGTATATATGATGCTATGGTTAGAATGAGTCAACCTTGGAAAACTAGACTTCCTTATGTAGATATGCATGGGAATAATGGATCAATTGATGGGGATTCTCCAGCGGCTTATCGTTATACTGAAGCTAAACTTTCTAAAATTAGTAATGAAATGCTAAAAGATATTGAAAAAAATACTGTGGCTTTTTCTCCTAACTTTGATGATTCTACAGTTGAACCTACAGTACTTCCGGCTAGATTTCCTGCTTTACTTACGTATGGTTCTCAAGGTATTTCTGCAGGGTATGCAACAAATATTCCTCCACATAACTTAGGTGAGGTAATTGATGCGACAATTTATAGAATAGATCATCCTGAATGTGACTTGGATGCTTTAATGAAATTTGTTAAAGGGCCAGACTTTCCTACAGGTGCTATAGCTGAAGGAATAGATGGTATTAAAAGTGCTTTTAAAACTGGTAAGGGTAAAGTTATATTAAAATGTCGTTATGAGTATGATAGTAAAAGTAATAGTTTAGTTATTACTGAACTTCCTTTTGAAGTTAATAAGGCTAATTTAATTAAAAAAATAGATGATATTCGACTAGATAAAAAAATAGATGGAATAGTTGAAGTAAGGGATGAATCTACTGCAGATATTCGTGTGGTGGTTGATCTTAAAAAGGGAAGTAATTCTGAATTGATAATTAATTATTTAATGAAGAATACTGATTTACAAATTAGTTATAATTATAATATGGTAGC
>CAYJDP010000047.1:0-6410 GCA_964368975.1 uncultured Muribaculaceae bacterium
CCTTGCAAAACAACACTTTATATGTTAAAATATATAACCATAAATACTTATGCAAGGGGTGTATATCCATGAAAAACTTTATAACTATGTTTAAAAAACATAAAGGTTTAAAAACAGAAGAATATGTTGATAACGATTATGAATATCCTTATGAAGAAGAACCTAAAACAAAAAAGAAAAAGTTAAAAACAAAAAAAGAAAATACATATAACAATCCAAAAGATTATGAATATAATTATGCAACTATATCTGAAAATGATTATCACAATATTGAAAGCAATAAAAAATATAAAGTATTAAAAATATATTTAATAGTACTTACATTATTAATAACAATTATTGTTGCAGACACAGTATTAGTAACAAAGTTTAACACTGGACCATATTTTGCAATTAGAACAAAAGTATATGAAGATGGTGGAACAAAACAGTATCATGGATTAGGATATAAAGTGATAAAGTATAATCAAGAAAACGGAAGAGTTGATACAACTATAGGATTATGGGATTTAGAATATAAAGGAACTCCTATAACATTAACTATGACTGAACTTGCTTTAGACTTAGTTAATAATCAGGAAGAAACATTTAACGAAATAAATAATGAGTATATTGAAATAAACAGTGAAATTACTAAAATGAATATTGAAGAGAAAATATTAGTGTTTCATTATACAAATGATGAGTCAAAATATGATTTAGCTGTTTATTGCAACTTAACAAATAAAGAAATATTATTAAGTCAATATGATGAAAATCAAAATTTAACTTATAATGGAATAGTAGATAGTTATAAAGAAAATAAAGATAAGCCTAATGAATTAGTATTAAAAAATTGTAATATCAAATCTGAATAGGATTTGGTATTTTTTTCTAAATATGATATAATATCAAAGATAAAGGAGCGATAAAAATTATGGATAAATTAACAAAAGAAGAAGTGCTTCATGTAGCAAATCTAGCAAAAATTGAAGTAGAAGAAAATGAAATAGAAATGTATCAATATAAATTAAAAGAAATATTAACAGAGATAGACAAAATAAATGAAGTAGTAAATTATGATGAAGAACTTATGATATCTCCAACTACTCATAATACAAGTTTAAGAGAAGACATACCAGGAGAAATGCTTAATCCAAAAGATGTAGTATCAAATGCTCCAAGAAAAAGCGGTAATTTTATTGAAGTTCCAGTAGTAATAAGTGAAGAGGTGTAATATGAAATATTTAAATTTAGAAATAACAGAAATAAATAAACTATTAAAAGAAAAAACAATTACTCCAACAGACTTAGTAATGGAATCATTTGATTTAATAGAAAAAAATAAAGATTTAAATGCTTATATTACTTTAAATAAAGAAGAAGCATTAAAACAAGCAAAAGAATTAGAAAAAAAAGAAGTAGATTCTCTTACTTTTGGATTACCAATAGCGATTAAAGATAATATTATTACTAAAGACTTAACTACTACAGCAGCATCAAAAATGCTAGAACATTTTAATCCAATTTATGATGCAGATGTAATAACTAAAGTAAAAGACGCAAATATGATAATAATTGGAAAAACAAATATGGATGAATTCGCTATGGGATCATCTAATCAAACTTCATATTTTAATGCTGTGAAAAATCCTTGGAATAAATTACTTGTACCAGGAGGTTCATCCGGAGGATCAGCTGCAGCAATCGCAGCAAGAACAGCTTTTTTCTCATTAGGAACTGATACTGGGGGATCTATTAGACAACCAGCAAGTTTTTGTGGAATAGTAGGACTAAAACCAACTTATGGAAGAGTATCACGTTTCGGAGTAATCTCATTTGCATCAAGTCTAGATCAAGTAGGACCAATGACTAAAAATGTTTATGAAAACGCTATACTTTTAAACACTATTTGTGGAAAAAGTGAAAACGATTTAACATCAACAGAAACAAATGAAGATTTTACTTCATTAATTGGAAAAGATATAAGCAATTTAAAAGTAGCAATACCAAACTTTTTTATTAACGAATCAATAGATAAAGAAATAAAAGATAAATTAAATAATATAATAAAATTATTAAAAGAAAATAATGTTCAAGTAGACTATATAGATATAGATTATCTTGATAAAGCAGTACCTCTATATCAAGTTATTGCCTTAGGTGAAGCATCATCAAATTTAGCAAGATATGATGGTATTAGATATGGATATAGTTATGAAAATCCTAAAAATATTGAAGACTTATATTTAAAAACTAGAAAAAATGGATTTGGTAACGAAGTAAAAAGAAGAATAATGATTGGTAGTTATTTATTAAGTGGAGAAAAAGCTCAAATTTATTACAATAAAGCATTACAAATAAGAGATGACATGCAAAAAAGCTTCTTAAAAGCTTTTGAAACATATGACTTAATTATTGGACCTACAACAACAACATTTGCCTATGAATTAGGAAAAGACTTAGATGATGCAGTAAAAGCCTTTATGGATGATATTTTAACAATACCTGTAAATATGGCAGGTCTTCCAGGAATGAGTTTACCAATAGGTTTTTCAAATACAAACTTACCAATTGGAATGCAATTAATTGCTAAACCATTTAATGAAAAAATAATTTATCAACTAGCAAGTTTTATTGAAAAAGAATTAAACTTAGATTTAAATGGAGGTATAAATGAGTAAATATATTGAAACTATAGGAATTGAAGTCCATGTAGAGTTAAAAACTAAAACAAAAATGTTTTCATCATCAACAAATGGATATGGACAAATGGCAAACTGTTATACAAATGTTGTAGACCTTGGATATCCTGGAACACTTCCTACTGTGAATAAAGAAGTTATAAATCTAGCTATTCAAGCAGCCTATGTTCTAAATTGCAACATCCGCAAATTAATGCATTTTGATAGAAAAAATTATTTTTACCCAGATAACTCAAAAAACTATCAAATAACTCAGTCCCGCACTCCAATAGGATATGATGGATATGTTGAAATAGAAGTAGATGGTAAAAAGAAAAAAATAGAAATAGAAGAAATTCATATAGAAGAAGATACTTGTAAAAGTACTCACAGAGGAGAAAAAACATTCCTTGATTTTAATAGAGCGGGAGTACCTTTAATAGAAATAGTAACTAAAGCATGTATAGAAAGTAGTAAAGAAGCTACCTTATACTTAGAAAAATTAAAAGAATTATTATATTATGCAAATATAAGTGATTGTAAAATGGAAGAAGGATCTATGAGATGTGATGCTAACATATCATTAAGAAAAAACATTGAAGATTGCTTAGGTACTAAATGTGAAGTTAAAAATATAGGATCTATTTCTAATGTTGGACTAGCTATTGAAAAAGAAATAATTAGACAAACTAAACTTATTGATAATAACGAAACATTTAAAGAACAAACTAGACGTTTTGATGAAAAACAACAAGATACTATCTTAATGAGAATAAAAGAAACGGGTAATGATTATAGATATTTTCCAGAACCAGATATTCCATATCTTGTATTAACTGATGAAATGATAGAAAACGCTATTAATAAAATACCAATGTTACCAGAAGAAAGAAGAAAAATATATTCAGAAAAAAATATACCTGAATTAAATAGCAAAAAACTAATTCAAAATAGAAGTTTAAGTGAATATTTTAGTAATTTACTAGATAAAGACATAGACTTTAAAGTAGCAAGTAATATTTTACTTGGAGATATATCTAGTTATTTAAATAAAAATAATGTAGAAATAACAGAAACAAAATTATCAATAGAAAGGTTAATTGAATTAACTAATAAATTAACTAAAGAAGAATTAACTTCAAAAAACTTAAAAGATATATTAATACCTGTAATGGAAAGTGATGATTCATTAGAAAAAATAATAAAAAGTGCAAACATTTCTAATATTACTGACACAAGTGTAATAACTGAAATAATTATAAATTTATTAAATAATAATAAAGAATCAGTAGAAGATTTTAAAAATGGAAAAGATAGAGCATTAAAATATTTAATGGGTCAAGTAATGAAAGAAACTAAAGGTACAGTTAATCCCAAAATTGCTAATGATCTTTTGTTAAAAGAATTAAGTAAAATGTAGTAAAACTAAAGTTGAAAAAACAACTTAAGTAGTGTATAATATAAATACTAGGATGTGAATGATATGAAATTTATAATGAAAAACAAAAAAGCAACAATAGCAGTAATAGCTTTCCTACTTTTAATGGTAGCAGTAGGACAATTAACAAGTGTATTCTTGACAACAGGTACTGCTGTGTATGGAAACAGATTAGATGGCATTGAAGAAGTTGAATTGACAGATGCAAAACAAGATAAAATAATTGCATCTTTAACAGAAAAAGTAGAAGTAGAAGATACAACTATAAGATTATCAGGACGTATTATTGAAATTATATCTACTGTTACTAATGAAACTACATTAGATCAGGCAAAAGCATTGACAACAACAATTATCGAAAACTTAACTGAAGAAGAAGTGGCATTTTATGATATTCAGCTATTTGTACAAAAAACTGATGAATCAACACAATTCCCTATAATTGGATATAAAAATAGAGAAAGTGAAACATTTTCATGGACTAAGGATAGGGAGTGATTAAAAAATGAAGAAAAAACTATTTATAATTATTCCTCTATTAATAGTAGGAATAACTTTCTTTTTTGTATGGAGATACTATAACTTTGAAGATAAAACAACAACTTTAACAGTAACAGAAAAAAGATGGGTAGAAGAAAACAAAAAAACAACATTTGATTTTGAAGTAGTAAATGATTACCCATTATATGGAACTAATGGAAAAGGTGTAATATTTGATTTTATAGATCAATTTCAAAGTGATGTAGGTATAGAATTTAATCAAATATCATACTTAAAAACATCAACTCCAACAACAGAATCATATAGAATACAAATTTTAGATAATGATACAAAGTTAACTGATAATGATTTGCCTATATTTGAAGACTATTATATTGCAATAGGTAAAGAATATCAAAGAATTAACAGTATAAAAGATATGAAAAATATTACATATGGAGTATTTGAATCAGATTTAGAAGATATAAATTATTATTTAAAAAGTGGTACTAACTTATCATATAAAACTTACACATCAATTGAACAATTATATGCTGCACTAGAAGTTAATGAAGTAAATATGATAATTGTACCTAATGTAATGTATTTAGATTACACTATTGAAAATAATAAATATTCAATAAATTATTATTTCACAGAAATGAAAAAACAAATAGTATTAACATTATCTAATGAAAACGAAGAATTAAATGAGATAATTACAAAATATTATACAAAGTGGAAAAATATAAGTTATGTAGAAAATTATAATGATGCTTATTTAGACTATTATTTCACTGAAAATAAAGTAGAGGCAAAAAATCAAGCAGAACTTGAATCTAAAACTTATGTATATGGATATTTAGAAAATACCCCTTATGAAAAAGAAGTTAATTCTAAAGTATCAGGAATAGCCGGAGAATATATAGATAGAGTTTCACGATTAGGAAATATTTCTTTTGAATATGTTGAATATAGTTCAAAAAAAGAGTTAGAAACAGCAATAAAAGATGGTGAAATAGATATATATTTTGATTATTATAATTTAGATGATGATAAATATTTACAAACAATATCAACATTTATCGAAGAGTATGTAGTAATAGGAAAGCAAGTAGATAATCATATAGTTAACTCATTAGAAAGTCTAAAAGATAAAGATATAGTTATGCTAGAAGGTGATTCACTATATAACTATTTTAAAACAAATTCTAAAGCAAATATAACTACATATGGAACACTAGAAGAATTATCTAGTGAAGCTGATTCTAAATTAATAGTAATAGACAGAGAAAAATATAATTATTATTTAGATGAATATTTTAAAGATGAAGTACTATTATATACTGATGTAATGATGAATGATTATCATTTTATGATAAAAGATAGTAATCAAGCATTCTATGATTTATTTAATTATATAATAAATACTAATTCATATTTAAATTATAAAAATACTGGAATAGATTCCCTAAACGATTCTATTCTAGAAGATACTACATTTGAGCAATTTTTAACAATAGTACTTATAATTATATTTGTACCATTAATAATAATTGTAGTAACATTCGCATTCATAAAAAGAAAAAAACGCATAAAGAAAGTTAAATCTGTAGACAGACATAAATATACAGATATATTAACATCGTTAAAAAATAGAAATTATTTAACAGCTAAAACTCACGAATGGGATGAATCAAAAGTATTACCGCAAGCAATTGTAATTCTTGACTTAAATAATGTTAAATACATAAATGATAATTATGGACATGAAGAAGGAGATCAACTAATTGTAAAAGCAGCAGCAACTTTAGTAAATACTCAACTTG
>CAYJDP010000048.1:0-6377 GCA_964368975.1 uncultured Muribaculaceae bacterium
AAAACTTAACCTTTTTCTTTACAAAAAAACAAAAAAAAGTATAGTTAAAATTCATTTGTTTGTGCTATAATATTAATATAGAGAGACTATCGAAAAGGAGACTAATTATGAAAGCAATCTGTGTGGGACATTCAAGTTATGATATAACACTACCTTGTGATAAATTCCCAGAAGAAAATATTAAACATAGAATAAAAAAACAAATAGAATGTGGTGGAGGGCCTGCAAGTAACGGAGGATATCTATTACATAAATGGGGAATACCAACTACTATGATGAGTGTACTAGGTGATGATTATTACGCCGATAAAATTATAGAAGATTTTACTAATATAAATGCATCAACTGAATTCTTAGAAAAAATGTCTAATCACTTTACATCAAATAGTTACATAATTGCCAATATGTCTAATGGAAGCAGAACTATAATTACTGCCAAAGATGAGCCGATTAGAAAATTATCATTAAATACCAATATAAATGCAGATTTAATATTAGTAGATGGAGAACATCCAGAAACAGCAATAGAAGTAATAAAAAATAATCCAAATGCTATAAGTATACTAGATGCCGGAAGATTAAATGATGATACTAAAGAAATAGGTAAATTAGTAACTTATGTAGTTTGTTCTAAAGAGTTTGCTGAACAATTTTCAAATATTGATATCGACGTAGCAAATACCCAAACTATTGTAAATGCTTATAAAAAATTAAAAGAATATTTCAATACTAATATAGTAATAACTTTAGAAGCAGCTGGTAGTTTCACAGAAATAGATGAAATATATACCTTAGTACCAAGTATTAAAGTTAAAGCGCTAGATTCAACTGGAGCAGGGGACATATTCCATGGAGCTTTCGCTTATTTTATCGCAAAAGGTTATTCACTACTAGATACTATAAAACACTCATCAGTAACAGCAGCAATTTCAGTAACAAGAATTGGATCAAGATATTCAATACCAGAATTACAGGAAGTATTTAACTATGACGATATTATATGATAGATTACCAACTATAGATTTACATGGTGAAGATAGAGATACTGCAAGAATATTAATAAATGATTTTGTTAATGACAATATAAGAATGAAAAATAAAGAAATAGTTATTATCCACGGAGATGGACAAGGTATTTTAAGAAAAACCACTCAAGAAACATTAAGACTAAATAGAAAAGTAGAAGAATATAAAATAGCAAACTTCAATGCGGGAATGACTATAGTAAAATTAAAAATATAAATATGGTTTTGGGGGAAATTTGTATGCAAATAAGTAGGTTGGAAACAAGAGGTTATCCTAAATTATTAAAGATAACTAAAATAATAGGAATACTATTTATAATAATTATTTCAATAAATAGCATAACCTTATTAACAAAAGAAGAAATAATAGAGCTAGATGAATATGAACAAACAATAAATGAGTTAACTTCTGCTATAGAAAACTATATTACTAAAGAAAATCTACCAGCAGAAACTCTTAATATTTCGATTAAACAATTAATCGAATCAAATAATCTAACAGCTAAAGGCTGTTATCAAGAAGAAGATAACTTAACACTAACAAAAGAAGACAACAACTATCTATTAAAGATAAAAATAAGTTGTAAAGAAAATAAAAATGATGAATATACTATACTACAATTGGGAGAATATGATTATTGTGAAAACACAATATGTGTAAAACAAGCCATTAAAATAACCTAGAAACTAAGAACTGTTTGACATTTTCGACAAAATGTGATATAATTCTAGTACTTTGAGGGTACAGGGGCTTTCATAGTATTATCTCGATGAGAAAGGGGTTCGTTTTATGCAAAATACTTATATATTTGAATATTTGGATGAAAATGATTTTAGAAAAAAAGAAAGATCAGTGAGAAAGTATAATATGCTAGCTTATAAAAAGTTAACATTTAACTATTATCCTGAACTTAGAAAAGGTGAGTTTTTAGGACTAGAAGTTTCAAGAGACGATAATGAAAAAACTATCTCTTATGAATTAAAATTACCAACAGATGAAATGTTTGTAAAAGTCCACGGAGAAATAATTCTACATTATACAGTTTATACTGATAAAAACATTATTCTTTTAACTAATATTACTCCTGAAGGTATATTAGATGAAGGACATCGTGCTGAATTATCAACATATAAAGGTGTAATGATTTCTAAAACAAATCCAGAAAAAGATATGTTCAAAATTAATTTGTTAAATATGTTAGGAAAGTAGAAAAAACTTTTCTTTTTTTTGTTGTAAAAACAATAAATATTATATATAATAAATTAGAAATATATTTTAAAAATAATATTTCTAATTAAAATACTTAATTTTTTTCAAAAAAAATTAACAAAAGTATTGATATTATAATATAGTTATGCTATTATTAAATGGCATGGACTTTTAGCTCAGTTGGTTAGAGCATCCGGCTCATAACCGGACGGTCACTGGTTCGAGTCCAGTAAGGTCCACCATGTATTGCGAGTATGGCGGAATTGGCAGACGCGCTAGACTTAGGATCTAGTGTCTTACGACTTGCAGGTTCAACTCCTGTTACTCGCACCAACAAAAAAATAGCACACGTAAGTGTGTTTTTGTTTTATTATGATGTATATAATATATCTAATAATACCAATATAAATGTATAACTAGTGTCTAGTTATTGATGTTTTAAAATAAATAGTTTATAATTATAATAAGCGAGGTAAATATATGAATGAATTTATAAATGAAAATAAAATAGTAGATCAACTAAGAAGTTTAGGAATAGATATGATTCATGAAGCAGGTAGTGGACATCCAGGGATTGTACTTGGTGCCGCCCCAATTATTTATACCCTTTATGCTCATCATTTAAGAATTGACACTGCTAATGATAATTATTTTAATAGAGATAGATTTGTAATGTCTGCCGGACACGGATCAGCTTTATTATATGCAACGCTACATATGGCGGGATTTGATATATCTCTAGATGACTTAAAAGATTTTAGAAAACTTAATTCAAAAACTCCAGGTCATCCAGAAGAAAATATCACTCCAGGAGTAGACGTAACTACTGGACCATTAGGACAAGGTATTGCAACGGCTGTAGGTATGGCAATAGCAGAAACTGTTTTAGCAGAAAAATTCAATACACCAAAGAATACTGTTATCGACTATAATACTTATGTATTATGTGGAGATGGCGATTTAATGGAAGGAATTAGTTATGAAGCAACTTCACTAGCTGGAACACTAAAACTAAACAAATTAATAGTACTATATGATTCAAATAAAGTATGCCTAGATGGTAAAACAACCGATTCATTTACAGAAGATATTACAATGAGATTTAAATCAATGAATTGGAATGTTATAACTGTTGATAATGGAGAAGATATTCCATCAATAAATGCAGCAATAACAAATGCGAAAACAAGTGATAAACCAACTTTAATTGAAATAAAAACTACAATAGGAAAACATTCTACACTAGAAGGCACTAATAAAATACATGGGTCAGTAATTTCTAAAGAAGAAGCAACTCATATAAAGGAAAAATTAAAAGTAAGAGATGTTCCTTTTACTATATCAAAAGAATCACTAGATGATTTTAGACATTTAATAGATAATAGATGTAAAAATATAACTCAAAAATTCGAAAAATTAGTAGATTCCTTAGATGATTTTTCTAAAGAAGACTTACAAAATTTTATCGCAGGAAAAACTAATATATCTATAGAAAATTTCATTTATGATGCACCAGAAGATAATATAGAGGCCCCTAGAGATACATCTAAAAGAGTTCTAAATTCACTAGTTAAATCAAACTTCTCATTAATTGGAGGTTCAGCAGATACATTCGCTGCAACAAAAACTTATATAGATGAAGTAGGTGACTATTCCAAAAACAACAGAAGTGGTAAAAACATTTACTTTGGAATTAGAGAACATGCAATGGGAGCAATAATGAATGGATTAAGTTTATGTAACTTTAGAAGTTATGGGTCAACTTTCTTAACATTCAGTGATTATATGAAACCATCAATTAGACAAGCGGCTCTAATGAACTTAAATAATATATATATATTTACTCATGACTCAATCAGTGTAGGAGAAGATGGAAAAACTCATCAACCAATAGAGCATCTTCCAGCATTCAGAGCTATGCCAAATATAGAAATATTTAGACCAGCAGACGCTAATGAAGTAATTGGTACATATAAAACAATAATTGAAGAAGTGACAACACCATCAATCATCGCTTTATCAAGAAATAAACTACCTATTTTAGAAACTGCTAGAGTAAAAGACGTTTCTAGAGGAGGATATACTATATATGATCCAAATAGAGATTTAAATGGTATAATAATCTCTTCTGGAGAAGAAGTTCATTTAGCAATAGAAGTAGCAAAAAGACTTCAAACAAAAGGAATAGATATAAGAGTAGTATCAATGCCTTCTCTAAATAGATTCTTAAAACAAGATAATGAATATATCGAAGAAATACTACCAGTAGAAATAAGAAAAATAGCTATAGAAACTTCACCTTCTATTTCATGGAATAAATTAATATTTAACGATAAATATATTATATCAATGGAAGAATATGGAGATAGTGGTAATTATCAAGATATTTATAAAAAATATGGTTTTGATATAGATTCATTAGAAGAAAAAGTAGAAAACTTATTAAAATAAATAATTCGACAAAAATAGACTTAAATATTTGTTAAACTTTAATTGGTGATAAATATGAGAGTCTATTTTATTTTTAATATAAAAGAGGAATTTAAAAAATTATACAAAGATAACCAAAAAGTACTTTATAACGTCTTAAAACAAATATCCAACTTAGAAAAAGAAGAAATAAAGTTTGGTTATAATATGTTTTCTCAATTAATAAACCCAATTAATAAAGAAGACCTAGATACTAGAATGTTTTTAAAATTACATAAAGAGTATGTTTATTCAAAGAAAAATGATACTCACTATCTAAACAATTTATATAAAGATGAAATAAGTAGAATGACTATAAAGAATACTTATATAAAAATAGAAGCAGAACAATTAGGATCGTCATTCTTAGAAGAAATAAATAAATTAGATGGCAATTTTTTCTTATGTGAATTTAATAATATAGATTATTGTTTCTTAACAGAACATTTTTCTAATGAATATGTAGTTTTATAACTATTTTACTTGTAATATAACATATAATTTAGTAAAATAATGATAGACAGGAGATGAAAGTATGTTAATAGATATATTACAAATAGTAATAGGTCTTATTATAGGTGGAGTAGCTGGTTTCTTTATAGCACGTCACTACATGATGTCTTATTTTAAAAAGAATCCACCAATTAATGAAGAAATGATTACAGCATTAATGATGCAAATGGGAAGAAAACCTAATAAAAAACAAATAAATCAAATGATGAAGTCAATGGAGAAATATAAATAATTTCTCTTTTTTCTTGAAAAAACAACAAAAAAGTAGTAAAATATAGCCCGGGAAGTGAAAATATGGAAAGATTATCAGAAGAGACTGTAGTATCAAAAAAAACAATTAGTAAACAAATAAAAGAATTATTTCTAGGAGGTAAAACTGAAGAAGCAATTTCATTAGCACAAACTCACTATAAAGATAATATTGTAATAAGAGCCCAATTAATAAAAATATACACTATAACAAAACAATTCAATAAAGCTTATAAATTACTAAGAGGGTACACAAATATATCAATAATCAAAGAACAAGCAAATTTTTTATTTGATGAACAAGAAAAAGAATACGAAAGAAAATATCAAGAATTGATAAATAAAATACCTTCTTTAACAAATAATCAAATCATGAAAGAATTAGAAAATCAACCAATAGAAAACGTTCATAGATTATTAAAGTACTATCAAGAAAGTAATAACAAAGATGCTTTGAAAGTAGCTAGAAGATTTAAATATTATCCACCTATTAGAAATGAATTAGTAGGTTTATTAATAGAAAGAAAATCATTCTCTGAATTAGTTGAATTATCAACAATATATAAAGGAATAGAAAGAAAATTAGATGAACTAAGCAAAGAAGAAAATTATGCTTCATCTATAACAACAGCTAGAAAAAAACAAGAAGATAGAATTTTAAAAAAAACTGAAAAGAATAACTAAAAATATTCTTTTTTTTATGATACAATATAACCAGGTGATATTATGAAAGACTTTAAAGAAAAACTTGCCTTAGTACCAGCAAAACCTGGCAGTTATCAAATGTATAATAAAGAAGGAATTATTATATATGTAGGTAAAGCAAAAAATTTAAAAAATAGATTAAAATCATACTTCACAGGAAATCAAACAGGAAAAACAAGATTACTAGTAGAAGAAATAGAAGAATT
>CAYJDP010000049.1:0-927 GCA_964368975.1 uncultured Muribaculaceae bacterium
CTATGCACTAACTAAAGATGAAAATAAATCTAAGTCAAGTTTAAGAATTTCTATATCACATCTAACTACTAAAGAAGAAATTGATATTTTTATCAATAGTTTACAAAAAAATATAAATAGTCTTGACCAATTATAGATAATTATCTATAATTAAGAAAGGTATGGAGGTAAAATGAAAATAATAAAAATATCTGCACTTTGGTGTAGTGGATGTTTACTTATGAATAAAATGTGGAAAAACATAGAGAAAAATGAGAATATAGAAACAATATCTTTAGATTATGATTTTGATGAAGAAGAAGTACAAAAGTATAATCCTGGTAAAATTCTACCAGTCTTTATTTTTGAAAAAGATAATAAAGAAGTAAAAAGAATCATTGGAGAAACAACTGAAGAAGAAATTAATAAGGTAATAAGTGAGGTAGTAAATGATTAAAGTGTTGAAATCGCTATTAATAGCAGTAATAATATCTACAATGTTTATTCTTCCAGTAAATGCTGAAGAAAAAGAAGAAGTAATTATCCATTTATTTTATGGAGATGGTTGTCCTCACTGTGAAGTAGAGAAAGAATATTTAGATGAATTAAAAGAAGAATATGATAATTTAAAAGTAATTGAATATGAAACTTGGTATAATGAAGAAAATGCTATTTTAATGGAAAAAGTAGCAGATGCTTTAAATGCTCCAGCATCAGGTGTACCATTTACTGTAATTGGAAGTGATTATAACCTAGGTTATCAAGATCATGAAACGACTGGAGTAAAAATAAAAAGAATGGTAGACTACTATTCAGAAAATGAGCATAAAGATATAGCTCAATTAGTAATAGATAATAATTTTTCTGAAGAAGACATCGAAGTTGGTTTTAGCGAAGCAGAAGAACAATCAAATGAGTCTTCTACTATAAATGTTCCTTTATTTGGTA
>CAYJDP010000049.1:937-1380 GCA_964368975.1 uncultured Muribaculaceae bacterium
AATGTGGATAATAGGATTAACTTTCTTAATCACATCAGCACTAGTATATATGCTAATAATGATGTCTTGGTTATCACTTGCTGTAAAAATATCTACAGTAGTATGGATAAGAAATACTATAGCATTAGTATCAATAACTGCAGCAGTAATAAATATAAAAAAATATTTTACTAGTAAAGATTCAGGTTGTGAAGTAGTAGATGACAAAAAGCGTAAAGGAATAATTACTAAAATTAAAAAATTCACTACAGAAAAATCTCTTTTACTAGCACTACTTGGAGTAATAACTCTAGCAGTATCAGTAAATATAATAGAATTAGCTTGTTCTCTAGGATTACCTCTTATATTCACACAATTACTAGCATTAAATAATGTTACAGGTCTATCTGCATTTGGATATACTTTAATATATATATTATTCTTCTTAATAGATGATATTATAG
>CAYJDP010000049.1:1390-6345 GCA_964368975.1 uncultured Muribaculaceae bacterium
AATACAATAAATATTCTCATCTAATAGGTGGAATAATAATGCTAATAATAGGAATTCTTTTATTAGTAAAACCAGAACTTCTAATGTTTAACATAGGTTGATATAATCAACCTATTTTTTTATAATTTGTCCTAGACTAAATTACAAATTTATATTATAATAAGTATAAGAATAAAAAGGTAGGATGATATAAATGAAAGAAAAAACAATGATAGAGATAATATATCCAGATAACACAAAAGAATTAGTAGAAGAAGTAACTTATTTAAATTCATCAGACGATCGTTTTCAATATTTAGTGTTCTCAAAAGGTGAAATCCAAGGAGAAGCAAGAGAAGAAGTAATTTATATTTCAAAACTGCTTATAGTAAATAATGAATATAAGATAGAAGAAATAGAAGAAGATGTTGAATGGAAAGAAGTGTTACAGCTTTTAAAAGAAATTGCTAATAAAAAAGAAAGTGAACAAGGGTAGAATTATGAATAAGTTATCAATATATGAACATAGTTTAAAAGACATAAAATCTGCTTTTTATGATATCATTTCCTATGAAGAAACACAAAATAATCCAGAAAAATTAAAAGAAATAAAACAACAAATGAATAATTTATTAAATACTTTAACTAAAGAATTAGAAAACGATAGTCAAGAAGAAATTGTAAAAAATAATGTAGAGGAAGTATCTAATGATATAATCCCAATAAATTTTGATGTACCAGAAGAAAAAGAAGTTGAACAACCAACAAAAGAAATAAATATAGAAGTTAAAGAAGAACCAAAAGTAGAAGAAAACAAACCAAAATCAATGGTTAAAATAGATAGTAAGAAAGCTAAAGCAATTTTAGTATTAGAAAAACAAATTACTAAATTAAGAGCAAGTAAAGAAGAAAAGAAACAAGAATTGACTAAAGTTATTTCTGAAAAAGAAGAATTTATGAAGTCGGTATTAGTAAATAATACACCTGATGATACTGAACAAAAAGTAAAAGAGTTAGAAGATCAAGTAAAAAAATATTATACTGAAAATAACTTTGAAATGGCTGAAAAATTACTAAACCAAATCAAAGAATTAAGTAATTGATGGAGGTATTAAATGGATAATAATGAACAACCAGTAATTATACCGATAACTAAAGAAGCTACTAATGTAGTTTCAATAGCTACTTCACATGATGGTAATGTAAGTAAAGAAGCCCTAATATATACAAGTTGGAAAGATTACTTAAGTAATATTACTAAACAAACAACAAAAGAAAATTCAATTACTTTTACTTGGAAAGTTACAAACAACATTTGTTCTTTAAAAGTAACGAAAGAAGATCAAAATAAATCAGAAATAATTAAAGAACAAACTTTTAATTATGATGAACCATTTAGAACTGGTTTACTAGAACCTATGTTAATAGATTGGATAGAAAATAATCCTATTATTATAGAAGAAGTAATACCTGCAACAACAGAAGGATTATTTGATTATAAAGCTGTAACAGAAAACAATGATCATTTACATATTTTTGGAATAAAACAAGAATATGCAAATTACTTAGCAGATGTTTATACAAATGTTAATAATAAAAAAGTAGACCCAATAGTACTAACTACAAAAGAAAGTGGAATAAGTGATACACTAATTATTGTATTTACATTTTTAATGGTAGGAATAGCATTAGCAGGAACTATATTCTTTACATTAGCGAATAGATAAAAATTTAAAGGAGATAACTAATATGAGTCATAAAATAAAAATATTGTCATTAAAATTAGTAATCTCTTTTTCTTTTATCCTAATTTTTAGTGGGATTTTCTTATTAATAGAAGAACAAAAATATTATGTACATCTACCTCCTGATGAAGTAACTGTAGTAGTAGAAGATCCAAATAGTGAAAATGATGATATAGCAATAACGACAACAGAAGAGGCTCCGCCCCCAGATAATCCTCAAGATGCTCCATCAGAAGAAAATAATACTGCAAACTCTAACTCAACAATAACAAATCAAAATACAGGACAAACCCAACAAACTCCAACAGATCCTTTAGTAGAGACTAATAATCAATTAAGAAATTCAATAGAAGATAAATATGGAATTAATATAAAATATGGATCTGAAATAGGTAGTTATAATGTAACTAATTTAACGATTACTCATCAAACTGATCCATCGACTATAAATACTGCATTAAATACACTAAATCAAGAATTATCATTGTATCCAAATGGATTTATAAAAGAAACAACTGATATAGGATTAAATCTAAATCTCTATATTATAAAAAGGTATTCACAAGATTATGTAACTGGAATAACTGATTCAAGAAATGCAAATATAATAATTTCTTTAGCAACAGATTATTCAATTAAAGATACAATACATCATGAAATATTTCATTATATAGAAAACTATTTATTGAATGTAGGAGGTACATTCGATACTTGGGATAATCAAAATCCAGGTGATTTTGTTTACAATCATTTGAATTCAAGTTATACTTGTAATATAAATAACCCAATAGAAGCAAAATTTATAAATAATTATGCACAAACAAATGCTTATGAAGATAGAGCATCTACATTTGAATTTATGATGAAAGATTATAAAAGTACTTGTTTTATAAAAAACAATACTATTGATATAAAAGCAACATTTATTGCTAATCAATTAGATCAATTTTTTCAAAGTGTAAATTCATATACAACAGAACATTGGGAAAGATTTTTATAGGAGGAAATATGAAGATATTAGTAACAGGTGGACTTGGATTTATTGGAAGTCATACATGTGTAGAATTATTAAATGAAGGGTATGAAGTTATTGTAATTGATGATTTATCTAATTCTAAAATAGAAGTAATTGATAAAATAAAAGAAATAACTTCTAAAGAAATAATATTTTATCAAGGAGATGTAGCAGATAAAGAATTACTTCAAAAAATATTTGATGAAAATAACGGAATAAATGCAGTTATTCATTTTGCTGGATTTAAAGCTGTAGGTGAGTCTGTAGAAAAGCCAATTATGTATTATCAAAATAATTTAATATCTACTTTAAATTTAATAGAATTAATGAAAAAAAATAATTGTAAAAATATAGTGTTCTCATCAAGTGCAACAGTATATGGTTCTCCAAAAGAATTACCAATAAAAGAAGAATTCCCCTTATCAACAACTAATCCTTATGGAACAACTAAATTGATGATTGAAATGATTCTAAAAGATATACATATTGCAAATAAAGATTTTGGAATAACAATCTTAAGATATTTTAATCCAATAGGAGCTCATAAAAGTTACTTATTAGGAGAAAACCCTAATGGTATACCAAATAACTTAATGCCTTATATTACAAAAGTAGCAACAAAAGAATTGAAAGAATTAAGTGTATTTGGGAATGATTATGATACTAAAGATGGAACTGGAGTAAGAGATTATATTCATGTTGTAGATTTAGCAAAAGGGCATGTTCAAGCAATAAAAAATATTAAAGCTGGAATTAAATATTATAATTTAGGTACAGGTATAGGTTATTCGGTATTAGATTTAGTAAATACTTTTAAAGAGGTAAATAACGTAGATGTACCATATAAAATAGTAGATAGAAGACCAGGTGATATAGCTTCTTGTTATGCAGATGCTACAAAAGCAAAAGAAGAATTAAACTGGACTTGTACATATAACATAGAAGATATGTGTAATGACGCATATAATTATATTATGAATAACAATAAATAAATTGTTATTCTTTTTTTATAAAGTATGATATAATATTCACATATGAAGGGAGTAATTATGGATAAAGATAAAACAAAAAATAATATAATAATAATCTTAATAGTAATAATAATTCTACTGTTAAGTTTATTTGTAACTACAGATAATAGTAATAATGATTTAGTTGAATCAACAGATACACCAGAGACAACAGAACCAACTGATCAAGATGTAGAAGATTTATTTACACAAGCAGAAGCAGAAAGCAATTCAGTAAATGTAAGTGAACAAAAAGAGTATACAGAAATAACAATAGATGAGTACATGGATTACTTAGCTGGAACAGAACAAAAGATAATTTTAATAGGAAGTCCTACTTGTTCATATTGTGATGTAGCAGATCCAATAATAAAAAATGTAGCATATATATATGATTTAGAAATAAATTATTTAGATACATCAAAATTTATTAATGATGATGAAGCAACATTTGTTAAATCAGCAACTCTTTTTAACGAAGGTTATGGAACTCCAACATTGTTTACTGTACAAAATAATTCAGTAAATGATGCATTAGAAGGATTAACTATATCAGAAGTATATATAGAATTTTTTACAAATAATGGATATATAAAGTAGGTGAAAAATATGGGACATGTATATAATGCAGTAATGCAATTTAAAAGAAGACATCCGTTTACTGTAGGGTGGAGATTAAAAAAGAATTCTGATATTATAGAAATGCATATGAATGAAGATGAAATAGTGAAATATGCTTTCTGTGCTCAAAAAAATGATAATCCACTTAGTATTATTGAAACAGCAGTAGTAGTAATTACTAATAGAAGAATAATTATTGGAAGAAAAAGAGTAGTATTTGGATATTTCTTAGATTCAATTACGCCAGAGTTATTTAATGATTTAAAAGTAAGAAGCGGAATATTCTGGGGAAAAATATATATTGATACAGCTAAAGAATTAGTGCAATTATCTAATATTTCAAAAGACGCTTTAATGGAAATAGAAACATGCGTAACAGACTTTATGATTAAAGAAAAAAGAAAAAGAAGTATCAATACAGAAGAAAAAGATAATAAAAATAAATAAATTGCATAAATTTTATTGTAAAACAACTACAGTTTTGTTATAATTATAACTGTAGTCGTATTTGGGGCCTTAGCCAAGTGGTAAGGCGTGGGTCTGCAACACCTTGATCACCGGTTCAAATCCGGTAGGCCCCTCCAA
>CAYJDP010000050.1:0-6140 GCA_964368975.1 uncultured Muribaculaceae bacterium
ATTTTCATTCTCTCATCTTTAGGTAATTCAGATTCATATAATCCATACCAAACATCAGTATAAATAAAATCAGCATTTAAAACAGCTTCATCAAAATCTTCAGTTATAGTAAAAGTACCACCAGATTCTTCACAATTTTTTCTAGCGATTTCTTGGAAATGTTCATTTAATTGAAAACCTTTAGGTCCATATTGAACAAAGTTACCACCTAATTTAGTAACTGCCATCATTAATGATGCACAAACTTGAGTAGCATCACCAAAGAAAACAACTTTTAAATCTTCAAAATTCTTATCCATAGGTTTATGTTCGAACATTGTAATTAGATCCCCAATTTCTTGAGTAGGGTGATTGTAATCACTCATTCCATTAATAACAGGAATACCTGCATGCTCTGCTAAAATTTCAACACTTTCATGTGTAGCAACACGAGCCATTAAAATATCTACTAATCTACCTAATACGATAGAAGTATCTTTTAATGATTCATGAGCTCCCATTTGAATTTGACCTGGAGCCAAATACTGTGCATGACCTCCTAATTGAGTCATTGCTGTCTCAAAAGAAACTCTAGTTCTAGTAGATGATTGCTCAAAAATCATTCCTAAAGTTTTGTGATTTAATACATCTAGATATTTTCCACTTTTAATGTGTCTTTTTACTCTAATACCTAAATCTACTAAAGTTAGTAATTCTTCTTTAGAAAAATCACTTGTGTCAATAAAATTTTTAGTTTTTTCCATAAAAAACTCTCCCTTCTAATATAGTGAATAATTACAACTAATATATAATGAATATTTGCATATTATCCCTATATTATGAGTATATCATGAGTATAAATAATTGTATATATAAATTGATAATAAGAATTAAAAATGATAAAATATAAAAAAAGGAGGATTTATGTTAGAGCAAATACTTCAAGATGAGTATATACTTGATATTTATAAAAGGATAAAAGAACACGAAGATAATGATATAAGTGGCTATGCCTATCATGATTTAACTCATGCTATAAATGTAATGGAATTAGCATCAACTATTTTAAAAGAATTAAATTGTACAATTGAAGAAATAGAAGGTATAAAAATAGCAGCAATATTACATGATTTAGGATGTCTAGAAGGAAAAGAAAATCATGAAATAAGAAGTTATGAATTAGCAAAAAAATACCTGGAAAATAAAGAAATAAAATTAAAAGAAAGAATTTTATCTGCAATAAAAAATCATCGAGTAGGCTTTGATAGTGATGATATAATGACAGTAGTATTAGTACTTGCAGATAAATTAGATATTAAAAAATCACGAGTAGCACCTGCAGGAGTAAATATAAAAGGGAATAAAGAATTTTTATCAATCGAAGATATAACAATAAAAAAAGATAAAAATAATTTTATAGTAAATTTTATAGTAAATGAAAATTGTAATAAAAAAGAATTAGAAAATTATTATTTTATACCAAAAGTATTTAAAGCAATTAATTCATTTGCAAAAAAAAATAATTTACAAAGTATAATTATGTATAATGATGAATTATGGTTATTAGAAAAAATAGGGTTACCTAAAGGTTTTGTGAAATTAGAAGACCATCAAACAGAATGGGAAAATATTTTTAATAACACAAAAAAAGAATTAAAAGAAATATTTAAAGAAGAAGCTATTACCATAGAACATGTAGGTTCAACTTCAATAAAAGATTTAGCAGCAAAACCAATAATTGATATTGCTATAGGAGTAGATAAATTAAAAGATTGGACTTATTATCAAGAGTTAGTAAAAGATAACCAAAAGTATTCAGTAAAAGAAAATTCTGCTGAAGGTGAAGTGTTTATGAGAATAGGACCAATTAATAATAGAACACATTTCATTCATATAATGGAAATTACAAGTGAAGATTATAAAGAAACACTATTGTTTAGAGATTATTTAAGAACTAATAAAATAAAATTACTAGAGTATCAAAAATTAAAAGAAGACCTAGCAAAAAGTTATAAAAATGATCGTGATAAATATACAAAAGCTAAAGATAATTTTATAAAAGATGTAATAAACATTGCAAAAAAATAGAAAACAACTAGTTTTCTATTTTTTGTTCTACATAGTAATGCTCACTCGCATAATTATATTCATCCATTAGTTTATCCCAAGCTTCTATACTTATATCACAAAAACTACATGTAATATCAAAAGCATGATAGGCACCTTCATAAACATCTAAATTAACTAAATTACCATCTCTACTTAATTTATTAACATACTCTAAAGTATCTTCATAAAATGGATCTTGGTCACCAACAAAAGAATAAGTAGGTGGTAAGTCAGAAAAATCATCTTCAACTAAAGCAGCAGCATATTTACTTACTTTACTAGGATCATAACCACTACCTAAATATAATTCCCAAGCTATTTTATTTTTATGTTTATCCCAAATAAAAGAATCATCTTCATCACTAATATTATAGTGATTAATCATCGGATATAAAGCCATTAAATAAGCAATATTAACTTCTTCTTTATCTCTAGCCATTAATGCCAAAGAAGCAGCTAAACCACCTCCAGCACTACCACCACCAACAAATATTTGGTTATCATTAATTCCTAAATATTCAGCATTATCTTTCATCCAAACTAAAGTATTATAGCAATCATTAATTGCTCTTGGAAAAATTTCTTCAACTGACAAAGTATATTCAGGAGATATTACTACCGAATTATTTTCTAAAACAAATTTCTCCATTAAAAAAAATTCATCTTCAGGACTCTTCATAGCAAGACCCCCACCATGTAACCATAAAAGACCAACCTCATCATCACTAGACTTTTTACTTTTCATAATATAAACTTTAATTTTACCATTTTCAGTATCAATATATTCTTCTTCCAATATAATATCACCATTCATTTCATAAGGGATATTTATCCTATTATTACTTAATTTCATTAAAGAATCAACATCATCAAAATTCACAAATAAATCAGCAACAAATCCTACTAATCTTATTTCACTATTTATATTTTTATATTTATTATTAACATATATAATAAGTATAAAAAAACAAATAAAAATAATAATTAAAATTGTTAAAATAATTCTCTTCATAATAATACCTCTTATTCATAAATATGTTAATTTATATAATTATAACACACATATCAAAGTTTAATTAAGATAAAGATATAATGAATTAAAATATTTAATGAAATAGATTTACTTATAAAAAAATATTATGTATAATTTTATTAAGGATGATATTTTACTATATCATTTGGTAATTATATGGAGGGAAAAGGTAATATGGATAAAGTATTAAAAGAAGCACTAGAAAAAGAATTAAAAAGACAAGAAAATAATATAGAGTTAATAGCGTCAGAAAATTATGTATCTAAAGATGTATTAGAATTACAAGGAAGTATATTAACAAATAAATATGCAGAAGGTTATCCTTCTAGAAGATATTATGGTGGATGTGAATATGTAGATATTTTTGAAGAAAAAGCAATTGAGTATTTAAAAGAATTATTTAATTGTAAATATGCAAATGTACAACCTCATTCAGGATCAAGTGCTAATATGGCAGTATATAGAGCATTATTAAATCATAAAGATAAAGTAATGGGAATGAATTTATCTAATGGGGGACACTTAACTCATGGACATCCTCTAAACTTTAGTGGAACAGATTATGAAATAATAAGTTATGATGTAAATTTAGAAACAGGATTAATAGATTATCAAGAACTAGAAAAAATAGCTATTGAAAATAAACCTAAAATGATAATAGCAGGAGCATCAGCATATTCAAGAGAAATAGATTTTAAAAAGTTTAAAGAAATCGCTGATAAAGTAGGAGCATACTTAATGGTAGATATGGCTCATATAGCAGGACTAGTAGCAGCAAAACTACATAATAGTCCAATTGAATATGCTGATGTAGTAACATCAACTACTCATAAAACCCTAAGAGGACCTCGTGGAGGAATTGTACTTACTAATAATGAAGAAATAGCTAAAAAAATAAATAAAGTAGTATTCCCTGGTATGCAAGGTGGACCACTAATGCATGTTATTGCAGCTAAAGCGCAATGTTTCTATGAAGCACTAAATGAAGACTTTACTACTTATATGAAATCAGTAGTAGATAACGCTAAAACATTTAGTAATGAATTTATCTCAAAAGGATGTAAAGTAATATCAGATGGAACAGATAACCATTTACTATTACTAGATGTAAATACAAAATTTAATTTAACAGGTAAACAAGCAGAAAAAATATTAGATGAAATATATATAACAGTAAATAAAAATACTATACCAAATGATCAAAACTCTCCAATGGTAACAAGTGGTATAAGACTAGGAACTCCAGCAATGACTACTAGAGGATTTAAAGAAAAAGAATTTATCGAAGTTGCTAATATAATTATTGAAGCATTAGAAAATCATGATAATGAAAAAGTTTTAGAAAAACTAAAAAAACAAGTATTAAATTTAACAAAAAACTATAAGGTTATAAATTAAGGAGTAAGTATTATGGCAAAATGGGATAAAATATACAATGATTTATTAGAAGAAATATTAGAAAAAGGAACAAGAGTAGAAAATAGAACAGGTATTGATACTATTAAATTACCATTTAAATCTTTTGAATTTGATTTAAGTGATGAATTTCCTATTCTTACAACAAAATTTGTAGCATTCAAGTCAGCTGTAATAGAAATGTTATGGTTTTACCAAGCACAATCTAATGATGTAAGATGGTTACAAGAAAGAAATGTAAAAATATGGAATGAATGGCAAATAGATGAAAATGGAAATTATCAAAATAGAAAATTTGATAAAAAATATGCACATACTATAGGAACAGCTTATGGTTATGTAGTAAATAAATATAAATTAATAGATCAACTATTAGATAAATTAAATAATAATCAAACAGATAGAAGAATGATTATGTCACTATGGGATGAAAGTCTACTTAAAACAGCAGTATTACCATCTTGTGTATGGAATTCTATGTGGGATGTAACTGATGGTAAACTAAATGCAGTAGTAACTTGTAGAAGTAATGATGTACCATTAGGAATGCCTTTTAATATAACTCAATATGCAGTATTAATACATCTACTAGCGCAAGTTACTGGATTAAAACCAGGAAAACTTTATTATAATTCAAAAGATGTACATATTTATGTTAATCAAATAGATGGTATTAAAGAGCAAATAAATAGATATAAAACTATGGAAGACTTACCAGCACCAAAATTATGGATTAATAAAGAAATAAAAGACTTCTATAAATTTGATAATTCAAAAGAACTACTAGATATAAAATTAGAAAACTATGAACATAGAGGTAAAATATCAATGGACGTTGCAGTATGATTTCTATAATAGCAGTAATAGGTAAAAATAATGAACTAGGACTAAATAATAATTTATTATGGCACCTACCTAATGATTTAAAATTCTTTAAAGAAACAACTACTAGTAAAAAAATAGTAATGGGACATAATACCTTTATATCAATAGGAAGACCATTACCTAATAGAGAAAATATTGTAATAACTAGAGATAACTTTGATAATGTAATTATAATGACAAAAGAAGAAGTATTAGAAAAATATTTAAATACACCAGAAGAAATATTTGTAATAGGTGGAGCCAAAATATATAATTATTTTATAGACTACGCTACTAAATTATATTTAACAGAAGTACCTCTATCTACAAAAGCAGATGTATTCTTTCCAAACTTTAATAAAGAAGATTACAAAAAAACAATTCTAAAAGAAAACAATGATAATAATATAACTTATAATCATGTATTGTATGAAAAGTTTTAAAGGAGAAAATAATATGTCAAAAACTTGGTATCCACAAATAGATAAAGAAAAATGTATAGAATGTAGTGCTTGTATAAATAAATGTAGAAGTGATGTTTATGATAAAGAACAAAGTCCTACACCAGTAGTAAAAAATCCAGATAACTGTCATGATGGTTGTCATGGATGTGGAGACTTATGTCCCACACAAGCAATATCTTATTTTGGAGAAGATAAATAATTAACAAATAATCGCCTATATCATATATTAATATAGGTGATTTTAAATGGCAAAAAAAGTAGTGGTAGATGCAGGC
>CAYJDP010000051.1:0-6048 GCA_964368975.1 uncultured Muribaculaceae bacterium
CCCCATCCTGCTCTATCCCAATCACCTATTTCAGTACCATCTGTTGTTACATAAGTTCCTGATTTGTATGTTTTCGTTGTATCATATAAGCCATTTTCCATTGCTGCCATATAAGTAAATGTTTTCATAGTTGAACCTGGTTCATAAGGAAGGGAAACTGTATAATCTAAGTAATTTGTTATATCTCTTATATTTGGATCAAATGATGGTGCAGTTGACGTTGCAAGGATTGCTCCAGTTTTAGCATCAGCTATTGTTATATTAAACCATTCATATCCATGTTCTATCATTGCAGTATTTAAAGCTTGTTCTACAAAAAACTGAATATTACTGTCAATAGTTAAATAAATATCTTTTCCAGCTGTTGCATCTTCTACCATTTCATTAGTATCTGCTATTTTATATCCTTGTAAATCTTTTTGATAAGTTATGTAACCATCTTCTCCCTTTAAAATAGAATCATATTGTTTTTCTATTCCCATTTCTCCAATTACTTCTTCTGTCTGAGTTTCTTCATCTACAACTGTTTTAGCATAACCTACAGTATATGAAGCAAAATCCCCTTTAGGATAATATCTTTTATAACTCTCTATAAAATCAATTCCTGGAAGATTTAAATCTTCAATTTGTTTTTTTACTAATTCACTTAAACCTTTTCCATTAGCACCAAACTCTGTTTGATAAGCATTTTCTTTTGATAAATTTTCTAAAATTTCTTCTACCGGAATATTTAATATAGGAGATAAAGAATTTGCAGTAAGTTCTTTGTCAACTACATGTTCTGGTTTATTTTCATCTATTGTTCTTTCCTCTTCTAAATACGCTATTACTTTATAAGAAGAAACATTTTGTGCTAGTATTTCATTATCTGATGAATAAATACTTCCTCTTTGAGCTTCAATTACTTCTGTAGTAGTTGTTCTTTTACTTGCAAGTGTTTCTAAATTAACTCCATCTACTTCAGTAGATACAGCTAAAAATACTCCTCTAACAGATATTACTATAAACAAAAAAAGAGTCAATAATATTGTAATCTTTGGGAATTGAATATTATTTGTTCTCTTTTTCTTTTTCAATTAAATCACTTCTTTCTACTCAGTTATTGTTTTAATATTACTATTATTATAACTCAAACCTTGTTCTTGTGCAACTTGTTGTATCTTTGTAAGTGACGCTAATTCATTTATTGTCATTACTAATCCTTCATTGGTTTTTTTCTGTTCTTCTATTAATTGTTTTTGTTGCTCTACTTCAAAGTTAATTTGAGAAAGAGTTGCTTTAGAAAATACTATAGAAATTGGGGATACTAATATAAGGAAAACTGCACAAGTATATAATAATCTTTCAAACTTTGTCATTTTTAATCTCTTTTGCTTTTTTGTTTTTTTCATACTTTCTCCTTTCTATTATTTTACTTTTTCTATTACTCTAAGTTTTGCACTTCTAGCTCTAGGATTTATTTCTATTTCTTCTTTAGATGGCTCTATTGCCTTATTTACTACTAATTTATAGTCAGGTAAATTTTCTAAAGGAATATTAGGTAATCCTTTTACTTTTGGGTCAATTAAGCATTTTTCTTTAAAATACTTTTTAACTAATCTATCTTCTAGTGAATGAAATGTTATTACTGCTACTCTACCATTAACATTTAATAAATTTAATGCTTGATCAAGTGCTGGTCTTATAACATCTAATTCTTTATTTACTTCTATTCTTATTGCTTGAAATATTTGTCTTCCTGGATGCTTATCTTTTCTAAATTTCATAGGTACTGCAGTTTTTATTATTTCTACTAGTTCCAATGTTGTTTCAATATTTTTTTCTTCGCGATACTCAACTATTTTTTTAGCGATATTTTTAGCAAATTTATCTTCTCCATATTTTTCAAATATATTGACAAGTTCATGTCTTGGATATTCATTTACTACTTCATACGCTGATAGTTTTGCATCTTGATCCATTCTCATATCTAATTTAGAATCATTATGATAAGAAAAACCTCTTTCAGCTTCATCTAATTGAGGAGATGATACTCCTAAGTCAAACATTATTGCATCTACCTTTTTATCCGTAACTTCTCTTAGTTTTTCTTCTAAGTGTACAAAATTACTTTTAATAATAGTGAAGTTAGTACCAACCTTATTTAGACGGTCGGTACTATACCGAATTGCTTCACTATCTTGGTCAAAGGCGAATAAGTAACCACTTTTTATTCTTTTTAATATTTCACTACTGTGTCCAGCATAGCCTAGTGTGCAGTCAACTGCTATTGAATTGTTGTTTAAATTTAGAGAATCAACCGTTTCCTCTAATAAAACACTTATATGTTTTTTCATATACCTACACCCTCATTAAATAAATTTTCAGCTATATCTTCCATGCTGTCTTTTGCAGAATTAAAATAATTATCCCAAGAATCTTTAGACCATATTTCAAATCTAGATCCTGTTCCAACAACGATACATTCTTTCTCGATGTTAGCATAATTAATTAATGGAGACGTTATTTTAATACGTCCTTGTTTGTCAAATTCTGCCTCAGTGGCACCTGATAAGAAGAAACGCATAAAGTTTCTTGCATCTTTTTTAGTAAATGGTAGAGTTTCAAGTTTATTAACAATTGCTTGCCAATCACTTTCTGAATATGCATATAGACAATTTTCAATACCTCTAGTCACAATAAAACTTTCGCCTAGTTTCGCTCTAAACTTTGAAGGTATTATTAATCTTGATTTATCATCTATATTATGATGATATTCACCTATAAACATAAAATCCCCCACATTTCACCACTTATTACCACTGGTTACTTATATTTTACTTATATATTGATTAAAAGTAAATAAAATAAACAAAAAAATAAAGTTTCAGAAGAAACTTTACATTTATTTACAAATAAATTTTCTAATAATATGACTTGCTATTAAAAGTCCAGCAGAATTTGGTACAAATGATGTTGATGCTACTACTCTATCTGACTGTTTTATCGGTAGTTCAGTTGATGCTAAAACCATTATTTTATTTTTGATTTTATTGTCTTTAACAAACTTTCTTAATATTCTTGCAAGTGGATCATTTATTGTCTTTTTTATTTCAGTTATTTCTAATAATGATGGATCTAATTTATTTCCAGTACCTAACGAGGTAATAAATTCTATATTATTTTCTAAACACTTATTTATAATTGCTTTTTTAGTATCAATTGTATCACAAGCATCTACTAAAAAATCTATTTTATAATTATCTATTATATTAATATTCTCCTTAGTTAAAAAGGTATCTAATACTTCAACTTTACAATTATTATTTATATCGTTAATTCTTTCTTTAAATACATCAACTTTCTTTTTACCAACAGTTGAATTAAGTGCAATAATTTGTCTATTAATATTAGTAATATCTACAATGTCTGGATCTATTATAATTATATTTTCAATTCCACTTCTTACAAGTGACTCTAAACAAGAACCACCTACTCCACCAATTCCAACTATAAGAACAGTTTTATTTTTTAAAAGAGTTAAATTATCTTCTCCAATAAGTTTTTCAATTCTAGAAAACTTATGCTGCTCTTTGCTCATCTTTATTTACCTTTACTAATCTTTTTGATTCAATTAATTCTAAAGTTGAATTTGTAACAGCTTTTGATATTATAAATATCTTTCTCATTTCTTCAGTATTACCATCTAATGCTTTATTATATTTATTTAACTCATGCGATAACTTACTATTAGTATCATCAAAGAACTCTAATACAGAATTAAATTTTTCTTTTTCTATTGCACTATCAACAATAGAAAAGTTAAATTGTTGTAAGAAATTATATCTAGATTTTAAATTTTTTATTCCAAAATTATTTAACATAGCTTCTCTTTTTTCTAAATCGTTAATATTATTAGTTACTTGTTTAATTATAGTTAATTCATCTTGTCCAATATCTGAAAATAATCCTAAATCTTTTAAAGAAATTATTCTACCTTTTTTATTTTCAGGTTCATTTTTTAATAAATCAACTAATCCGATATAATATAGATTTTCAAGTCCTAAGTCAGTTTTTTCTTGGGGTGTAGGTAATTGATATGTTACTGTCTTATTTGATAAAGTAGATTCTTTTGATGTTACATAATACTTTTTATCATATAAATATCTACTATTAGTTCTAATTAAATCTAGAACGGATATATTCATATTTGTAGAATCAAATGTTCTTCCACCTATATCTATAATTTGAGGAGATGATTTTTTAGGAACAACTGTTCCTTTTAGACTAACTTCTAAATTAAAAATTTTCCCCTTATTACGAATTGGCATTCTTAGCATAACAATACACCTATCTTTCCTTTATAGTTCATATATATGTGTTCTCTAAACTTGGTTTATATTATATCAATTATTTTATTATTTTTCAATGTTTTTTAGAAAAAAAGATAGTTGGTTCTATCTTTTATTTTTTTTAACAAGAGAATTTTGTTTTTCAGTTAATTCATTACCTAGATTACCTTTAATTCCATCTCTCATTTTTTTTAATTTTTCTATTTCCTTTTGGCAGTTTGCTGCAGTTTTTTCTACACCATTTATAACTACACGTTCTCCTTCAACAAATAAACCTTTTTCATATCCTTTACAAATCAGGAGATTTTGCTCAATTTTTTTATCAATGTTTTCAGTATTTAAATTTATTTTTTTTATTTTGCTTTCTGCAGTATCAACATCACTATCTACTACTTTAGTATTTGTAGGATTTTCTATTGTTTTAGCTTTCTTTTCACTATTGTTTTTAGAGTTATCTATTATCGTGGTGTTTGTAGAATTAGTAAATTCATCTAATATTTTTTCTAGTCTTAACTTTGTTACATCAGTAATTATATTATTATTTACTTTACCTTTTATTCTTTTTGTTTTTGATTTCTTTTTCTTAACTAAATTAACAATTCCAGGTACAACTTTAGTTGATGCTAAAGCTGCTATTGAAACAGGAAGTGCAACTTTTGCTACTGCTATTAATGCTGTGAAATCACTTGCTGCAGCAACTGGATTAAATGATCCTAGTAAGACTATAGATGAAGCTACTAAAGCTATTGTTGCTGCTCTTTTTAAATTTTTCTTATTAAATATTCGTTTAATTAGACTTTTTTTCTTCTTTTCAGTTTTATTTTCACATTTTTTGGTTCTTTTCCATTCTTTCATCAAATCTTTTAAAAGACTTATTTTAGATAATTGATTAATCGAAGCAAATTTATTAATTCCTTGCGTAAATATTTCGCTAATACTTTTTTCTTCTTCCACTTCATCTTCAGTTTCTTCTGATACTTCTGTTTTTGAGTTAATTTTATACTCGTTTATTGCTTCATTAATAACTTGATAATTATGTTTTTTTAATAATTTCTTTTTTCCCTTTTCATTAGCATTATCAAAATCTTCTTTAATATTTTTAACTTCATCTTCATCAACAAATTTTTCAGTTAATTCAATTATTGCTTCACAATAATATTTTAATTGCTCGTCTGTTAAGTTATCTAATTTTTTATCTTTTTCTAATGTTTTTTCAATAATATATTTTGCTAAATTTTCTTCTTTGTTACATATAGTTTTAGCAAATGCTTTAATTTCTTCTTCAGTTGTTAATATAGATAAATCAGATAATATAGCTTTATTTTCATCACTTAACTTATATTTACCTTCTTGCCCTAGTGAGTTTATAATATTTAAAACTTGTTCAACTTGTTCTTGATTCATAGTTAAAATTAAATTATCTATTGTATTTTCCATAATTGACTACTCCTTATTTATTTCGATTTTACTAATATTTCCACTTTGTTTTCTGGGAAAATTGCATTTACTTCTGTTAAAAATTCTTTCCATTTTTCGTATTTAGCTTTTTCTGTTTGACAATCTTCTATTGTTCTTTCTTGACCATTTTCAGTTACAGTTTGTTCATCAGTAAACAATCCATCTTTATAACCTTTTATCATTCTTGTTTGTTGATTAATTAATTTGTCAATATTTTCAAGATTTATTACTAAGTTAGTAACTACTGATAATGGATTGT
>CAYJDP010000052.1:0-5980 GCA_964368975.1 uncultured Muribaculaceae bacterium
AAAGAAGACTCTATTACTCTACACTTATCATTATCATTAGAAAATACTCTAACTTTATTTATTTTCCTCTTCATTAAATAACACTTCCTCTAATTTATCTTCTATTAAAGATAAAATATATTTTTTATTTTCTAACCTCGTACCATCAATAGCATCTACTTCTAATAAATATTCTCTATTAATGTCTCTATCAAAAATACAAATATATATTTTATTAACATCTCCACCAATATTATTAATATCTTCTCGATTAATTCTTCCAGTAATACCTACTCCATAATTACTAGAAGAATACTTACTAATAGCCTTAGCCATATCTATTGCAACTTCCTTACTATAAACAGAATACTTATCTATTAATAAAGAATCAACTCCCATTAATATCTTAAATTCATTTGAATAAGTAACAGCGCTAAATTTAAGTATAGAAGAAGCCCCTTCTATATTAGTAATACTACTAGCAATATATCCTCCAGTACAAGACTCCATAGTTGAAATAGTCTTATTTAAATTAATTAATTTATCTACAATCCTCTTCATTATCCACCTCATATAATTTATTATTTTTTATATAATCAAGTACCTCATTATCCAATAAATTATTAAGTCCTACATAATCCATTTCACTTAATAAACCTCTTACATAAGTAGAAGATAAACTATCAGTATCTAAATCAACTACTTCTACAATTTCTTCATCTATATCTAATGAAATACCTTTTCTTTTAGTAACAAGAACTTTATAAGCATTAATTATATATTCATAATTATACCACTCATCAAAATACAAATAATTATCACTACCCATTATTAAAATAATCTCATCATCACTATATTTACTAGCTAAATAATCCAAAGTTAAATATGTATAAATAAATTCATTCTTACCTAATTCAAAATCACAAACACTAAAATCATCATACTTACTACACATAATATTTAGCATATTATAACGATCAACTTCTCCAATTAACCCCTCTTTTTCATAATAACTAGAATTAGGAACATAAATAATTTTATCTAAATAATTATTATTTATTAATTCTAACCCTATCAATTCATGAGTTTTATGAACAGGATTAAATGAACCACAAAATACCCCAATTCTCATATTATCTACTCCCAATCTATATTATTTATAAAAGCACTATTACTCATATCACTAGGCATTCTTAAATCTCCTCTAGGACTAACACTAATAGAACCTATTTTTATAGAGTCTGGTAAACAATTTCTTTTAAATTGTTGAGAAAAAAATCTATTACAAAAAACTCTTAACCATTTTTTTAATTCTTTTTCAGTATAACTATTTACAAAAACTATCTTAGCTAAATATAATATCTTTTCCATACTAGCACCATATCTTAAAAAATGATATAAGAAAAAATCATGTAACACATAAGGACCTATTTTACTTTCAGTCTCTTGTACTATATTACCGCTCTCATCTGGAGGAAGTAATTCTGGACTAATTGGAGTATCTAATATATCAAGTAAAACTTTATTATTATTTATACTAGCAACATACTCAACTATATATCTAACTAAAGTTTTTGGAACACCACTATTAACTGCATACATACTCATATGATCTCCATTATAAGTACACCATCCAAGTATCAACTCTGATAAGTCTCCTGTTCCTATAACTAACCCATTTTCTTTATTAGCAATATCCATTAGTATTTGAGTACGCTCACGTGCTTGAGAATTTTCATAAGTTATACTTAAATCTTCTCCAATACCTATATCTTTAAAATGCTGTAAACATGCATCTCTTATATTTACCTCTACCAAAGTAGCACCATAATCTTTTACTAAATTACAAGCATTATCATAAGTTCTATCAGTAGTACCAAATCCTGGCATTGTAACAGCAATAATATTTTCATTTGAAATACCTAATTTCTTATAAGCCTCAACTATTACTAAAAAAGCCAAAGTAGAATCAAGTCCCCCAGAAATACCAATTACCGTTTTATTACATCCAATATGTTTTAGTCTCTTAGCAAGACCACTACTTTGTAATTGTAATATCTCTTCACATATCAAACTTCTCTTACTTAAGTCACTTGATACAAATGGGTACTGAACATACTCTCTATCAATAGAAGAAGAATCTTTAATAGTAAAAGAAATATCTACATACTTAGAATTATTTAATTCACTATAATTACTATTATTAATTCTATCATATGATAATCTCTTAACATCAATATCACTAATTATTAATTTAGAAGAAAAATCATAACTCATATCTTCTTTTAAAATAGTTCCATTTTCACAAATAAGTAAATGTCCTGAAAAAACTAAATCAGAAGAAGATTCACAAATCCCACTAGAACAATAAACATATCCACCTATCTCTTTAGCACTAGTCACCTTAACTAAATCTCTACGATATTCTTTCTTACCAATAACTTCCGGACTAGCAGATGGATTAAATATAATATTAGCACCAGCTAAAGAATGTTCAATCGAAGGACAATTAGCTACCCATAAATCTTCACATACTTCAATACTAAATCTATTTAAAGAATTATTAATATCACTAAATATAATATATGGTGAAACTAAAATATCTTTTCCAAATAAATTAACATAAGTATTTAAATCAATCCCTGACTTAAACCATCTCTTCTCATAAAATTCATTATTATTTGGAATATTAATTTTAGGAACTATTCCAAGTATTTCCCCTTTATTAATAACAACTGCAACATTATATAATGATGACTTAATCATTAAAGGCATACCTACTATTAAAACAATATCAATATTTTTTAAAGATTCAACTAATCTTTTTAATTCAATATTAACCTTTTCTAATAAACAATCATGTCTAAATAAATCTCCACAAGTATAACCCGTCATTGATAATTCCGGAGTAACAACAATACCAACACCTAACTCATATGACACTTTAGTCTCTTTTATTATCTCATCTACATTAAAAGATATATCTCCTACTCGCATTTCACTCTTTAAAGCAGCAACTTTTACAAATCCATGTTTTCTCATATACCCTTCTCCTTAACAAAACTCTTACTTTTCTCATATATATAAGCATTATTTAATCCACCCATATAACCTAAATCTATTAATTCACCTACTTCTTCTCTAGAAAAAGTCATGTACTTAACATACTCACCTTCATCAAGAGCTTGCTCTCCTACTTTTTTAGCACCAACTCCAATAAAATATTCATTAAGAGCCCCAGAACATCCTTGATCTTGATAAAAACTACCCATATGATATACTTCTTTTACTTCATAACCAGTTTCTTCTAACAACTCACGTCTAACAGCTAAAGTCTTATCCTCACCTTTATCTATATACCCTGCAGGAAATCCAGCATCAGAACCTAACTTAGTAAATACTCTAGGTTCAACCGCAACTAAGTATTCACCATCTTCTGTAATAGGTAACATTATAACAGCACTACCATCTAATTTATTTTTTAATATTTTCTCACGTCTTATAATATCCCCATTACCCAAAGTAATATCATATTTTTCTATTGATAAAAACCCACTATTAGATTCTACTAATTCTCTTTTTTTAGCACCTAATAATTCAATATATTCTTTTAATTGTTTTAACTTTTCTTCTCTCATAACACTCTCCTATAAATTATTAAATCACTAATTAAAAATATTGTAAACAACTCACTTACTCTTAACTTTATTTTTAGTCTTAAAAATCATCTCATTTTTAAAATCAACATAATCACTTGTACCATCTACATAATATAAATGCGGATTTAAACTTCTTTTAACTTCAGGATATAAAGTCTCCATTTCCCTATTACAATACTCTCTAACAGTCATTAAATCAGGTTGTTCGTAAACTAATTTGCCCTTCTCAAAAATAACTTCTTGTAAATCTCTTAATTTAAAATTAGAAATACTCTTTTTATTTGAATTATCAGAAAAACTAACTATATTACATTCGTCAGTTATCTCTTTATCATGAAAAGTAACAACATCTGCTATAGCATAACCATTATCATTATCATAAGCTCTATAAACTTTTTTATACCCAGGATTAGTAACTTTAAAAGCATCACCACTTAACTTAATACGTGGAATATATTTATCATTTTCTTTTACTGCAACTAACTTATAAACAAATCCCATATTCCCCTCTGGTTTAGCAATATTATCTCCTACTCCTAAAACATCAAACTCTGCTCCTTGTAAAATTAATGATTCAATTGTCTCAGCTTTTAATCCATTACTTAAAACTATCTTAGCTTGATCATATCCAGCATCTACTAACATACGACGAGCCTCTTTTGATAAATAAGCTAAGTCCCCAGAATCAATTCTAATTCCTATATTATCAACAGACATATTATTTTCTTCCATCCATTTAAAAGTCTCAATAGCATTAGGAAGTCCACTCTTTAAAGTATCATAAGTATCAACAAGTAAAGTACAATTATTAGGTTGACTCTTTGCAAAAGATTTAAAAGCATCTAACTCTTCTTCAAAAGCCTCTATAAAACTATGAGCCTGTGTTCCACTAGGTTTAATTTTCATCATTCTAGCTGCCATAACATTACTAGTACCAACACAACCTGCCATTACTCCATAAATAGCACCATCAAGTGAAGACTCTGGAGTAACTGCTCTTCTAGAACCAAACTCTAAAACTCCTCTACCTGAAGCTGCCTCAACTATTTTTCTAGCATTACTACTTGCAAGTGTTGCTCCATTTATAACTGATAACATAAAAGTTTCAATTATTTGAGCTTCTAATATTGAAGCTTCTACTGTAATAACAGGAGTATTTGGAAATATCGGTGTTCCATCAACAACAGCCTTAATAGTACCATTAAATTTAAAATCCCTCATATAATCAATAAAATCACTATCATAACCCATCTCTTCTAAATAACTTATACTGTCATCACTAAAATGTAAATTCTCAATATAAGGAATTATCTTATCAAGACCTGCCATAATACCATAACCTAAATTTTCAGGAAATCTTCTATTAAATAAATCAAACACAGCAGTCTTCTCATGCATCCCTTCTTTAAAATAAGAATACATCATCGCTATTTGATATTGATCTGTATTCAAAGTATAATCTCTTACTAATCTATCCATATTATTTACCTCTTCTTTCATATTTTTTAACTATACTAACCCCAGCACCACTCATTATTTTAAATGCCATCTTATTCATATCATCTGCTCTATGATTTTCACTATTAAATGTAGCAACACCATTCATCGGAACAATTACATTAACATCTCTATTTAACTGATTAAACTCACTCTTCAAAGGAATAGCTGCTCCAAGTACACACATATCAGTCTCACATCCTACAATAACTACTTCTTTTAATAATTCATTTCCTAAAATAATTTTTCTAAATGAATCAACTACAGTAGAACAAATAGCATTCTTCTCAATTGATATAACTCTATTTGAATAAATACTTAACTCATCAACCATCTCACACTCAACACTTCCCTTAACACAATGTTTAGGTATAGATAAAAACTCACTAGATTCATCAGTATGAGCATCTTTCATAAAAATAACATCATCTCCACTATCCAAAAAATCTTCAACTAAATTTACCACTTCAGGAATAATATTACGAATACTTTTATCAGCTAAAGCACCTTCATCAACAAATCCTTTCAGTAAATCGACTACTACAAGAACTCTTTCTCTTTTATTTACTTTCATAAATCCTCCAATCTACTTATTATCATTTTGTTAATAACAAGTTATAAAAATAAATCAACACAAGTTGTTATTAACATTATATTAATAACACAACTATTTGTCAACACTTTTTTAAAAATAATAAAAAAAGATATAAACAATATATTTATATCTTTAAAAAATCATTTCTCACTCTTATCTTTATATTTTAAAAACTCACCCTTTTCAACAACTTCTTTTTCCTTAATCTTTAAAGCTTCTCTAAATCCTTTCAAAGCATCAAAAGGCATAA
>CAYJDP010000053.1:0-1155 GCA_964368975.1 uncultured Muribaculaceae bacterium
AAATAAAAAATAACTAAGGAGAATCATGAATTATAAAGATATAAAAACTCCACAAGATTTATTAAATTATATGAATGATAATATTACATATGGATATATAGATATAAATAATAAAAGTTATATTGATACTTCAAAAAAGGAATATACAGATAACTGGTATTCAAAAGGAATAGTACAAGCAAATACTGAATTATTAAAAACAAAAATAGGTACTTGTTATGACCAAGTTGAATTAGCAAGAAAATGGTTTTTAGCTAATAATTATGAAGTGAAAACATTCTTTTTATATTTTGAACTACCATATATAAATAATTATCCAACTCACACAATTATATATTATAAAGAAAAAAAGAAATTATATTTATTTGAGTCAGCATTTGAAATGTTTAGAGGAATTCATATATTTAATAATGAAGAAGAGTTAATTACTACAGTAAAAAATAACTTAGTAAAATACATAATTAATATGAATATAGGTTCAAAAGAAGATATAAGTATATTACAATTAAAAGAATATTCAAAAGTAAATAACAACATTTCAATAAAAGAATATTTAACTAAATTAATGCAAAAGAAAAATGAAAACTAAATTAGTTTCCATTTTTTTTATAATGTAATAACAGTACCTTTATCTAAATTATCAATATTATCTAAAGAAGTAATATATGCTTTGTTACCAGTTTTTTCAACAAAAGCAATAGCAGCTTCGATTTTAGGTAACATACTTCCTTTAGCAAACTGACCTTCCTCAATATACTTTTTAGCATCAGCGACTGTTAAAGAATCTAAATTAATTTGATTTTCTGTATTAAAATTAATACAAACAGTATCAACAGCTGTAAGAATAATTAACTCATCAGCATCTATATTAGTAGCAAGTAAACTACTAACATTATCTTTATCAATAACTCCGTTTACTCCAATAAGTGGATCTTGCATTAATACAGGAACACCACCACCACCACAACAAACAACAACATGGTTATTTTGAAGTAATAGTTTAATAGTATCTAACTCTTCAATTTCTACAGGTTTTGGACTAGCAACAACTTTTCTATATCCACGACCACTATCTTCAACAAACTCTTCATTATTTTTATTACTTAAAAAGTCTGCCATTTCTTTATCATAAAATAAACCTATAGGTTTAGTAGG
>CAYJDP010000053.1:1165-5696 GCA_964368975.1 uncultured Muribaculaceae bacterium
ACTAAATTACTATCATTTTTATCAACTTTTACTTGAGTAATAATTGAAGCGATTTTTTTATCAGTATTATCTCTTCTAAAAACCTCTCTAACTTCTTTTGCAATATGATAACCAATATAACCTTGACTCATAGCACCACATTCAGGTAATGCCATATAAGGTATATCTTCATTCTCATAAGAATCTTCAAATGCTAAATTAATAACACCAACTTGTGGACCATTACCATGAGTAATAATAACTTCATTATTAACTAGAAGATCTTTCATTTTTTTAATTGTTTTAGCAATATTTTCTTGCTGTTCCTTAGGAGAATTACCTAACGCATTCCCACCTAAAGCTATAACTTTTTTCATATTTTCCTCCAAAATTTCACAAATAATTCTCCTATTAAAATAATACTAATAAAAGTGATAATAATAGGCCATTGGTATTTTGTAATATCAGAATGTAATTCTGGTACTAGTAAAAAGAAAATACCAATTATTAATATTAAAGTAGGGATAACACAAATTAATTTTAAAAATAAATCATTACCCGGTACTTTATAAACTCTCTCTTTACTATCAGTTTTTCTAAGTTTATAAAAACTGATAAATAAAAATAAATAACTACATAAATAAACTATTACAGATGTACTAAAAACTGTCATAAAAACATTCTCTCCAATACCTGGAACTATTTTTACTAATAAACCTAATCCACAAGCGATGATAAAGTTAATAAAAGAAACATTATCAGGAACATTATCTTTATTAACATGAGAAATATATTTAGGAAGACCTTCATCTAAAGCAACTTTTCTAACTACAGAATTAATACCAAATGTCCAAGATATAATAATAGCAACTAATATATACATAAACATTAATATTAAAATAAATATAATAGCTGTAGAAACCATATTATGAAAACCAATATTTTCAAAAGCTAATCTATAACTATCAATTAATCCAGTAGAAGCACTAAGTGAAGAACTAGGAGTAATAATTTTCATACATATAATAGGTATTATATAAAAAACAATAATTAAAATAGAACTAAATAATAATGTCTTAGGTAATTGTTTTTTTACATTTTTCATATCTTTAGTAAAAGTAGTAACTATTTCTAATCCAGTAAAATTAAATAATAAAAGCCCAATTACTGATAAACTTACAAAACTAAAATCTGGTTTAAAAGTACTTATAGAAAAGTCAGTTGCACTACCAAAATTAAAGAATGAATAAACACCTAAAAAGATAATACCTCCTAAAAGAATTAATTTAAATATAGCTCCTACATCCATAATATCATCTAACATATTAGCTCTTTTAGTACCGAAGTAACAAGTTACTGCTAAAAAAGATGTTTCTATTATGATGAGAGTTAAAGTACTTAAATTACCATCAAATAAGATATTTGCTAATTCACCAAATAATATGGCAAAAGATAACATCCATAAAGGGAAGTTAACCCAATAATACCAAGCAGACCTAACTCCATTGTTTCTTCCTAAAGCTTTTTTTACCCAAGCATATAATCCATATTCACTAGGATAAGTAGTACCAAGTTCAGTAGATACTAAAGTATAAGGAATAAAAAATAATACTAAAATAATTAACCAATAAAAAAATTGTGAATTATTACTAGCTGCAGTAGGAGTAATTGCTTCCATACTAATTACAATACAGATAACTGCTAAGATAGAATCTATAATAGTAATTTTATTATTTTTCTTTTTCATAAATTCTCCTTAAGTTAAAAAGGCACGTTAGTGCCTTTATTTATATTTTAGGAACTTGTTGAGTAATACAGTGAATATTACCTCCACCCAATAATATTTCTCTAGCATAAATAGGTTCAATTTTATAACCAGGATATAAACTAGCTAATAAATTAACAGCTAATTGATCTGCAGGATCATTAAATATAGGTAAAATGATTGCTTTATTTGCTGTATAATAATTTGCATATGATGCAGCTAATCTATCTCCTTCTTGCCTAGGTAATGTACCATCAACAGTATCTACACCAAGACTTTCATCTTTAGAAATTAAAATAGGTTTTGGTAACATTAATTTATGTACCTCAATTTTTCTTCCTTTGGCATCAACAGAATTTTCAAGAATTTCTAAATTTTCTTTAGAAATAGCATATTGAGGATCGTTAACATCATCAGTCCATGCTAATACAACAACTCCAGGTCTAACATAATTGCAAATATTATCAACATGACCATTAGTTTCATCATTATATATACCGTTTTTTAACCATATAACTTTCTCAATATTTAAAGACTCTTTTAATTTATTTTCAATCTCTTCTTTAGATAAATTAGAATTTCTACCTTCACTTAATAAACATTCTTCAGTTGTAATTAAAGTTCCTTCACCATCAACATGGATAGATCCACCTTCTAATATAAAGTCACTATAATCATAACAATCACAACCTTCAACTTCACACATTTTATAAGCAATTTGATCATCTTTATCCCAAGGGAAGTATAGTCCATCAACTAATCCACCCCAAGCATTAAAATTCCATTTTACACCACGTCTTTCATTACCATTAGTAACAAAAGTAGTACCACAATCTCTTATCCAAGAATCATTATTACTCATTTCTAAAACTCTAATGTTATCAGCTAACATAGTTCTAGCATTATTATACTGATTAGCACTAACTAAAACAGTAGTCTTATCA
The DNA here is from genome assembly GCA_964368975.1 of uncultured Muribaculaceae bacterium. Lineage (GTDB taxonomy): Bacteria > Bacillota_I > Bacilli_A > RF39 > UBA660 > CAYJDP01. The sequence goes on from CAYJDP010000053.1 coordinate 3,854, forward strand.
TATTTTGCTATAGTTTCAGCAACTTTAGTAAATACATGTTGAGCAGGTTTACCACCTAATCGCCAATTATCTGGTCTCTCAGGCCAAATAATATAACATCCATCATGACTTTCGAACTCCCCAGGCATTCTAAAACCATCGGCTTTAGGAACACTATTTATTCTCTTCATTTTTACTCTCCTTAACTTGTGAAGCTAATATTTCTTGAACAATTAGTGAAACAATAACACCAATAATAAGAGCTAAATTAGCTTGAATTGATTCCCAAGTAAAATCAATAAATATAGTAAATATTAAACTTAAAATTAATAAAATTAATGGGACATACCCAATTAAAGAAATAACAAAACCATTTCCTGGAACTTTATAAGCTCTTTCAGTTTTATCAGTCTTACGTAATTTAATAAATGCTAAGAATAACATAACATAACTTAATAATAAAGTTACTAAACTTAATGAGAAGAATGTCCAAAATAAATTAGTTAAATCTTCATTAATATAACTTAATAATAAACCAATAAGAACTATAACAGTAGCAACAATACCACTTAATATAGCTGACATATATGGAACACCTGCTTTATTAGTTTTAGTAAACACTTTAGGTAATCCTTTATCTTCAGCACTGAATTTAGCAACAGAATGAACTCCAAAAGACCAAGATACTATATTAGCAATTAATGTATAAATAAACATTAACCCAACTCCAATAATAACTGCTCTAATAAAATCTACTCCCATACCTAAATTAGTAAGTAATACTGCAAAACTTTCAGTAATGCCTGATGCTTCAGCATCACCAGCAGACATAGCTATATTTATACCAGTTGCTGGTAATAAATAGAAAAATGCAATAAGTCCAGCTCCAATTAATACAGCTTTAGGAATATCTCTACCAGGATTTTCCATATCCTCAGCATAAGAAGCAACAACTTCTAATCCTAAGAAATTAAAAATAATAACTGATAAGAAAGATAAACTTAATAAATCTAAAGTTGGTAATAAATCAGCAGCACTAGATATTGGATTAGCACTTTCTCCAGTTTTAATATAAACATAAATTCCTAAGGCTCCTAAAGAAACCATTAATAATACTTTACAAAAAGTAGCAGCGTTAATAAGTAATTTATTTTCACTAACTCTTGAACAACTAAGTAAAGTAACTAACCAAGTATAACCAAGTTGTAAAATAACTAACCACATAAGTGATAGTTCTAATTCAAATATACCTGCTACTACATCAGTAACAGCAACTGCTAAACTGGCAATCCATAAAGGGAAGTTAACCCAATAATTCCAAGCTGTTCTTGCAGCCCATTTAGCACCAAATGCTTTTTTAATCCAAGTATACATACCACCTTCACTAGGATAAGTACTTCCTAATTCTGCAGTAATTAAACCATAAGGTATACAAAATGCAAGTATTAATAAAATCCACCAAAAATATTGTGAATTTCCTATTGCAGCTACTGGAGTAGTTGCTTCAGCAACTAACGTAATACAAACAGTAGCTAAAATAGCATCAACTAATTTAAACTTCTTTTTCATAAAATACTCCCTTAACCAATAATACTATTTACTTCTTCAGTTTTACCTAAGAAGTAAATTAATAACGCTCTTTGAGCAGTTAATCTATTTTCTGATTGATCATAAACAACAGAATATTCTGAGTCCATAACTTCACTAGAAATTTCTTCTTCTCTAGAAGCAGGTAAACAATGCATTACTTTAACATTACTACTAGCTTTTAGAACTTTATCCATTGAAACTTGATACTTAGGATGGAATATTTTCATTCTCTCATCTTTAGGTAATTCAGATTCATATAATCCATACCAAACAT
>CAYJDP010000054.1:0-5640 GCA_964368975.1 uncultured Muribaculaceae bacterium
AACTAAATTAACTTGTTGTAACGAAGAAATGAAAGAAATGATACCTAATACAACAGAGGCATCTCATGAAAAACATGTGCCATCAGTTGAATTAAGTAATAACGAAGTAACTATTACGATTGGAACAGCAGAACATCCAATGGAGGAAAATCATTTTATTGAATGGATTGCTATAAAAACAAAAAAAGGTAAACAAATTAAATATTTGGAACCTGGATTTGCACCAAAAGCAACTTTTAAAATAGATCAAGAATTAGAAGAAGTTTGTGCATATTGTAATATACATGGACTATGGAAAGACTAATATAGTCTTTTTTTTCATCAAAAAAAAGATTAAGAATATATTATAATAACAGCAATTGACAAATCAAAAAAAATATAATATACTTTTATTAAGTGAGAAGACATAAGCAATAATTTGTGAGCTGTCTTGGGATAACACCTACACGTTCATATGCACGGAGTCACTAATAAATTAGTAGATTCGGTGTTTTTTTTGTCCGCCGAATTACAAAAAGGAGGATACATAAAGTGAAAACAGATAAAAGTGTAGTAAAAGAAAATGTAATAAAATATAAGACAATAAGAAAATTTGGAGAAATAGAAAAACCATTAGTATTAACGGTAGAAACAGAAGTATCAGAAGAAGAATATAAAACTTATAAACATATAGAAAGTACTCTAGATCAATTAGAAATAATGCCAGGAAGAAATAGAGTTATTTATCAATTAGTTTTATTAGAAGCAATTAAAGAAATAAAAAGTAAAAAACCCTATATTCCAATGATTGATGAATTTCAAGATCCAAAAAGTGATTTTTATAAAAAAATTGAAAGTAAATATAAAGTAGAAAATTCATATGATATAATAACTACTAAATTTAAAAATAAATATGCAACTTCAACAGGAAATAGTTTATTTGGAATGGCTCAATATATTATAATTGAAAGTCCAAAAAACAGAACATCTACAATAAATAAAAATTTATCAAAACAACAAATAGGATAAAAGATTTAGATTTAATTTAAATCTTTTTATTTATATAAATATATGCTATAATACTAAAGTGAATAGGAGTGTTAAAATGGATGAATTTGATATAAAAAAAGAAAGAATTAGTGTAATAGAACTATATGGAGAAAATCTTCAAAATAAAGAATATATAACTAATCCAGCTATTGGAAGAGATGAAGAAATAAAAAATTTAGTATTAACATTACTTACTCCTGATAAATCAGCTATTTTAGTAGGAAAACCTGGTGTAGGTAAAACTGCAATAGTAGAAGGTTTAGCTTATAGAATTCAAATTGAAAATATTCCTGATGCTTTGAAAGGATTTTCTGTAATAAAAATAAATACAACAGCTTTTTTAGGAGTAGATCCAAAAACAGGAGAAGCAAAAGTACAAACTCTAATAAGTGAATTAAAAGATAGAACAAAATTAATTCTATTTATTGATGAAATACATACTTTAATTGGAACAGCAGGAGAATCAATGGATTTTGCAAATATGTTTAAACCAGCATTAGATCGTGGAGATATTAAAGTAATTGGTGCGACTACTTCTGAAGAATATGAAAGATATATACTAAGAGATAAAGCTTTTGTACGTAGATTTCAAAAAGTTAATGTAGCAGAACCAACAAGAGAAGAAAATATCAAAATATTACTAGGAACACTTCCAAAAATAGAAAAAAGAACAAATGCAACTATGTTATATTCTGATTTTATAAAAGAAAAAATGATGCAATTTATTACTGATATTACTAGTGAATATAAAAGAGTATATGAAATAGGTTCAAGATATCCCGATGTATCACTAACACTTATACAACAAGCATTTTCTAATGCAATATTTGATAATAGAAATGAAGTAGATATAATGGACTTTAAAAAAGCCATAGAAGAAAGTAAAAATATATATCAAGATGTAATAACAAAAGCAATGCCTGAATTTGAAAAAACATTCAGAGATCAAATTGCTGATTATAATCAAGAACATAAGTTATATGAAAGATTATCTGATGAAGAAATTTAATTTAATAGTATATATATTAAGTATAATATCGTTAATGGTAGTAACATATTATTTTATAAATTTATTACCCGTTATTAGTAAAACAGGTATAATAGGAATTATACTTACAACTACATTAGTAATATTTTTACTTAATTATTTATATCATACAGTAAAGAATAAAAAAATATTAAAAAAAGCAAATTTTTATAATATCTTATTAATTACATTACCTATATATATGACAATATTTTATACAAAAATCCAATCAGTAAAAACAACATCTAGTCTAAATATAAAATATTGTGAAACAAACTTTCTAATATTAACAATAATACTAGGAACAATAATAGTAAGTTCTAAAACATTAATCTATAAAAATAAAAATAGTAAAAAATAATTTTTTACTATTTTTTTATGATATAATATTACTAGGATAATAACAAGAAAGGTTGAAAGTTGAATCTAAGCGCCTGAACTTAAATGTTGACGAGGATAATAGTTATCGAAATATTCGGCGGATACTATTACGGATTAGTTATTCGATAGATATATAACAAAGAGTAAAATATTAATTACTACAAATAATATATCAAAACATATTTTTATAATGGAGGAAAATATGTGTGGAATAATAGGGTATATAGGCCCAAATAAAACAGAAGAAATATTATTAACAGGATTAAAAAACTTAGAATATAGAGGATATGATTCATCAGGAATAGCACTAAAAAATCAAAAAGAAAAACAAATTATTAAAAGTGTTGGAAAAATATCAAATTTAGAAGAAAAACTTAAAGAGAAAACAACAATTGATTCTTCTATGGGAATAGCGCATACTAGATGGGCAACACATGGTAAACCCATTGAAAAAAATGCACATCCGCATACCAGTGGAGATATTACATTAGTACATAATGGAATAATAGAAAATGCAGAAGAATTAAAAAATAAATTGATAACAGAAGGAGAAATATTTAAAACAGATACAGATACAGAAGTTATTTCAGTATTATTAAATAAATATAATGAAGAAAATTTTATTAATTCTATTAATAAAGTAATATCATTATTAGAAGGTTCATTTGCACTAGCAATTATTAGAGAAAAAGATGATAATTTATATGCAACAAGAAAAGAATCGCCATTAATAATAGGAACTACTTTAAATGAAAAATTTATTTGTAGTGATATCTCTGCAATAGTAGAATTTACAAAAGACTATTATTTATTAAGTAATAATGAAATAGCAAAAATCAAAGGTGATCAAATAACTTTTTATAATGAAAACAAAGAAGTAAATAAAGAAATAATAACAACAACTATTTCTAAAGAAACTCAAGATAAAGGAAAATATGAACACTTTATGTTAAAAGAAATAATGGAGCAACCAACTCTATTAAAAAATACTCTTGAATATTATAAAACTAATTTAAATAGATTACCAGATTTATCTAAATATGAAGAAATACATATTGTAGCTTGTGGATCAGCTTATTATGCTGGTATGCTTGGAAAATCTTTATTAGAAGAATATGCTAATATAAAAGTAGATATTGAAGTAGCTAGTGAATATCGTTATAAAAAAGTTATTTATGATAGAAAAACATTAGTAATTGTAATATCTCAATCAGGAGAAACAGCAGATACTATAGCATCTCTTCGTAAAGCAAAAGAAAATAACATTGAAACTCTAGCAATAGTAAATGTTACAACCTCAACTATTGCTAGAGAAAGTGATAATCAAATATTTATAGAAGCAGGTGCAGAAATTGCTGTAGCAACTACAAAAGCATATTTTCTACAAGTAACTATATTATCACTTCTTACATATAAATCTGCGAAAGAAAAAAATATAATAAGTAATGAACAAGAACTATTAAAAGATATAAATAAATTACCAACTATTGTAGAAAACTTATTAAATGAAAATAAAAAATATAAAGAAATAGCAAGGGAAATATATAAATCAGAACACTTATATTTTTTAGGTAGAAAAATAGATTATGCTAATTGTATGGAAGGAAGTCTGAAGTTAAAAGAAGTATCTTACATTCATAGTGAAGCATATCAAGCTGGAGAGTTAAAACATGGAACTATTTCATTAATCGAAAATAATACGCCAGTAATATCTATTATTACAGATAACTCTATTTCTAAAAAAACAATATCTAATATAGAAGAAGTTAGAAGTAGGGGAGCAAAAGTATTAACTATAACTAATGAAGATTTAAATATAAAAAATCAATTAATAATACCTAAAGTACATGAATATCTACAACCTCTTTTAGTAGCGCCAGTTATGCAATTAATTGCTTATTATACTGCAGAGTTAAGAGGATGCGATATAGATAAACCGAAAAACTTAGCAAAAAGTGTAACTGTAGAATGAAAAAAGCTCAATATTGAGCTTTTTTACTTATTATTATATTTCTTTTCATAATATTCAAATAATTCTCTAAATCTAGCGTAATGAACTATTTCTCTTTGTCTTAACCAAAGTAGTGGAGCTATAACATTAGGATCAGTTGTCATATCAATTAAATTTTCATATGTAGCACGAGCTTTTTGTTCAGCAGCCATATTTTCTGATAAGTCAGCTAAAGCGTCCCCCGTAGTAGCAAAGGTTGCAGAAAAAGGAACACCACTTGCATCTGTTGGAAATATTCCCATACCATGTTCTGCAAAATTAGCGCCAAGTCCAGCAGCAATTAATTCTTCAACAGTTGCACCTTGTATTAATTGAAATATCATAGTTTGTAACATTTCTACATGACCTAATTCTTCAGTACCAATATCAGTAAGTAATGCACGCCCCATATTATCAGGCATAGTATATCGTTGATTTAAATAACGAAGTGCCGCACCTAATTCTCCGTTAGGTCCACCATATTGAGTAACTAAATATTTAGCCATACGTAAATCTTTATTTTTTATATTAATTGGAAATTCCAATCGCTTAACATAATTATACATAAAAATCTCCTCCCCAAGGCCAAGGTTTATTCTCCCATGCAAATGGAACTTTTTGCATATTTGAACTAGCAGTAGTTAATGGACCATATCTTTTTTCATACTCCATCATTAGTATATTATATTTATCTCTATAATCATTAAATAGTTTTAACATACTAACATCATCTGGATGTAAGTCTAAATATAAATTTAACTCATGTGCAGCAAATGCAAAACGAGATAGTTCGTAAAGCATTTGTTCTTTTTCATTAGATGCAACTAACTTAGTTGGTTCATAGTTTTTGTATTGACTATATAGATTAGAAAACATATTCCCATTATCATATCCCATCATAGGACTAAATAAAGAGGGTGTATTAACATTTCTATATAAATCATCATAATAGTTATTCATAAAATAATCACCTCACTCATAATATATGAATACTAGGTAAATATGTATAGATATAAGCCTACAAAAAAAATAAACAAAAATACTTGCAATTTATTACTTAATTTGATAAAATAATTAAGAAATCAAATACATGGCGGTATTGGTGAAGTGGTTAACACGCTAGTTTGTGGCACTAGTATTCGAGGGTTCGATTCCCTTATATCGCCCCATAAGGAAAATAAAAGTTGATAGATTAATTTCTATCAACTTTTTC
>CAYJDP010000055.1:0-5579 GCA_964368975.1 uncultured Muribaculaceae bacterium
TATTAACAAATACTTCTGAAGTATATTTTTTTAATTCATCTTGAAGTCTTTCAGTTGTAGTAATTGCATAGTCACATAAGTTAAGTGTTTCTCTCATTCTATTAACACCATCATCATATACTTTTTTATCTTCTGGTTTCATATTTTTTACAAATTCTATTGTATCAGTGTATTTTTGATCTATTACTAAATCATCGATATCAAAAAATATAGCCTTATTTTCTGTTTTCGCTTCGCTTATAAATTCTTTAATATTATCTGTTATAGGACATCTAAAAAAGATAAATCCCCTATAGTATTTCATTTTTTCTTTTGTTAAATTTTCGTAAAATATTTTATCTGCGTAAAGTCCATAAGCACGTAATTGTTCAACTTGATGATCTACTCTATATCTTTCTGGATGTGGTAGTGTACAACCATTAATTATTAATATATCTCCATAAATTATTTTTTCTTGTGTTAGTAAGTTATATTTAAAATAATTAAATGTTTTTTTTCCTAGTGATACTGGACCTTCATTTTTTAATGTTTTAACTGATTTATTAATTATATTTTTTACTTTACTCATTATATTTACCTCGCTTATTTTTCTTATAATCTTTATAACCTCTTATAAAATATTTTATTTTTTCCTTTTTCTTGTTTTCATATAGCATTACTGCTAATATTATTGTTTTAAATCTTACTAAAATTTTACAAAATTTTTTATTTGAATCCAAATACATATCTTTTATATAATGATAATTTCTCATTTGATAATATCTTCTAATCGGAGAATGATTTGTTACTAATAAATCTTTCCATAAAAATTTTTTATAAAAAATATCTCCTAAATTATGTTGCATTTCTATTTCGTTTATTCTCATTACTTTATAATTGTTTTTTTTAACATTAAGACAATATTCTATATCTACTCCATCAATAAATATCCATTCTTTGAACCCACCTAGTTTTTTATGTATTTGTAGATTAAGTAGATTTCCAGATGTCATTACATCAAGTGGATAATCAATTTTTTCTGTTGGTTTTTCTGTTTTTAATTTGGTATTATGCCAAGGTGTTATTATTGCTATTTCTTGATAATTTACAGTTGATGCATATTCTTTTAATTTTTTTATTACACCTTTTGTAAATCTTGTATCTTGATCCATTGTTAGTAGCCAATCATATCCATTTTCTCTAGATAATTGAGCGCTACTATTTAAAGGTATTGCTAGACCTAGATTATCATTATTGAATATATATTCTATTTTTTTATTATCTGGTAATCTGTGATTATTTTTTTTTGTTGAATTATCCATTACATACAAAATATCTAAATCATCAATATATGTATCTATATTAGATATATCTTGATCTGTTGGCTGATATAATACTACTACTCCTGCTATTTTTAACTTATTCATTATAATTCCTCTGCAAAACCTCTCTGTAACTTTTTAAATGTAGCAATACCTACAAAAAGTAGTATTATACTAAGAATAAGTATTATAAATAATGCAAAAAAGTTAGGAGTTGTTTGATAATAAAAGATATCTCTATATGATTCAATTATTGTTGCCATAGGATTTAAATTTATTATTCTTCTAATTGATTCTGGAAACATTTCTGCTGAATAAAGAATTGGTGTTGCATAAAATAGCATCATTATAAAAAAATTAATTATGTATTCTGCATCTCTAACATATACATTTATTGAACTAGTAATTAATATTATACCTTGTAGTAAAATAAATTGTATTAAAATAATAATAGGTAAAAATATTATAGTCCATGAAAAACCAAGCCCACTTGCTATTAAAAATATTGCTATTATTATACATGAAATCAAGAAGTTAACTAAACCACTTATATTCATTGACAATGGTAATATTTCACGTGGAAAATATACTTTTTTTATTATATTTCCATTTCCTAAAATACATGATGTACCTTGAGCTATTACTGTAGTAAACCAAGTCCATGGCAAAATCGCAATTACTAAAAATGTTATGTAGTTATCTTGACTGCTTCTTAATAAATATGGAAAAATTATTGCATATACTAAAGTCATTAATAAAGGATTTACGAATGACCATAATACACCTAAAAATGATCCTTTATATTTTCCTCTTATTTCTTTTCTTACATTACTTTTAAGAAGTTGTCGGTAGTTATATAATTCTTTAATCATCTTATGCACACTCCTTTAAATAATTTTCTATTACATCTGCTGGTTTTCCATCTTCTTTTACTTCACCTTCGTATATCCATATTGCTCTATTACATAGTTTTTTTATTGAATCTAGACTATGACTTACAATTACTATAGTTTTATCACTATTTTTTAATTGCTGTAATTTATTAAAGCATTTATCTTGAAAATGTTGATCTCCTACTGCTAATATTTCGTCAATTAATAAAATATCAGCATCAACATTAATAGCTACTGAAAATGCTAGTCTCATGTACATCCCTGATGAATATGTTCTAACAGGCGCTTCTATAAATTCACCTAATTCAGAAAATTCAATTATATCATTTACTCTTTCATCTATTTCTGCTGCAGTTAAACCAAAAATTGATGCGTTAAAATATATATTTTCTCTACCAGTAAAATCTGGGTGAAATCCTGCTCCTAATTCTAGAAGCGATGTTAGTTTACCATTAGTTTTAATTTCACCTTTAGTAGGATAGATGATTTTTGTCATCAATTTTAATAAAGTAGATTTCCCGCTACCATTTGTTCCAATTAATGCGACTGTTTCTCCTTTATTTATATTTACATTAATGTTTTTTAATACATTATGATATCCGACTTTTGACTTATTCCAAAATAATAATCTTTCCTTTAACGTAAAGTTTTTATCATATATTAGTTTAAAATGTTTATCTACATCTTTTACTATTATAGCATTTTCTTCATTTTTCATTTTTCCTCCATTTATATGTTTATATACTTTTTAATATCCTAAATTCATATCTACATAACCATTTATACCATTTACATAACCTTTAGATGTATATTGCCAATAATCATATATTCCATTGTAATTTGTTGGATTACTGAACGGATCTGGGTTTTCTGATGGATGTGCAGTGTAATGCGCTAACCATACATCTATATCACTTAATTGTGACATATCTAAATTTCCATAAAGGAATGATTTAGACGCATAGATCATCGGTTCATATCCTCTTTGTCTTACTGTATTAGCAAATGCTCTTACAACATCTGTTCTTTGTTGTACCGTCAAATTATCTGCACGCCCACTGTGATTTGGAGCACCTGAATATTCTGTATCAATAACTATTGGTAGATTAACATATTGAGTTAATCCTTGACTTTGCATCATATCTATTGAATAATTTGCTTCTTCAATTGCTTCGTGTGTATTAATTGCTTGAGAAAAGAAATATATACCAACATCTAAACCTGATGTTGACGCTCCAATAACGTGACTTTTAAAGTATTGGTCTCCACCAATTAATCCTGATCCATACCCTCTAAATCCTACTCTTACAAACGCATAATCAATTCCAAAAGCTTTTACTTGTGGCCAATTTACATTTGTTTGATATCTAGAAACATCTATTCCGAAATTCACACTGTTGTAAACATTAATTTCTCTGTTTATTGTGCATATTTTTTCATTTAAGCTTGTATATAATTCTACAGTCAATACTCCTCGCCCTTCTGGGAGTGAAGTAGTATTTATAGTAGTAGTAAAACCTGGTGCTGAATTTATTGTTTTGTCTCCAAAACCCGTAACTGCAGCAATTACATCATCTCTTTCATGTCTAGTAACTTCTGATGATAATTCTGTTCCATTATAAAATATTTTAACATAAGAATTTGGATATTCAGACATTTCCCAACCACTTATCTCTATATCACCATTATAGTTACTACCTGTAGGACTTTCTAAATATATTGTACCTTGGTATTTTTCTAAAGTGAATTCTGAGTTTTTTTGATAAATAACTTCATTAGTTATGGTATCTATAACCTCTAATTTTACAGTATGTTTTCCATCAGTAAAATTAGTTACATCTATTGATGAAGTAAATCCAGGTAATGGGTTTTCTTCTTTTGTTCCATAACCATTAACCGCTTCAATCACATCTATTCTTTCTTCATAAGAGAAATCTTCTACTAATATATCATCTATAGTTACTCTTACTTTTTTATTTGCTGTCTCACTCATTATCCATCCTCTTATATATAATGAAGTTCCTTCATTATGATAAATAGGACTATCTATGTATCCTCTTGTTTCGTAGTTTTCTACAACAAATGTAGAACTTGCTTCAGTAATTGTTTCATTTGTATTATTATCTATTATTTTTATTTGTATTTCATGGTCACCTGTTTTTAATAAGGTTGTATCAAAATTTAATTTGAAACCTGGAGTTGGATTTTCAGTTTCATCTCCATATCCTTTTATTACTTTTAATACATCATCCCTTTCATAATACACTGGAGTTGCTTGTAAAATATCATCTATATATATTTCAATTCTTTTATTTGTAGCATTACTTAAATACCAACCCTCTATAATTGCAGTATTTGTTTTTTCTACTGATATTCTTGGAGTTTCTAAATAGACTATACCATTATAATCTTCTACTTCTATTTCTTTTTTTAAAGTATTTAGAACTTCTTCATTTTTATTATCTATCACTTTTATTTCTATTTGATGTTTTCCTGATGATAATTGTGTTGTATCTATTATAGTAGAAAATCCTGGTGTTGGATTTTCATCTTTTGTTCCATATCCTTTTACAACATTTAATACATCATCTCTTTTTGATAAAACAGGAGTTGATTGTAATATATTATCTACATATACTTCAATTCTTTTATCACTACATTCACTCATTACCCAGCCTGATATATTTATGTCAGTTGCTTTTTCAACACTTAATTTTGGAGTGTCTAAAAATGTTGCTGTCTTATAACTTTCCAAAGCGAATTCTTTTGATATTGTAGAAAGGATTTCTTTTGTATTTGTATCAACTACTTTTATTTCAATTGAATGTTGCCCTACACTTAATGTTGATGAATCTATCTCTACATAAAATCCTGGTAATTTATTGTCTTCTACTGTTCCGTATCCAAATATTGCTTTATGTACATCTTCTCTTTCTTCTTGTATTACTCCTGTAACTAAATTATTATCTAGATAGACTTCAATTTTTTTATCTGGTGTTTCACTCATTGTCCAACCACGGATTTGAATAATATCACCTTTTTTTTCTATTGTTGTAGGTGAATCTATATAAATTGCAGTTTTATATGGTGTTAACTCAAAATATTTTTCACTAACTGATAGTAGTTTGTTTTCACTATTTACAACTTCTATTTTTAATGAATGTGTCCCTATTGATAAATCTGTTGTATTGACATTCAATTCATATCCAGGTAAATTATTTTCTTCTTTTGTACCATAGTTTTTTATCGCATTTAACACATCATCTCTTTCTACTCTAGTTGGTTCTTCTTGTAAAATATCATCTATGTAAATATTAACTTTTTTATCTAAATATTCACTCATTATCCATCCTTTAATTTCTAAAACACCATCTTTAGTGGCACT
>CAYJDP010000056.1:0-5206 GCA_964368975.1 uncultured Muribaculaceae bacterium
ACTACTCTAAGCTTCATCAAAGCAACAGTTCCCATTACCTCAGCTGTAGCACCACTATCTATCCAAAGTCTTAATTCATAAGAATTAGATTCACCTACATTTAAAATACCATTATCAATTACTCTATCCGGATTACTACCCGTAGTAGTTAATATATCAATTGTATTTACACTGTTTTTTATTAAAGAATATTTAATAAATTTATCTTGCATTCTTTCCTCACTAGCCTCTATGCTAGCATCATCCAAATATATTGTATAATTACTATCAATTTCACCTGTATTTTCCAAAGTAAAAGTACAAGCAACTTCCTTCATACCAACTTCATCAAGTACAGGAATACCATTACTTATATTAATACCAGTACAAGTACTCTCATCTAATTCTAACTCTAAAGTACCTACAATTATACTATTACTTTTTTCTCCAAATAATTCGATAGTCAATAAAGCATAAGTACCACCAATTAAAAGTATACTAAAAACACATATTAATGTAATAACCACTTTATTTCTTTTAATAAATTCTTTCATATACGCTCTCCATTATCTACATTTTAACATAAATAATTAGAAAAAAAAAGAAAAAACATCAACTTATTTTGACATTTTTTTCTTTATTAAAATATAAATAATAACTACCGTAATAGCACCAATACTATCAAGTATAACGTCACTTACTTGACCACTTCTACCACTTATAAAAGTCTGATGAATCTCATCAAAACAAGCATAAATAAATGTAGATACAATACTTAATATAAATATATTTTTTTTATTAATAAAATACTCACAATAATTCAAATAAAAAACTAAACCTAATCCTCCAAAAAATATAAAATGAGCACTCTTTCTAACTATATAAGATAAATCTAAATTACTAAATATACTAACCTTACTAATTTGATCAACTATAACATCACTAGTCGACTGACTAACAGTAGCATCTTGATTTGAAAACATAAATATAATTACTAAGTAACAAATTAAAATAAGTCCTAAAATAATCTTTCTTCTCATTTTTTCACCTTTTTAATTAAACTTAACAAAAATTTAAATTCCTCACTTCTACCATAAATAATTACTAACCATAAAACAGTTAATATAATTACTAGTACAGCTTTAAATATTAATACTAACAATCCTCCACTAATAATATTTATAATTAAATAACTACTAATAATAATAATTAAACATAATATTAATTTCTTAAAAAAATTAAATATATATTCAAAACCACTTCTATTAAACATCTTATTATAAACATATTTAGGATAACTATATAAAAATATAATAAAATTACTAACAGTAGTACCAATAAACACTCCAATAAGTCCAAATAATTTAATACAGATTAACGATAAAACTAAATTACATATAGCTTCTATTAAAGCAATATACTTATCTTCAACAAATATACCTTCTGCCTCTTTAAAAACATTTTGACCTCTTCTAATTAAATTAAAATAAAAATTTAATACTATTACAATAACTAATCCAGAAGAAATCAAATATTCACTACCTAACCAAATACTAATAAAAGGTTGAAGTAAACAAAGTAATAAATTACATACAATAACTATTATAAAATAATTTAAAAATTCAAATTTCTTATATATATTAAAATGATTATCTTTTTTCTCACTAACTAAATAATTACCTACTATTGGTGTTAAAGATATATATACTTGACTAAATAAAACTACCAAAGCATTAAGTATTAATAAATAATTATAATAATAACCTACCATAACAATACCAAAAAAATTAGATATTAATAAATTATCTGTATTAGTAATAATAAAACCACTTAATTTATGAAAACTCATTCCATTTACTTTTTCTTTAACTAATTTTTTATCTTTATCATTTATTTTTTTAAGACTCTTATCTTTTATATAACTATACTTCTTACCTGCAACATATGATATAACAAAGTTTTCAAATAACTTCATTATTAATTTAACTACTAAATATAATATATAATTACTAGTATAAATTAATACCAAAATCTGAATTAAATGAAGAAGTATTATATAAATAGTTCTAAATATATTAACAATATAATTTTTTTGATTAACTACAAGTATAACTCTTTTATATACAAGTAAATAACTAAATACAGAATCAATTACAAATAAGAAAAATATTAAATGTATATTAATATCACTAGAAATATCTCCTACTATAAAACCAATAAAAGGTAGAAGTATTAAACCAAATAATAAAATAATACCTGCTATTTTTTTATATGTACTACTAAAGTATTTTAAATAAATTTTAATTACTTCAATATCATTACTAGCAACTGGTTTATATAAAAAATATGTAATAGCACTACCAAATCCTAATTCAACTAATCCTAAAGCAGAAACTAAATTACCAATCAAACCATTAATACCTAAATATTCAGCTCCTAAATAATTAACAAAAAAGATTTGTGATATGAAACTAGCAACAATTCCAATACCCACAAATATAAAAGACCATATAATGTTTTTTATTGAATTACTAGTTCTCATCCCACACCTCCTCTACAGTTTTAACCTCTCTATCATACCCTATTATAGTATCATAATCTCTATATTCATTTTCTCCATTAAATATTAAAAATAAAGCCATATATAAATATAAAATAATTTTAAAAACAAATTTACCATCTTTATTAAACTTCTCTAAAAGTATCGGAATTAATAATATTAAAAATTGATAAAAGTAAAAAGCTAATCTATTCAAAGGCCAAAAGTTAATAGACATTACTGTAATAATAACTGCAAATATAATTAAATTAATATCCTGATAACTAAATATACTTTTCTCTTTAATAAAATCTTTATACTTAAATAAATAATGTATAATAAAAAAACCAAATATAACCATAATATAAATCATAAAACTAATACTTCTATCTCCTAATAATACAGATCTAGATTCATCAAAGTAATATAAATAATCATTTAAAAATGGTAAAAACTTACTAAAGAAATAAACTATTTCTTCTAAAAAAGTAGATATACCAAATCCAATAATAACTCCTAAATATAAAACTACTTTACTTGGTTTAATAAACCTAGATAAAATAATTAACAAACCTACAAACAACGCTGTAGTATGCATTAAACTAGCAATAAAAAGTATTATAATACTCTTTATATATTTCCTATCTTTTAATAAAGAATAAAATAATAGTATTAAAGTCATAGCAATTGACTGTTTCATAATATTTAAAGATATTAAATAAAACCCAAGTAAAATATAGCAAATAATACCTAATTTAAAATCAATACAATTTTTTCTTATAAAACTAATTGTATAAGGATAAATTAATATAGAAACAACAAAGAAAATAGCAAATTCAAAATCTACAATAGATTGAATAAAATAGTTTAATATATTATATCCTATATCAACACCATTATTAATTATTTCTAAATAACTATTAAATGAATAGTGAATAGTATTAAATTTAATATAGTAATTATAAAAATCTGTTCCAACATTAATTCTAACAGATGCAACTAGTACTAATAAAACTGTAATTATAATAGCGCTTACCTTTTTATCTTTAATAGATAAACAACTAATAATAACAAATGCAAATACTAAATACATCATAGTAAATGGTAACATATCATAAACATATTGTATTATTGAATTCATAACTATCTCTCCTTTCTAATCTTTAAAAATTAAATTAACTGCCTTCTCTACACTATTACCTTCTAAATAGATGTACTTAGAGCAATTATCTTTAGAAAATTTACAACCTTCTACATAATTAATATTTCTAATTTCTTCAAATAATCTATCTTGATCTTTAAAAACACCCTTATAAAATAATGTTTCTAAGTCAAGATAAGTACCTCTTTCCTTCATATATAAATCATAATCATAAGCATAACAATATACTGGTTTTTCTGTAATAAAATAATCAAATACAATACTAGAATAATCTGATATTAAAATATCTGATACCATAATTAAATCATTTAAATATGGATATCCAAATTTATTAATAACACATTTTTTACTAGAATCTAACTCTAATATTTTACTAACTTCATAATGAGCTGTAACAAGTAAAACATATTCATCACTTAATTCTTTTTCAAACTTTGAAAAGTCAAATGGTATTTTTAAAAATGAATTCATACTACCCTTTTCATTATAAAACTCTCTATATGTAGGAGCATATAATATTACTTTTTTATCCAAAGGAATACCAAACTCTTTTTTTAATTTAATAACCTTTTCATCATCAATATTTTTTAACTCTTCATTCCTAGGTAACCCAAGTAAATGAACAATATTACTAGGGTATCTAAATCCACTTTCAATAAATTTAGATTCCTCTTTTCCTTGAATAATAAAATGATCTATTGGACTTAACTTCATATTCTTAAAAGACTTATTATTATCTTCTATATCATAACCTATTTTTTTAATACCTAATGTTCCATGTTGAAAAACTACATATTTACAACCCTTATTTTTTAAACGTAAACCTCTATCAATAGAAGAATTAGTAATCCAATATTTAGATTTTAATGCTGTAACATAATACTTAAATGTATCTATTTTAATTTTCTCTTCATCACACACTTTATCTTGTTCATTAGGATTTTCAAAAGCCCAAATAAATTTATAATGCTTATATAAAGAATTACTTTTCATATATTCATATAAAAATCTAGGACTATCATCATATCTTTTCCCACCATAAACTACAAATAAAATAGTATTATCATCTACTTTAATAAATAATCTTAATATATTTATAAATAATTGCATAACTAAAGTATAAATAAAATAAATAAACTTATTCTTTTTAACAAAATTCTTAATTAACTTCTTCATACACTTCACCTTCATATATTAAATCAACTGCTGAAATAACTTTATCTAATAAATAATCTTCATAATAAAAATTATTAAACTCCTTATCGAAGCAAATTTTAATTTTTTCAATCATCTCATCTATATCATCTATCTCAACAACATAACCATTTTCACCTTCAACAATTAAGTCTCTAGCCCCACGACAATTCATTGTAACAACAGGTTTACCACTAACTAAAGCTTCAATTATATTAACAGGAAGACCTTCTCTTTTACTAGTAGATATTAATAAATCAGATATTTTTAATAACTTATTCACATCAAATCTATATCCCAAAAATATAATATTATCTAAAAGACCTAAGTCT
>CAYJDP010000056.1:5216-5472 GCA_964368975.1 uncultured Muribaculaceae bacterium
TTTACTAAATTTTTCAAATATACTTCATTAACACCTGTACCAACAATTAATAATTTAAAAGACTTATCTATTTTTACTAATTCACTCATTACCTTAATTGAAGAAATCTGATTCTTATTATCATTTAATTCTCCAACTTGAATAATTACTTTATCAAAATTACCTAATCCCAAAGATTTTCTTAAATTATTTTTTTCTTTATCACTAAATAAAAAATTAAACTTATTATAATTAATACCTACTCCAGGAACATAAT
>CAYJDP010000057.1:0-5240 GCA_964368975.1 uncultured Muribaculaceae bacterium
AGCACCTGCCTTACAAGCAGGGGGTCACAGGTTCGAGTCCTGTATCGCCCACCATGCCGAAATAGCTCAATTGGTAGAGCAATTGATTTGTAATCAATAGGTTGCGGGTTCAAGTCCTGCTTTCGGCACCATTTTATTTAGCTGGGGAGATAGCGAAGTGGCTAAACGCGACAGACTGTAAATCTGTTCTCTTTGAGTACGATGGTTCGAATCCGTCTCTCCCCACCACTGAATTGCCTCGTAGCCAAGCGGTAAGGCATCAGACTTTGACTCTGACATGCGTTAGTTCGAATCTAACCGAGGCAGCCATTTATTTTTTATTAAACTTGATCTGTTAGCTCAGCTGGTAGAGCATCTGACTTTTAATCAGAGGGTCATGAGTTCGAATCTCATACAGATCACCATTTATTTGCCTGAGTGGCGGAATAGGTAGACGCAAGGGACTTAAAATCCCTCGAGCTTTATCACTCGTGCCGGTTCAAGTCCGGCCTTAGGCACCAATTTATGTTATAAACAGTCATTTATATGATATGTTTGGAGGAATACCCAAGTCTGGCTGAAGGGTCCGGTCTTGAAAACCGGTAGGTCGAGCGATCGGCGCAGGGGTTCGAATCCCTTTTCCTCCGCCAATTTAAATTTATGTATATTATATCGCGGGATGGAGCAGTTCGGTAGCTCGTTGGGCTCATAACCCAAAGGTCAGAGGTTCAAATCCTCTTCCCGCAACCAATAAAGTTTGGTCTCATGGTGCAGTTGGTTAACACGTCTGCCTGTCACGCAGAAGATCGCGGGTTCGAGTCCCGTTGAGACCGCCATTTATGGCTTCATAGCTCAGTCGGTAGAGCAAAGGACTGAAAATCCTTGTGTCGCTGGTTCGATTCCAGCTGGAGCCACCATTTAAATTTAATATACAACGGGATTGCTTACGCTCGTAGCTCAGCTGGATAGAGCGTTTGGCTACGAACCAAAAGGTCAGGGGTTCGAATCCCTTCGAGCGTACCACTTCGGGAAGTGGCTCAACTTGGTAGAGCTCTTGGTTTGGGACCAAGAGGTTGCAGGTTCAAATCCTGTCTTCCCGACCAGATATGATTTTAAGCTACTTAAGTAGTTTTTTTTTAATTAACAGGGGTGTTATAATGAAAAATATAAATAATATTAAGTTAAGTGATAATATTAGAGTTTTAATCCATAAACCTATAGTATCTAATATACGATCTATAAGAAAAGCTAAAGTTAAAGTAAATCAATTTTGTGAAAATAAAAATATTAAATTTAATTTTAATGCTATTGATTTAGATATAAATGGAGCAGAAAATATACCTGATACTCCGTGTATTTTTGCTGTTAACCATAGTAATTCACATGATTTTCCTATATTAATTGAGACTGTAGGAAAACATTTTAAAATTTTAGCTGATGTATCTATGAAAGATACTATAGTAAATATACCTAATCAAGTTAATGGTGTTTATTATGTAGATAGAATTTCTCCTGAGAAAGAAGAAAATGAAGCGTTAATAAATAATATTGTTACAGATTTAAAAAGAGGTATGTCTTTAGCTCTTTTTCCTGAAGCTACTTGGAATTTGACTGAAAGTAAACCATTGTTACCGTTTCATTGGGGAATAATAGATATTGCTAAAAGAGCAAATATTCCTATTATTCCAGTAGTCCTTAATTATTCTGATTTAAATTCAAAATGTTCAGCTTTTATTTTAGATAAGTTTGTAGTATCTAAAAATGATAGTAAAAGTGAGAAAATTGCTGAATTAGAAGATATTATGGCTACTAAGTTATGGGATGAATGGAGTAAAAATCCTATTTCTACCTATGAAAACTTTGATTTTGATGCTCATAAAAAACTATTTAGTAAATCCTTATCAGATTATAAAGGGTTTGATGTAAAGTTTGAAGCTGATAGTATTTTAAAAACATCTTTAGATATAGATTTAATTAAAAGTTATTCTGATAATAGTGAATATAATCCTCATATAAAAGTAAAAAAGTAAATTTGTTGATTTTTACTTTTTTTTTATGATATAATCACTATATAATAGGAGGTATATATGGAGAATTTATATATTCATCTGGGATCATTTTTTATTGCTACATTACTTATGATTGTTTATTTTTTTAAGAAAAAGTTGATTAATGTTGAGACTAAATTATTTTCTTTATTATTAATTTTTAATTTTATTGATATTATTTTAATGACTTTACTTATTTGTATTGGTAAAGGTTATTTTGGTAGTGATAGTCTTGCCCTTATTTTGAATAGAATTGATTTTATTATGTATTTAGGTTGGTCATGGATATTTTTTATTTATATTTTATACATTACTTTTTATAAAGGTAATAATGAAAACAAAACATTTAGTATTTTTTTGAAAGTTTCTGCGATGTTTAATTTAATTATATTATTATGTTTATTTGTTTTACCTATTTCTTTATTTAAGGAGGGTAATATTATGTATGCCTATGGAAGTGCTCCTAATTTGTTATATTCCATATGTGCTTGTTATTTTGTTTTAATTATATTTGTAGTTTTATTAAAAATAAAAAGTGTTTTTAATAAGAAATATATTCCTCTATTATTTTTAATATTTTTAGGATCTTTAATTCTTTATATTAGGCAGGTAGATCCTGGTTTATTATTAATATCAAGTTTGATATGTTATATTAATTTAATTATGTTTTTTACTATTGAAAATCCTGATTTAAGGCTTATTAATGAATTGGAAATTGCTAGAGTTAATGCAGATAAATCAAACAGAGCTAAGAGTGATTTTTTATCTAGTATGTCTCATGAAATTAGAACTCCTTTAAATGCAATTGTAGGACTTAGTGAATATATTAAAAGTAGTGATGATATTAATGATAAACACAAGGAAGATTTAGAGGATATAATCAATGCTTCAAATACCTTACTTGAAATAGTTGGGAATATATTAGATATTAATAAAATAGAAAGTAATAAATTAGAAATTAGTAAAATAAGATATAATCCTAAATTAGAGTTAAGTAAAATTATTAAAATGAATAATAATAGGGCAGTAGATAAAGCTTTGAAGTTTAATGTTTTTATAGCAGAGGATATACCTTATGAGCTTATTGGAGATAAAATTCATATGAAGTCTATTTTAAATAATTTACTTTCTAATGCAATTAAGTATACTGAACAAGGAGAAATTAATGTTACTATAAATTGTATAAATAAAGATAATATTAGTACTTTGATTATTACAGTTAGAGATACAGGAAGAGGTATTAAGTCTGAATTGATTAACAGGTTGTTTAATAAATTTGATAGATTAGATGCTGAAAAAAACTCAACAACAGAAGGTACTGGATTAGGACTTGCTATTACTAAGAGTATAGTTGATTTAATGGGTGGTAAAATTAATGTTCAAAGTAGTTATGGTAAAGGAAGTGTTTTTTTAGTTCAAATTCCTCAATTAATCTCTAAATTAGAAAGTGAAGAAGAATTAGAAATAATAGGTGATTATTCTAAGAAAGATTATGATAATTTAAATAATTTGAAAAAAATACTTATTGTTGATGATAATAAGCTTAATATTAAAGTTGCTTCTAAATTATTAGAAGGAGTTAATATTGAAATAGATGAATGTTATTCAGGTAATGAGTGTATTAGTTTAGTAGAGAAAAACAATTATGATTTAATTTTATTAGATATTATGATGCCTGGTTTAAATGGTAATGAAGTTTTATTGAAACTTAAAGAAAATAAAGATTTTAATATTCCTGTAGTTGCATTAACTGCAGATGCTATTGCTGGAGCAAGAGAAAAATATATTAAAGAAGGGTTTGTCGATTATATTAGTAAACCTATTAATAAAGATCAATTAATTACAATTATAAAAAATGATTTTTAAACTACTAGTGTAGTTTTTTTGCTTATTTATAAGATTTTATGTATAATTAATTTTAGGAGGTGTATTTATGGCAAAAGTAATATTGATTTGTGGAAAAATTTGTAGTGGTAAAACTTATTATACGAAACATAATTTGAAGAATTTTAATGCAGTTTCTTTATCTTGTGATGAATTAGATGATATGATTTTTCATAAATCATTAACAGATAATCACGATAAAGTTTTTAAAGATGTACACAAATATTTTCATAAAAAAACTGTAGAAATAGTTAATTTAGGGTGTAATGTAATTTTAGATTGGGGATTTTGGTTTTATGATCAAAGAATAGAAGTTTCTAAATATTATGAAGATAACGGTATAGATTTTGAATGGCATTATATTGATATTAATGATGAACAATGGAAACTTAATATTGATTCTAGAAATAGAGCTGTAAAAAATGGAGAATCTGATGATTATTTTATAGATGAAGGGTTATTTAATAAAATAAATAAATTATTTGAGGCCCCTAGTAAAGAGGAAATTGATGTTTGGTATGTTAGCGAAAGATAGAAGAGGTTTATTATGAATATTAAGAATTATCAAAAAGAAGTTTATCAGAATAAATTAAATAAGGGATGGAATGTTACTGATGTAGCTAAAGAATTTTGTCTTTTATATGGTGAAGTAGGTGAAGCGTATGATGCTTATCGTAAAAAGAAAGATGATTATGCTGAAGAGTTAGCAGATATAGCTCTTTATTTATTTGGTATTGCTGAAATATGTAATGTTGATTTAGAAAAAGAGATAATTGCAAAGATAGAAAAAAATAAGAATAGAAAATATAAAAAAATAAATGGTGTTAGTATTCGAGTAGAAGGATAATTGATGAAGAAATTATTTGAATTTATAGAAGATAAGAATAAACTTAAAATGATTGATTGTTCTAAGATTACTAATAGTTTTAATTCATTAGTTTATTTAGTTAATACTAGTGATAGTAAATATATTTTAAAAATATATAAAAAAGATTCTAAGAGAATAGTTGAAAGTGATACATTAATTTTATTAAAAGATATTATTAATGTAGCTGATTTGATTGATTCAGATAAGTATTTAGATTATTCTTATAATTTAATGTCTTATATAGATGGAAATAATTATTTAGATGAAGAATATTTAAATATAAATGATGATTTATTAATTAGAGTAGGTACTGAATTAAAGAAATTTCATTTGAGTGAGGTTATTAATGATATTAATTTATGGGTAGATTACTTAATTAATTGCCTAAATTTAGTTAATTTAGATATTTCTAATTATTTAGGTTATGATAAGAATAAATTTATTCAAGACTATTTAAAAGA
>CAYJDP010000058.1:0-4951 GCA_964368975.1 uncultured Muribaculaceae bacterium
AAGAAGAAAAGGTAATAAAAAGTACTTAAAAATCAGAGGAGCAAAAGAAAATAATCTTAAAGATATTGATGTAGATATCCCTCTAGGAACATTTACTTGTATAACAGGAGTATCAGGATCTGGAAAAAGTAGTTTAATAAATGAAATACTTTGTAAAGAAATAGCAAATAAATTATATAAAAACAAAGAAAAACCAGGTAAGCATAAAAAAATACTTGGACTAGAAAACATTGATAAATTAGTAGATATATCACAAAAACCAATAGGAAGAACACCTAGATCAAACCCAGCAACATATACTGGAGTATTTGATGATATAAGAACACTTTTTACTACAACAAAAGAAGCTAAAATGGCTGGATTTGAAAAAAATAGATTTTCATTTAATGTAAAAGGTGGAAGATGTGAAGCTTGTCGAGGAGACGGAGTCAAAAAAATAGAAATGCATTTCCTACCAGATGTTTATGTAGATTGTGAAGTATGTAAAGGAACAAGATATAATACAGAAACACTAAATATTAAATATAAAGATAAAAATATAGCAGAAGTACTAGATATGCGAGTATCAGAAGCATTAGAATTTTTTGAAAATATTCCTAAAATAAAAAATAAACTACAAACAATAGAAGATGTAGGATTAGGGTATATTAAACTAGGACAATCAGCACCAACACTTTCAGGTGGAGAAGCAGAAAGAGTAAAACTAGCTAAAGAATTACAAAAAAAACCAACAGGAAAAACTCTATATGTCTTAGATGAACCAACTACTGGACTTCATACAGATGATATTAAAAGACTACTTGTAATTTTACAAAAAATAGTAGATAATAAAGATAGTGTAATCGTAATAGAACATAACTTAGATGTAATTAAAACTGCAGATTATATTATTGATATAGGACCTGAAGGAGGAGACGGAGGCGGGCAAATTGTAGCCAAAGGTACTCCAGAAGAAATAATCAAAGTAAAAGAATCATATACAGGAAAATTCTTAAATAAAATATTATAAAGAGGTAATTAAATATGGATAATATCGCCTTATCAATAGGAAATATAAATATATATTGGTATTCAATTTTTATTACATTAGGTGTCATAGTAGCATACTTATTAATAATAAAAGAGTCAAAAAAACAAAATTTAAATATAGATGATATAACTGATATTATCTTTAATACCTTAATATCAGGATTTATTGGAGCAAGACTTTATTATGTATTATTTAATATAAAAAACTACATAGATAACCCAATAGATATAATAAAAATATGGAATGGTGGACTTGCTATTCATGGAGGTATAATACTAGGATTAATTGCGCTAATACTAACTTGTAAAAAGAAAAAAATAAACTTTCTTAAAATGACAGATATAGCAGTACCAGGATTAATAATAGCCCAAGCAATAGGTAGATGGGGAAACTTCTTTAATCAAGAAGCTCACGGACCATTAACTTCCTTAAAAGAATTAACATCACTTCATATACCAAATTTTATAATTGAAGGAATGTATATAAATGGAAATTATTATCATCCGACATTTTTCTATGAATCAATCTGGAACTTACTAGGATTTATTATAATGATAGTCTTAAGAAGAACTAAAAAATTAAAACTAGGTTTATTATCTGGATTTTATCTTATTTGGTATGGAATAGGAAGATTTTTTATCGAAGGAGCAAGAACAGATTCACTTATGTTTTTAAATATTAAAGTAGCCCAATTAGTATCAGTATTATTTATAATAATAGGAATATACTTAATAATAAGAAAACCTAAATCAAAAGGAGAAGTACATGAATAAAAAAGTAGTAATATTAGGAGGAGGAACAGGAATATCCTCTGTATTAAAAGGATTAAAACATTTTCCACTAGATTTAACTGCTATTATAACAGTATCAGATAATGGTAAATCAACAGGAATATTAAGAGAAGAATTTAATACTCCAGCAGTAGGAGATATCAGAAAAGTAATAACAACTCTAGCAGAAATAGATAAACCAATAGAAAACTTAATGCATTATAGATTTAATACCTCATCTGATTTAAATGGACATGCACTAGGAAATTTAATATTAACAGCAATGTATAATATGACAAATTCTTTAGAAGAATCTATTAATACTTTATCTACTCTTTTAGACGTAAAACATAAAGTATTACCAATATCTGAAGATACCCATCTTACATTAATGGGGAAAACACTTGATGGAAGAATTATCGAAGGAGAAGCAGAGATTACTCATGAAAAAACATCTTATGAAAAAATCTATTACAAAGAAGAACCAAAAGTTCTACCTAATGTAATTAAAACAATAAAAGAAGCAGACTTAATTATTTTTAGTATGGGTAGTCTTTATACTTCAATCTTACCAAATATTATTTGTAATGATGTAAAAGATGCACTTGATCAAAGTAATGCTCCTATATTATATTTATGTAATGCCGTAACTCAACCAGGAGAAACAGACGATTATAAAGTATCAGATCATATAAAATTAATAAATACTTACTTAAATAAAAAAGAAATATCTGCAGTAATAGCAAGTAATACTAAAGTAACAAAAGAAGTAACAGAAAAATATTCAACAGAAGAACAAAAAGACTTAGTAGAAATAGATTATGAAAATATAAATACTGAATTAATAGAAGATGACCTACTTATAATAGAAGATAACATGATTAGACATAATAGTATTAAAATATCATCTTTAATATTTTCATATCTTATGAGGAACTAATATGTCTTATACTACTAAAATAAAAAATGAAATACTAAACTTATCAACAGAAAAATCTGAAATAATCGCAGAATTATCCGCATTTATAAAAAATAATGCCCAAATTCAAAAAGATAAATTTACTTTATCAACAGAAAACCTTAATATAGCTAAAAGTATAAGTACAAAAATAACTAAAATATATAGTATTTCCCCAATAATTGAGGAAAAAGATAATGCTAATTTCACAAAAAAAACTTTATACACAATAATTGTGGATAAAAAAAGTAATGAAATACTAATAGACTTAGGAATACTTAATCAAAATAATACCTTAATAGAAAATACACCTGAATATTTAATAAATTCAAAAGAAGAAATAAGATCATATATAAGAGGAGTATTCTTAACAGCAGGAAGTATTAATGATCCAAAAACATCAAGATATCATATGGAATTATTAATAGATGACCCAAAAGAAGCAGTATTTGTCCAAAAACTATTAAATGAATATGAACTTAACTCTAAAATATTAACAAGAGATAAAGGGTATATGGTTTACTTAAAAGAAGCAGAAAAAATAAGTGATTATATCAAAATACTAGGAGCATCACTTCAAGTATTATACTTTGAAGATATAAGAATCTATCGTGAACAAAAAAATAACGCTAATAGATTAAATAACTGTGAACAAGCAAATACTGATAAAGTAATTCAAACATCAACTATTCAACTAGAACACATAAGAATTATTGAAGAAAACTTATCAGTAAACCTATTAGATGATAAAACAAAAGAAGCACTTACGTACAGAAAAAAATATCCTGATTGTTCTCTAAAAGAATTAGCAGAAATAATTTCCTTAGAAACAAATAATAAAATATCTAAACCAGGACTAAACCATAGATTTAGAAAAATAAAAGAACTAGCACAAAAACTATCTAATTCTTAAAATATGTATATCAAAAATCATAAAAAATGTATATTGAAATCGTTAAAAAATGTATATTAGATTAACAAAACTATTGAAATATAACAAAAATAATATGTATTATCCCTATAACAGCACTAAGACCATAATATTACAAAATATGTCAACACCTTTGACATATTTTTACTTGAAGAAAAAACAAATGTATAATATAATTAATACATAATAAAGGAGAGTATTTATGAAGGATAACAACGTATTAAATTTTATATTTAGACATAAAGCCTATGTAATACTATTATTTATAGCATTAATTGCAACATTATCTACTAGTTTTGCACTTTTTAGACAAGATATTATCGGTCAAAATACTTATTCAATGGATGTAGTTGATCTGGAACCAATAATTTATTCTGCTGATTTATCTAATAATCAAATAACTTTAGCTGCAAATGAAACAAAAGAGATTACAGTTACTTTATCTAATAATGATGTAATTGATGCTAAATTTAATTTCTTTTACACAACTACTTCAAATGATGCTACTGCATCATATAAAACAACAACAGATACACCTCCTGCGCGGGAAGGTGAAGTATTTACAGTTAATCAAACAAAAACATATACAATTGTATTAACAAATACTTCATCACAAAGTCAAACTATAACATTTGGTTCAACTTCAGGATTCACTCAAAATCCATTAGACTTTCCAGAAAATGTATTCGAGTTAACGAAAGTAATAGATATTTGTGAAGAAACACTATATGAAGATGGAACACCTAATCCACCGGAATTAGTAGGAGACATGATACCTGTTACCTATGATGGAACAAACTGGGTAAAAGCAGATACTTCAAATACATCTAAATCATGGTATGACTATGATGAACAAATGTGGGCAAATGCAGTTACAGTAACAGAGTCAAATAGAGCAACACATGTAGCAGCAGCAGTTGGAACAACAATTCCAATGGAAGATATAAATACTTTCATGGTATGGATACCAAGATATTCTTATACAATAAAAGATACTTATGGAGTACAAGGGTGTGGAGGATCAACTCCTTCAGTTGCAACTCCAGGAGCTTTTGATATTAAATTTATTTCCTCTTCAACTACAGATTTAGGAAGTGCAGAATATACAGGAGATACAGCAGAAAATTGGTTTACAAATTCAGCCTTTTGCTGGGGTAACTCATGTGATGATGAATCAACACGTGCAAATGCAGAGAATAGAGAATTATCAGGTATTTGGGTAGCAAAATTTGAAATAACTAATTCTGGAAGTTCAACACCAA
>CAYJDP010000059.1:0-4859 GCA_964368975.1 uncultured Muribaculaceae bacterium
TCCCACATTATTATCATATTCACTACCAATTTTATCTGCTTTTCTTTTCTCATAATTTTCATAAAATGTATATCTAGATTCTAACTTAGAAAGTAAATTTTCTGTTGACTTAAAAACAAAAAAACTCTTAAAATCAATTGTATTACCATTATATTTAATATTATCATTTTGATGCTTAACAACCCATTCTTTTGTTTTTTTTGTAATAACATCTTCAATTATACTAGCTCTTAGACCATTAAAAGAATTACCTTTTTTAGTTGCATCTTTTTCTCTATTTGAACCATATCCTATCCACTCGTCTATTTTACCTGTAAGAATAGGTGGATGAACACATCGAGAAACTAACTCTGGGTTTTCTTTTTTTATTTCTTTTAGTATATTAACATAATTTACTAAATTTTCATTTGAAGAATACATTACTATAGTATCATCCCTATTAGCAAATTCACTAAACTTAAAATAATAAGGAGTTTTATGTTGATCAAATTTTTCAACAAGAAGGTTAACTAATTTATAAGTATCCACAGACTCAGTATTTAAATAAAGTCTATGTTTTACATCTTGATGTTCCTCCTTTTTAGCAGTAAGATATCTTGAACAAACATGAATCCATCCACTCGTCCCACCAAAAGATGACCAACTATATTCATCTATTGCATCTTCTAATTTTTTATCAGACTTTTTTCCATATAAAATATTATTCGCTTCATCTTTTGTTGAAACATCATCTACAGTAAGTAAATAATTTCTAAGAGGAACTAAATCATTACCAAAACTCCCCTTATTAAATAAATCAATATATTCTTCTTTAGTCATATTTCTAATACTGTTTTTCCACTTATTAAACATAGTAGAGTGAAATTTATCCCCATCCGATAAATAATATTGCCCATTATCATATTCTTTCTTTGAAGTCCTAATTAACTTTGAATAAAAATCATTTCCTCCTGAAACACTATCAGAATAAATATCTATTAATTTTTCAATCACACTCATATCATCAATAGGATTATCAACACTATTATATATATCAATTAACTCCATACATACCTCCACTATCATATAAATTATATCATATTATATATAAATTAATAAATTATATTTAAACAAATGAATAAAATAATAATGTCAAATTAAACAAAATAAATAATAATTATGTTTTTAATGATAAAACACTAAAAAAAATATGATACAATAAAAAAGTAAAGTACACATATAAGGAGGTTAATAATATGGGATTTTATATAATTTTAGGAGTAATAGCATTAATAGTAATTATTTCTATAGCAATTTACAACAGCTTAGTAAAACTACGTTTAAAGGTGAAAAATTCTTCATCACAAATTGAAACACAATTAAAAAGAAGATTTGATTTAATAACAAATCTAGTTGAAACAGTAAAAGGTTATGCAGATCACGAAGAAGAAACATTAGAAAAAGTAATACAAGCAAGAAATGCATTTAATAATGCAAATACAACTGAAGAAAAATTAGAATTAGATAATCAATTATCTAATTCATTAAAGTCTATATTTGCACTATCTGAAAGTTATCCAGATTTAAAAGCAAATACTAATTTCTTAAAATTACAAGATGAATTAACAGAAACAGAAGATAAAATTTCTTATTCAAGACAATTTTATAACGATACAGTAGAAATGTATAATAGTAAAATAATGATATTTCCAAATAATATATTCGCAGCTTTATTTGGATTTAAAGAAGAAAAATTCTTTGAAATAACAAATTTAGAAGAAAAAGAAGCTATAAAAATTTCCTTTGATAAAAAATAATAATGAGAGGTAATAATTAAAATGAAAGAATATTTCAAAAATATATTTTACTTTTTCGCACCTATTTTAGTACCTATTATAGTATTAATTATATTTTCATTTGCATCAGCTCCTGACTATGCAAGAATCACTGATGTAGATTATCAAGCAATTTTAGTAGATGAGCCATATAGTGAAGGAAAAGTAATAATAACAGAAAGATTAACATACGATATTCATGCTGCTTCAGAAGATAATTTATTTTGGGAATTATGGAGAGATTTACCAGAGGCAACAGTAGATGGATTAAATGTAAGATACAAAGTAAACTCAGTAAAGCAAATATTAGATGATGGAACTGAAATAATATATGATGAATCTGACTCACTATATTGGTTTGATTCAGATTACACAAATGAATATGATAATGGTACAGGACCCAATCATTGGTATCATAGTGAAGGTCCATATAACGAAACATATAGAGATTATGAATGTGTATTTTTCTATATAGATGGAATATATAGAGAAGAACTTACATTTGAAATTGAATATGAAATGATAAATGCTGCTCTACTATATAATGATAGTTCAGAATTATATTTATCAATGTATTCTGAAGAAACAATAAATTATTTAGAATCATATTCTGCAGAAATATTAATTCCAAATAAAGACATGCCAAGAAAAGGAAACTATGATGCAAATACATATGGTACCAATTTTAATTCATTTGAATTAATTGAATCACCTACGTTAAATCCAGGTTATTATACATTTAAATTCGACTTAGATGAATCAGAATTAAAATTTAAATCATATAATGAATATATTGAATTTTCATTAGTATCTTATGGGATTGATAAACATATATTTACTAATTATGCAAATGAAAATTACTATTCAACGACTGATGTTTATGACGAAATAAAAGCAGAACAAATAAAGTATGACAATGCTCCAATAAAAGCAAGAAATACAAAAATATATATTTTATTAATATCAATAGTATTATCAATACTAACAATAATGTTTGCATTAATAAAAATAAAATCAACTAAATCAAAATATAATTTTTATAAAGCAGAAACAGATTATACATATTTTAGAGAAATACCAAGTGACTTAGATCCAGAATTTGCTGCAACATTAGTATTCTCTAAAGAAAAAAATGTTAATATTGAAAAAAATAGTTATTCAGCTATATTATTAAGCTTAGTTAGAAAAAAATATATAGAACTAACAAAAATAAAAGAAGAGAATAATTGGGTATCTAGTAATGTAAAAATCATTATAAAATACAAACCTACTCCTCCAGTAGTCAATCTAGTAGATAATAATAAAATAAATAATATAGAAAATAACGAAACAACAAATAACATTTTACTACCAATAGAAAATAATGTAATTAATTTAGAACCACTTTCTAAAACAGAAGAGTTATATTTTAATTTAATATTAAGACATTGTAAAACAACTGAGATATCAATGAGCTCTTTCCAAAATAAAGTAGGAAAAGATTATGAAAATACTAATACATTTTTAACAGTGATAAAATCAACTATAAAAACAATTGGAACTAGTGAAGGTATTACTCAAAAGGCAGATTTTAAAGAAGCTAAAAATAAAGTAAATAGTTTTGCAAATTTTTATTTAACACTTTCTATTATAATATTGTTATTTGTAAATTTAATAAGTTATCCTACTGAAATTGGACTTAGCTTTGGTGCATATTTTATCTTAGGAATAACTTTATTCATATCTTCAATTTGGTTAAAATTAAAATCTAGAAAACTAATTTTATTAACCCAATATGGAGAAAATGAATATTCAAAATGGTTAGGATTATATAATTTTTTAAATAGTTCAACATTAATGAATGAAAAAACAGTAGTTGATATTATTCTTTGGGAAAAATATTTAGTATATGCAACCGCATTTGGAATATCAAATAAAGTTATTGAAGCATTAAAAATAAGATGTCCTGAAGCACTAACAACAAATACATCAATGTTTAATAACCATTACTTTTACTCACGTAATTTCCTAAATAGTAGTAGAAGTTTTAGAAGTACAACTTATAGTGCATCAAATTATTCAAGAAGTGGAGGCTTCGGAGGATATGGAGGTGGCGGTCGCGGCGGCGGCGGCGGTGGCGGTGGTCACTAAAAAAAGTTTCTTTTTAAAAGAAACTTTTTTATTTTAATAACTCTTCATCAATAGTAGATTTTATATTTACATCTACTGTTTTATAAATAGTTTTTGAAATATATTTCTCTGCTATTTTTAAAATACCTTTATAACAATCTATCTCATCAGGAAAATAAATACCACCTTTATCTTGATTTTTAATCATCCAACAAACGCCTGCTAAAGTAGACATAGAAACGGGAGTAATTGTAGGTGTTTGCCAATAAGAATGTTTTTTGTTTTTTGACAAATAATCAATATCAACTTTATTACCTACCCAAACAGATTTAAAATTTTTACCAATTAATAAAACTCCAACATATTCATTTCCAAAAACTATATCTTCATTATAAATTATTTTAGTTTTATCAGGATATAAATAACCTCGAATATTTGAATTACTAATATTATTTTTATCTACTCTATTATCAATAAAATATTTTTTAGCAATATTACAAGGCGAATATACAAATATAACCGTAGGTTTATAACAAACTTTTCCATTTTCAATCACTTCTAAATTATCAGCAATTGTAATAGTTTCCTCATGTGGAACTAAATATCCACTAAAATATCCTCCTGGATAATATGTATTAACCGATGTATTAATAGCTATTTTTTTTAATTCCAAATAACCTTTTTCTTTATCAATAATATTATAGTTAGAAGAATAATTTAAATTCTCATGACTACCTACATTAATAGTTGCCTCACTTAATAATTCAAAAAAAAATGAATCTATACACCAAGTATTAACTAGTGTATCATTACTAAACTTATCCTTAACCTCAACTAAATCTATATCATTAATATGAATCATTTCAACTTCTAATAATTGAGCTAATCTATTATATTTTTTTTCTTTTAACAACTTATTAAAATATTTATCTTTCT
>CAYJDP010000060.1:0-1787 GCA_964368975.1 uncultured Muribaculaceae bacterium
AAAAGATACTAAGAGTAATAATTCTAATTTTGCATTTATTTCACGTGTTACATTAACTGAGCCAGTTACTAATACTCGTGAATATGGAGAGAGTATTGCTAGAATTGCTAATACATTAGGTGATGGTAAACCGATTGTTCAATCTTTAAAAGATTTACGTGCTGGAAGACGAAGTACTATGCACAGAATAAGTAGGGGATTTATAGATCCTACATTAAAAGACGTTGTGGCAGGGGACTTAGCTTTAGTTATGCCTCATAGAATAATAATTAATATAATTGAAGGATTAGATGTTTTGTCAGAAATTATACCTGGTGTAAATAATGGAGAAACTTTATTATATGGTCCAGAAATAAAATTTTTTAGTAATGAGATTACCACAGATAAAAATATGAAATTAAAAGATGAAGATATATATTTTATAGGAGATGGAGCTGGTAAAGCTGGTAATATAGTTACTGCTGCTGCTACTGGTTTAATTGCTGCAGATGATATATTAAGAAAGGAAAATAAGTAAAATGGAAATAAAAGAGTTAGAAAAAAGAATAAAAAAAATAGAAGATAGAAATAAAAAAGTGGAAGGTGATAAAGCTTGGGAAGGAAGTACTTTAAGAAAAACTTTAATTATTGTTATGACTTATTGTTTTGCTGTACTTTATACAAGTCTTGCTGATAATAGTAATCCATGGTTTGGAGCAGTTGTTCCTTGTGCTGGTTTTTTCTTATCTACACAATCAATTGATTTTATAAAAAAAGTATGGCTAAGTAAAAGGTAATTTATGTTAGAAAAAGTATTAAATAGTTGTTATTTTGTTAGTGAAAATTCTAAGTATGTAAGTATTAATAAAGATAGAATAGAGCAAATTACTTTAGAATATGATTTTTCTGGATACGAACATTGGATAAAAAGTAATCCTTTTAATATTTTAGATTTAAGTCTATCTGAGTTAATTAATTTATTTGTAATTTATGATGCTATAGATTTTTCTTTTTGGGGTAATCCTAAATGGGAAATTAATGTTAATAATAAGACGTATGATGGAGCTTTTGGTTTATTAGGTGGATTAGTAAAATTAAAAGATAAATTTAATGATTTTGATTTTTCTAAAATTAGTTTTGAAGATTTTAGTTTCGCTTTAAAAGGTAATGTTAATATTCCTTTATTAAAAGAAAGGTATGATATTGCTAAGGGTGTAAGTTTAATAATTAAAGATGAAATGAATGGTGATTTTTATTCTTATATAAAAGATATTTATGATGATAAAACTTTGTTTGAGTTGATTATTTCTAAATTTGCTTGTTTCAAAGATGAAAGAACTTATAATGGTGAAGTAATTTATTTTTATAAACTGGCGCAATTACTTGTATCTGATATAATACATATTAGAAAAATTGTTGAACAGATAGAAGTTACTTATTATAATTTGGTTGGATGTGCTGATTATAAGATACCACAAATTATGAGATCTTTAGGTTTAATTAGTTATAACGAGGAATTAAGTAATTTAGTAGATAAGAAAATTGAGATTGCTGAGGGCAGTGATTATGAGATTGAAATTAGAGCTAGTATGATTGTTGTTATTTCTGAGATTGGTAAGCGATTAAATATTCCTTTAATTGATATTAATGATTTTATTTGGGTACTTGGGCAAGATAAAAGTATTAAAGTGTTACCTTATCATTTGACTAGAACAGTTGATTATTGATTTTTTTGAAGTATTATGTTATAATAAAGAACATATTTTGAGGGGGGAATAAAATATGTTAAAAGAAGGAAAAGTTATTGT
>CAYJDP010000060.1:1834-4797 GCA_964368975.1 uncultured Muribaculaceae bacterium
AATTAGGTAGAAGTTATTTATTTGAAAAAGTACATATGAAAAAAATAAGAGGATTAAGAGATTTGGTAAACACTTCAATTGCTTTTAATTCAGTATTATTTACTACTTCAATATCTGCTTTAATAGGAGCTTATACTGGTAATGTTGCTTTTTTGGGGGCATCTGCAGTTATTGGAGTAGCAGGAACTACAAAATTACTTTTTAATAAAATTAAATTAGGAGAAAAACAAGAAGAAGTAGAAAATGCAGTGGTTGATATTTATTCATTGGCACTTGAAAATGGTTGGAAGTCAAACAACAAAACTAAATCAAACAAAAATATTGAAGTTGTTGATTTTAAATATGAAGAAAAATTTATTAATAAAGCTGAAGAAGTTGAGTCTATTACTTTGACTGATAAATCTAAAAATAAAGTTTTATCTAATAGTGACAAAATTGATAACTTAAGAAAAGCAAGACGTGAACTTGTAGAATTAAAAAATATTCCACATGTAAAAAGCGCTGTTTATACTAAAAAGATTTAATTTTTAAATCTTTTTTTTTATTTTGTGGTATACTTTTATTATAGTATGGAGGTTTTATGATAAATCAAGTTATTTTATTGGTTATTTTAGTGTTAATTAATGCTTTTTTCGCATCAGTAGAGATTGCTTTTATTTCATTAAATGATTTAAAGTTAAAAAGTGATAGTAAAAAAGGAAATAAAAAAGCAAAAGATATTTTACACTTATTGAATAATCCTAGTTCTTTTTTAGCGACTATTCAAATAGGGATTACTTTAGCTGGTTTTTTATCTTCAGCTTTTGCAAGTGAAGCTTTTGCTGAAGAATTAGGTCCGTTATTATATGATTTTTTTCCAAGTATTAGTTTAGGTAGTTGGGAGACTATTTCTATAGTAGTTGTTACAATTATATTATCATTTTTTATGTTAGTGTTTGGTGAGTTAGTTCCAAAAAGAGTTGCTTTAAAATATGATGAAAAAATTGCTTATATGGCAGTTGGAATTATTAAGATTATATCTTGTGTTACCAGACCATTTGTTATTTTATTAACAGGCATTACTAATGTAGTTTCTAAATTATTTGGAGTAAGTGGTGTTGATGAAGAGCATATTACTGAAGAAGAAATTAGATTAGTTCTTGATCAAGGTAGAGAAAAGGGTGCTATAAAAAAATATGAACATAGTTTTATTCATAATGTATTTGTAAAAGATATATTTAAAAATATTAGTAATGAAAAAATAATACTTAAAGATATAATGCATAAACCTTTATTTGTTTCTAGTAAGATTTTTGTTAATGAGGTTTTTACTTTAATGAAAGATAAAAAGAGTCATATTGCTATAGTTATGAATAATGATGAGTATTTAGGTATTATTTCTATGAAAGATGTATTGGAAGAAATAGTTGGTGACATTGAAGATGAATATGGGATGTAGATTAGATTTTCTAATCTTTTTTTTGAATAATTAGGTAATTTATTGACATAATAAGATTAATACTTTATAATGTTGGTTATAGTCAACAAAAAAGGAGTTTATATGAAAAATACTCAAAATTTATATTTAAAAACAATGTATATGTTAGAAGTAAAGTATTCTAAAATAAGAGTTACTGATATTGCAAATGAATTAGGTTATACTAAATCTAGTGTATCTAAGGCGTTAAAGAGATTAGTTAATTCTGGTTTAGTTAATTATGAAGTTTATGGTGATATTATATTAACTGATGAGGCTAGATGTATTGCAGAAGAGATTATTTTAAAAGAGGATTTACTTGAGTTGTTTTTTGTAGGTATTTTAAATATAGAAGAAGATGTTGCTAGAAGTGATGTTAAATTAATAAGTGAATATGTCTCAGATATTACTAAGGATAAATTAAGAGAATATATTCGTAAAACATTACATTTGGATAATGCAAATTGTAGATGTAATATGAATAGTAATCCTAGTTGTAATGGGTGTGAAACTAAGAAATTAATAGATAGAGTTGAAGATAATCCTAAATGGATTGATCTTTTAGAGGAGGATAAGTAATGTTATTAGAGTTGAGAAATGTATGTTTTTCTAATGAAGGAAAAGATATTTTAAAAGATGTTAATTTGAAAATAGATTTAAATAAATTTATTGCAATTACTGGTCCTAATGGAAGTGGAAAATCAAGTTTAATGAAAGTTATTATGGGAATAGAAAAACATACTAGTGGAACTATTTTATTTGATGGGGTTGATATTAGTGATTTAGAGGTTGATGAGAGAGCTAGATTAGGAATTAGTTTTGCTTTTCAACAACCTATTAAATTTAAAGGATTAAGTGTTTTTGATATTTTAGAGATAGCTACAGGTAAAAAATTAACTAGAAGAAAAGTTATAGATATTTTAGAAAAAGTTGGGCTTGAAGCAAGTGAATATATTGATAGAGAATTAGATAGTACTTTAAGTGGTGGTGAACATAAAAGAATAGAACTTGCTACAGTATTACTTAGAAAAAATAAACTTAGTATTTTTGATGAACCTGAAGCTGGTATTGATTTATGGAGTTTTAATGAATTAATTGATTTGTTTAATAGTTTAAAAAAAGATGAAGGTAGTACTATAATTATATCTCATCAAGAAAAGATATTAAAAATTGCTGATGAAGTAATACTTTTAAAAAATGGTAGTATTAATGGTATCGGTAGTTATAGTGAGGTGGTTTTAGGTGAATAATGTGGTAGATGGTTTAACTGAAGAAGAGTTAAATATTTTAAGGAGTATTACAGAAGTTGATCTAATTGAAGATGGTGCTTATAATATTAGATATAATGGGGGACTTCATTCTAGAAAAGTTAATGAAAATATTGATATTATTCCGAAATCTGATTGTGAAGGGATTGATATTAGAGTTAAGAAAAACAGTAAAAATGGTAGTTGTTTTATTCCAGTTATTGTTAGTGAAAATGGTTTAAGTGATAAAGTCTATAATG
>CAYJDP010000061.1:0-4704 GCA_964368975.1 uncultured Muribaculaceae bacterium
CTACAGTTAGGCATTCCTAATTGCATTGTATAATATAACTTTACAAAATACAATCAAACATAGCAAAATTTATAAAAAAACAAAAAAAAACATTAAAATACCAAAAATTAGTTGAAAATACCCATGTAATAGTGTATTATATATTTACGTACTTTTTCTCGGTTAGAAGACTTTCCGACTTCTTACTTGGATTAAGTGAATTAAAATGAAAGGAAGTGTTAATAATGGCATTAACAAGTGAAGTTAAAGCTGCTATCGTAAAAGAATATAGCAGAGGTAACAACGATACTGGATCAGCAGAAGTACAAATCGCTATCTTAACAAAAGAAATTCAAGAATTAACTGAGCATTTTAAAACTCATATTCATGATTTCCATTCTCGTCGTGGATTACTTAAAAAAGTAGGACAAAGACGTAGTATGTTAAAATACTTAGCAAAAACTGATGTTGCAAGATATCGTGAGTTAATTAAAAAACTAGGATTAAGAAAGTAGACACATTTTTTCGTGTCTATTTTTTTTAGAAAAGAGGTATTATATGAAAAAGAAAACTTTTGAATTAAAGTTTGGTAGTAGAAAATTAATAGTAGAAACAGGAGAAATTGCAAGACAAGCAGATGGTGCAGTACTTGTAAGATATGAAGATACAGTAGTACTAACAGCAGCAGTAGTTGCTAAAAAAGTAAACTTATTATCATCTTTCTTTCCACTTACAGTTAACTATCAAGAAAAATTATATTCAGTAGGTAAAATCCCAGGAGGATTTATTAAAAGAGAAGGTAGACCAACAGATGTTGCAACACTAGCAGCTAGAATGATTGACCGTCCAATGAGACCATTATTCCCAGAAGGATTTAAATACGAAGTACAAGTTATTTCAACAGTAATGTCAGTAGATCAAAACTGTTCACCAGAATTAACTGCAATGTTCGCATCATCCCTTGCAACATCAATCTCAAAAATTCCATTTAATGGACCAATAGCTGGAGTAAAAGTAGGATATGTAAATGATAAATTCATTATAAATCCAACTCCAGAAGAATTAGAAAATTCTCTACTAGACTTAACAGTTGCTGGTACTAAAAAAGCAATTAACATGGTTGAATCAAGTGCTAAAGAAGTATCTGAAGATATTATGTTAGAAGCACTTAAAGTAGGACATGATGCTGTTAAAAAATTAATTAAATTCCAAGAAGAAATAGTAAAAGAAATTGGAATGGAAAAAATGGAATATGAAGTATTAGAAGTAGAAGAAGTAATGGCTAATACTATTAAAGAAATGGCAACTGATGCTATGGATAAAGCTCTTCGTATAAAAGATAAATTAAAAAAATATCAAGCTATTGAAGATGTTAAAACTTCAGTACTAGATAAATATAAAGAAGAGTATGCAGGAGTAAGTGAGTCAACATTAAAAGAAATCCTTACTAAAGCAGAAATGGTTATTTCAGAAATTGAATATGATTTATTTAGAAAAATTGTAGTAGATGAAAAAACTAGATTAGATGGAAGATCTATGACAGAGATAAGAAAAATATCAACTGATAAAGACTTACTTCCAAGAACTCATGGATCAGCACTTTTCACAAGAGGAGAAACTCAATCCCTTTCTGTAACAACTTTAGGAGCATTAGGAGAACATCAAATATTAGATGGATTATCGCTAGAAGCTCAAAAAAGATTTATGTTACATTATAATTTCCCACAATTTTCAGTAGGTGAAACAGGAAGATATGGAGCCCCAGGAAGAAGAGAAGTAGGACATGGAGCATTAGGAGAAAAAGCATTATTACAAGTTATGCCTAGTGAAGAAGAATTCCCATATACTGTTAGAGTAGTATCAGAAATTCTTGAATCTAATGGTTCATCATCTCAAGCAAGTATTTGTGCAGGATGTATGTCTTTAATGGCAGCAGGAGTTCCACTTAAAGCACCAGTAGCAGGTATTGCTATGGGATTAATTACTAATAATGATGATTATACTATTCTTACAGATATTGCTGGACTAGAAGATCACTTAGGAGATATGGACTTCAAAGTAGCAGGTACTAAAAATGGTATTTGTGCACTACAAATGGATATTAAAATAAGTGGTATTACTGATGAAATATTTAAAGAAGCACTAGAACAAGCAAAAGTTGCAAGATTAGAAATTCTAGATAAAATGACTAAAGAAATAAAAGAACCTCGTAAAGAAGTATCTGAGTATGCACCAAAAACAGTTATCTTTAAAATTGATCCAAATAAAATAAGAGATGTTATTGGTAGAGGTGGAGAAATGATTACTAAAATTATTCTTGAAGCATCAAACGTCACTGAAGTAACTCATGTAAATGCAGTTAAAGTAGACTTAGAAGATGATGGAAGAGTAATTATTTATCATACTAATAAAGAAATTATTGAAAAAACTAGACAAATGATTGAAGATGTTGTTAAAGAAGTTGAAGTAGATAAAATATATGAAGCTAAAGTAGTTAAAGTAGAAGACTTCGGTTGTTTCGTAGAAATATGGCCAGGATGTGAAGGATTAGTACATGTATCACAATTAGCACATGAAAGAGTTGAAAAACCATCAACTGTAGTAGCAGAAGGTGATGTAATAATCGTTAAAGCACTAGGACCAGATAAAAGAGGAAGACAAAACTTTTCAAGAAAAGATGCACTTCCAAAACAAGAAAAAAAATAGTACAAAAGAGTTCATAAAAGAACTCTTTTTTCATACTATTTATTAGGTGAGAAAATGAAAAAAAAACTAATTCAAGTAACAATTACAATAACTTTATTAATATTTAGTTTTTACTATACTAATAAAGTAATTGATTTAGTACGAGAATCAGATCCACTAATGAGACAAATAAAAGAAAATGAAGATAAATTTATAGTAGAACCAATCGATGCAACAATTAGTGAAAATACTATAATACCAGGTTTACAAGGAAGTAAAATAGATTATGAAACTACTTATAAAAATATGAAAGACTATGGTAATTATAATGAAATATTAACAGTATTTGAAGAAGTAACTCCAACTATTACTATGGATGAATACTATGATAAATATGTTATAAGCGGAAATAATACAAAAAATGAAATAGCACTTGTCTTTGAAGTTAATAAAAATACTGATATAACAAAATTAATTAATATTTATAATATCTTAAAAAATACCAATACTAAAGCAACATTCTTTATAGATGGATTATTCCTAGAAAAATACTTATCTCAAATAAGAGAAATGAATACTATTCAACTAGAACCTCTTAGTTATAATGATACTTATGAAGATATTTATTTTAATACAACAATAACTTTAATAAATGATTTAACTGGAATAAAACCTAAATACTGTTATGCAACATACGATAGAAAAGAAGTACTAGAGTTATGCTCTAAAAATAATATGCATACTATAATACCATCTATTAATACAGAAAATTATCCATATAATGATATTAAACAAAGATTAACTAACGGAGCAATTATTGGATTAAAAGTATCAACATCAACTGAAATAGAATTACCTACTATAATAGATTATATAAATCAAAAAGGTTATACCTTAGTAGTATTAGATCAACTCTTATCAGAAGTAAATAATAAATAAAAATGATTGAAATAAATCATTTTTTTATATATAATAAATTTATAGGAGAGAGTATGAAAAAATTATATTTTAGATATGGAACTATGGGTAGTGGTAAATCTACTTTAATAATTCAAGTAGCGTATAATTATGAAGAAAGAGGTATGAATCCATTTATTGGAAAACCTTCTATTGATACTAAAGGAGAAGATTATGTAGTATCAAGAATAGGATCAAAAAGAAAAGTAGATAAATTAATAGATAAAAAATTAAATATATTTAACTACATAAGTAAAAGTAAAATAAAATATGATTGTATCTTAATAGATGAATGTCAATTCTTAACAGAAAAACAAGTAGATGAATTATTACAAATTACAATAAAACTTGATATTCCAGTAATATGTTATGGATTAAGAACTAACTTTAAAACAAAAGCTTTTTCTGGATCAAGTAGATTACTAGAAGTTGCTCATACTATCGAAGAAATTAAAACAATATGTGACTGTGGTAGTAAAACATTACTTAATTTAAGAAAAATAAATGGTAAAGTAGAAATAGATGGAAAAGAAGTAGTAATAGATAATGATAAATCAGTAGAATACATTGGATTATGTGCTAAATGTTATTATGAGAAAGTAGGAGGATTAAATGATTAAAAAAAATGCAATTTATAGACACTTTAAAGGAGATTTATACTTAGTAAAAGATATAGTTTTTCATAGTGAAACTAATGAAGAAATGGTTCTATATCAACAATTATATAATGAATGTAAATTATGTGTAAGACCATTATCTATGTTTTTAGAAAAAACAGATAAACAAAAATACCCAGATATAGAACAAGAATATAGATTTGAATTACAAGAAATTAAATCAAAAGTACGTAGATAGGAGAAATTATGAAAAAGCAAAGTACAATAAAATAATTAAGAATAGCAAATCAACGACTATTTCTAAGTGAATTAGTAATAGCAACAAAAATATCGTTTCCAGGTACACCAAACTTTCAAGAAAGAACTACTTTAATTAGACAAAGTAGAAAACAAAGACAAAATAATAAAACAAAAATAATAGAACTAAAAAAGAAATCAACTTATTATAGAACATTCTAGTAAAAGC
>CAYJDP010000062.1:0-4603 GCA_964368975.1 uncultured Muribaculaceae bacterium
AATGTCTATACGGACGGATTTAATGAAATGTTACCATTAAGTCCGTCCGTTCGAAAGAGGGAGCAACGAAAATAATAATAGATTAATTAGAAGATGGATACCAAAAGGAACTGTTATAGATAATATAAAAGAGGAGTTTATTAAAGAAATTGAAGATTGGATGAATAATTATCCAAGAAAAATGTTTGGATATAAAAGTTCAAATATGTTATTATTAGAAATATAAACTACTATATTTAGGTAATTGAAGTGTGCGGACACTTAATATTTCAATTTGCAAATATTCTAACACAGAATATTTTTTCTTGTATAAATCTAAAGAATTTGATAAGATAAAAGAAAGGAGATAATATGAAAAATAACACAATACTAGGTTTAATCCTAATAACAATAGGGATTATATTTATAGGAAATTATCAAAATTATTGGAATGTTGAAATATTCTTCAATGGTTGGTGGACATTGTTTATAATAATACCAGGAATAATAAGTTTACTAAAAAAACAAGTCAAATCAGGACTAACATCCATATCAATAGGAATTTTTTTATTACTAGCAGTAAATGATATCATAACATGGAGTTTAATAGGACCATTATTTTTAATAGTAATTGGATTAACTCTACTATTTACAAAAAAACCTAAGTTATCTAATATAATGGAAAGTGAATATATTGCAATATTCTCTGATAATGAAAGTACAATAACAAATAAATTAAAAGATACTTCTATTACTAGTATATTTGGAGGCGTTGAATTAGACTTAAGAAATGCAAAATTAGATAAAGATATAACTATCACAGCAACTACAATTTTTGGAGGTATTGACATTTTAGTACCAGATAATACTCAAGTGATAATAAAAGGAACTCCAATATTCGGTGGAATAGAAAACAAAGTAAAATCAACTACTGGAAAAATAATAACTATTGAAGCAATCTGTATCTTTGCAGGTATTGATATAAAATAAAAATGATGCTAACACATCATTTTTTTTTACCAATTTAATTGAAATATTACATCAGGACCATTACCCCAAAAATCAGCAGAATATTCTAATTCAATATAATTTTGCGAATCATTTAAAGCATATGCATCACTTGCAACAGCTTTTCTACCAGTAGATACAGAACCACCATATTCAGTTTCCAATGATGGATATAATTCTAATTTTAATCCTGTACTATCATAAGCACTATCAAAAGAAAAATATAAATCATCTGCCATATCAACATTTTCATATTCATATTCAACTATAATAACTCTTTCTGCAACTATATCACTATAACTATTTCTATCAGCAGTCTCATATACATTAGTCACTTTAATTTTTTGAGTACCCTCATCGGTAGTAATAGTTGCTACTTCACCAATTCCATAAACTTCAGGTTCAACATA
Source organism: uncultured Muribaculaceae bacterium (assembly GCA_964368975.1). Classification (GTDB taxonomy): domain Bacteria; phylum Bacillota_I; class Bacilli_A; order RF39; family UBA660; genus CAYJDP01. The sequence goes on from CAYJDP010000062.1 coordinate 1,398, forward strand.
TTCATCATCATCATATCCATAATCATAATCGTAATCATAATCATAATCATAATCATCAGTATAACTATCTAATTCATTGATAATCGCATCAGTAAAAATAACGTTCATTACAATTGCAATTATAATAGTTAAAACACTAAGTGAAAGACCTACTATTGACATAGGTAATGAGCTTTTTTTAGTTTTAATATAAATTACTAAAGCAGGAATACCAAGTCCTAACCCAACTAAAGCCATAACAATAGAACCTATATTTACATAAGGTATCCAACTTCCTAAAATAGCAAGAATTCCAAGTACCATACTGGCAATAGCCAAACCTTTTTTTCCATTAGAGTTATTATTATGATTATTATTCATATTATTATTACTCTCTCCATTATTAATTGGTTGCCCCGTATTAACATCAAAATTATTTTCGTTTACATTCATATTTTTTCAATCCTCTCTATTAAAAAATATATTAATTATATCCTAGTAATTATCATAATAATCATAGTCATAATCATATGTATCTAATTCATCAACAATTGCATCAGTAACCGCAATATTCATAGCAACAGCAATTATAATTGTTAAAACACTTAATATAAGTCCTGTAAGAGCCATTCCTAATGAACTTTTTTTAGTTTTAATATAAATAACTAAAGCAGGAATTCCTAATCCTATTCCAACTAAAGCCATAATAATAGAACCTATATTTAAATATGGTATCCAACTACCTAAAATAGCAAGAATCCCCAGTATCATACTCGCAATAGCTAAACCTTTTTTGTTACTTTGTTTATTATTATTCATATTATTCCCTCCATTATTAATAGGTTGTCCCGTATTAATATCAAAATTATTCTCATTTGAATTCATATTTCATCCATCCTCTCATTCTTAAATACACTTTTATTATAATTGCAAGAGCCACAAAAGTCAACAAAAAAAGACACTAAGTAACTACTTAACATCTTCCAATAAATTATTATATTTAATAAATAAATCATCATTATAAAATTGAATTTCTTCATCAGCTAATTGCCAATTACTAGAATTATCTCTTAAAAAATTTAAAACAATAATACAATTATTAACTAAAGTATTAAAACTACCACTTTCTAAAGAAATATTCTCTAAATAACTTTCTTTATCAATACCTAATACCTCTTCTACAATTAACTTATTATATAAATCATTTAACTCATCACTTACATCTTTATCTAAATATAAATTACTCTCTCTGGTATCTAACATAAGTATTAACTTATTAACTTCTTCTTCAACAATACTTAAATTACTATTAAGTAAATCTATATTGTAAGTAAAATCAGGACCATTTATAACATAATTTTCATACGATAAAACACCTTCTATTGAAGAACCACTAATAGCTTTATCTATTTTATCATTACTATTATTAAATTCTCTAATATACTCTCTAATAGCCTCTTCTATAATTAAATAATCTCCTGTCATTATATAATCTCTATCTATAATCTCTTCATTTGATAAATCTACTAATACTCTAACTTCATTTATCAGTTTTTCTTCCTCATCAAAAATCATAAATAATGTAAAAAATCCAAATATAAAAATAACTAAAGTAATAAATACATATTTTTTCATAATTCTCCTATAACAATTGCTTTATTTAGATTAATATCATCTTCTAATACAAATCTACCATAATCAACTATTTCATTAATATCTTCTATTTTATTTATATTAACATAAAACAATTTATTATAATACACTATATTATCATATTTATCAATTATAAAATAATCATCTGTTTCAAAATAAACCTTTTTATTTTGATAAACAATAACTCTTAAATCAATATTAGTAGAATACTCTAAACTATCCATATTAACTAAATCTATATAAATACCAACTCTGTCTATTGGATAAACTTTAACTTTATAGAAACCACTTAAATTAAGTTTATTTTTATATTTTAAAACAATCTCTTTAACCAAGGAAATTAAATCACTTTGTTTATTATAATCTATATCTAAATAATACCCTCTATTTACAAATATTCTATATTCTAATTGAGAAATCTTTTCAATTTTCATATACTCACCTAATTTAATATATGAAAATAAAAAAAATAGTTTACTCTGCTATCAGAGTTTCTATTTTTTTATGTATTTCTTTAACACCTAATTTAGTAACACTAGAAAATACTACTAAGTCATCTCCTACTACTAAATCAATTGTTGAAAGAATTTGTTTTAAATTTTTAGCTTTTTTACTTCCACCTACTTTATCAGATTTAGTTGCAACTAAAGTAACTGGTAAATTATAATATTTTAAAAAGTTATACATTAAAACATCGTCTTCAGAAGGTTTATGTCTAAAATCAATCATCATAAAGACTCTTTTTAATTCATCTCTTTTCTCTAAATATTCCTCTATCATTAATCCGAATTTTGCTTGAGTTTTTTTATCAACAGCAGCATATCCATATCCCGGAACATCTATTAAATAAAATTCTTTATTAACATTATAAAAATTCAAAGTTTGTGTTTTACCAGGTTTAGATGAAGTGTATGCAATATTTTTTCTAGAAAGAATACTGTTAATAAAACTACTCTTTCCAACATTACTTCTACCTACAAGTAAAAATTCAGGTTTACCTTCTTCAGGATATTGACTGCGTCTAACCGCCATTAATTCCATATTAACATCTTTAATAACCACCTAAATCACCTCCTCATTACATTCTTTTAATAACTTATCTAAGTCATCCATTAACATTTGTGCTTCTTCAAAAGTTTTAACTCTTGCACCACTCGCCATTTTATGTCCACCACCATTATATTTTTCAGCAACTTTATTTATTGATGGACCTCTTGAACGAATAGATATACGAATTATATCATTTTTAACATCCTCAGTAATTGTAGCCCAAACAAGCACCTCGTTAATAAAATTAAAATTATTAACCATATTACCTGCAGCAGCTGAATCAATTGCAAACTTATTTATAATGTCATTAGTTATTTGAATATATCCAAGTTTATTTGGAGTTACAACCATATTTTGAGAAATATAACCTTCAAGTCTAACCTCATTCATCGGTCTTAAATATAAGTTACTATATAAACTACTAATATCAATTAAGTATTTCTCCATATATCTAGAAATCACTCCAAAAGTACTAGAAGTACATGTATTAAATAAAAATCTATTAGAATCAGCAACTAAACCTA
>CAYJDP010000063.1:0-4498 GCA_964368975.1 uncultured Muribaculaceae bacterium
TTATTTATTTAGTTAGGCACTGTGAAGAGTTAAAAAGTATTACTAGAGATGTTACTAGAGATAATTTACAAATATGTAATGAAAAAGGTCCTTTATCAGTATTAGGTGAAAGGGATGCAGAAAAATTAAGTACATTAGAATATTTTAATAATATTAAGAGTATTTATTCTAGTAGTTATGTTAGAGCTATTTCTACCGCTAAATATCTTGCTACTAAATTAAATTTAAATATTAATATAGTGGATGATTTGGGTGAGAGAAAGTTTGGTTTTGATGATTGGAGTGAAATGCCTGTTGATTTTGGAGTGTTACAGTATAATGATTTTAGTTATAAAGTAAAAAATGGTGAGTGTTTAGAAGAAGTTAGAATAAGGATGAAGAATGCTATTTTAGATATTGTTAATAAAAATTTAGGTGAAGAAGTTTTAATAGTAAGCCATTCTACGGCGATGTTAAGTTATTTTACATATTTTTGTGATAAAGGCAATTCTTTAGGAGAGTTATTATATAAGAATAAAGTTATTGCTTCTGGTAGATGGAATTCACCTGAGATTTATAAATTAGAGTTTGAAGAAAATGATTTAATTAATTTAGAATTAATTAGACCAGAAATATAAAATAGATAGGAGAGATATTATGTTAGATAAAAAATATAATCATTTAGAAGTTGAAAATAAAAAATATGATACTTGGAAAGAATCTGGGTATTTTAAGTGTGATGAAAATAGTAGTAAGGAACCTTTTTGTATAGTTATACCTCCACCGAATGTTACGAATAAATTACATATTGGGCATGCTTGGGATGTAAGTATTCAAGATATTATAATTCGTTATAAGAGAATGCAAGGATTTGATTGTCTTTATTTACCTGGGATGGATCATGCTGGTATTGCTACTCAAAGTTTAATTGATAGAAGATTAAAAAGTGAGGGTATTAAACCTCGTGATATGAAACGAGAAGATTGGTTAGAACGTGCTTGGGCTTGGAAAGATGAGTATAGTCAAGTTATTCATGATCAATGGGCTAAAATGGGGATATCAGTTGATTATTCTAAAGAAAGATTTACTCTTGATGAAGGTTTGAATAATGCGGTTAACCGTGTATTTATAGATTTATATAATAAAGGGATTATTTATCAGGGTGAGCGAATAATAAATTGGGATCCTGAACAAATGACTGCTTTAAGTAATGAAGAGGTTATTTATAAGGAAGAAAAAGGTGCCTTCTATCACTTAAAATATTATTTAGAAGATAAAAGTGATTTTTTAGAAGTTGCAACTACAAGACCGGAAACTTTATTTGGAGATACTGCTGTTGCTGTTAATCCAAATGACTCACGATATGCTCATTTAATAGGTAAGAATGTAATTTTACCAATTGTTAATAAGTTAATTCCAATAGTTGGGGATGATTATTGTGATATTGAGTTTGGAACTGGTGTTGTTAAGATTACTCCTGCTCATGATCCTAATGACTTTGAAGTAGGAAATCGTCATAATTTAGAAAGAGTAGTTGTAATGAATAGTGATGCTACTATGAATGATAATGCTTTTAAATATTCTGGGTTAACTCGAGAGAAATGTAGAATTCAGTTAGTAAGTGATTTAGAGTTAGAAGGTTTATTAATTAAAGTAGAAGAGCATATTCATAATGTAGGTCACAGTGAGAGAAGTGGTGCTATAGTTGAACCTTATTTATCTAAGCAATGGTTTGTTAAGATGAGAGGATTAGCTGATAGAGTATTAGATAATCAATTGGATAAAGATAATAAGGTTAATTTTGTTCCTCCTAGATTTGAAAAAATAATGAATCATTGGATGGAAATTACATATGATTGGTGTATTTCTAGACAGTTATGGTGGGGACATAGAATTCCTGCTTGGTATAAAGATGGAGAAGTTTTAGTACAAGTTGAGTCTCCAGGAGATGGTTGGGTTCAAGATGAAGATGTTCTAGATACATGGTTTTCATCTGCTTTATGGCCATTTTCTACTTTAGGTTGGCCAGAAAATACTAAATTACTTGAAAGATATTATCCTACTAATACATTAGTTACTGGATATGATATTATTCCGTTTTGGGTTAATCGTATGACTTTTCAAGGATTAGAGTTTACTGATAAAAGACCTTTTAAAGATTGTTTAATACATGGGTTAATTCGTGCTAAAGACGGTAGAAAAATGAGTAAGTCTTTAGGTAATGGAATTGATCCTATGGATGTTATTGAAGAATATGGTTGTGATTCACTTAGATATTTCTTAACTACAAATTCTGCTCCTGGAATGGATTTAAGATATGATCATGATAAGGTTAAGTCATCATGGAATTTTATTAATAAATTATGGAATGCTTCTAGATTTGTACTTATGAATATAGAAGATATGTCTACTAATGAAATTATTGATACTGAGTTAACTATTTATGATAAATGGATTTTAAGTAAGAAGAATAAATTAGTAAAAAGCGTTACAAAAGAGATGGATAAATATAATTTCCATAATGTAGGTAATGAAGTATATAAATTTGCTTGGGAGAATTTTTGTGATTCATATATTGAGTTGACTAAAAATAATATGAGTAGTACTACTAAAAGTGTTTTACTTGAAGTACTTACTGATATATTAAAATTACTTCATCCTTTTATGCCTTATGTTACAGAAGAGATTTATTTAAAACTTCCTTTTGTTGATAGTTCTTCTATTATGATAAGTGAATATCCTAAATATAATAAGAGTTATGTGTTTTCTGAAGAAGAAGAGTTACTTGAAAAAATATTAGAGGATATTGGTGCTATTAGAAATATGAAAGCTATGAATAAAGTTACTAAAAGTGATTTAGTTAACTTTAGTTGTAAAAATAGTGAGTTAGTTGATATATTTATGTCTCAATTAAAAATAACAGAAGATAATTTATGTAGTGATACTCCTAGTAATATGACTAGTTGTAATTATAAATCTAATAATATTGAGATTACATATTATTTTGAATCTAGTAGTGATGATTTAGTTAATTTAGAAGAAGAAATAAAAAAGTTAAAAGAGAGTATTTTAAGACGTGAGAAATTACTAAGTAATGAAAATTACGTTAATAAAGCTCCTAAACATGTAGTAGATCAAGATAAAGTTAAATTACAAGAAGAGATTGATAAATTAAAAGTTTTAGAAAATAAATAATATTTAAGTAATAGAGGTATAATTCTATTACTTTTTTATATACTTATATAAGTATAATTACTTGATTTTTATATTTTTGATGATATAATATGATTACTTGTAATTAAAGGAGAGATGAATATGTATAATAATAAGAAAAATATTGGGGAATTAGTTAAAGTTCATAGTTTTATTGATAAATTAAATTTAATAGATAATGAAGAAAGCAATTTAAAGGATTCTTTAGCATTTTATTTTTTAGGAAGTATATCATCAGAAGAGTTAGTTAAAGAATTTCCTAGAAATATTGAAGTTTTATGTGATGTTGTTAATATGTTTTTAACATTTGATAATACTGAGGAGAAAATGTATATTGTTAGTCCTGCTAAGGTTAAAGGTACAACTGAATATTCAGTTGGTGGAGCAATTGATAAATATAATGTTTCATTAAAATGTAATACGATAACAGAAAAAGTATTTTTGTATAAAGAAGATGATAATGTAGATGAAAGATTTTATCAATTTAATGAAGTATCATGTGATGACAAAGAACAATTAAAAAATATGACTTTAGGGGATTGGTGTTATGTTGTTAGAAATAATAGTTTGTTATATGATGAATTAGTTAATGCATCTGAAAAAGAGGTTAAGGATGAAGATGTTGATAGATTAGTATTTGATTTAAGAAAAGAAATAGGTAGTGGTTTTGATGAGAAATTTTCTATTTTACCAGAACTTTGTTATATATCTTCTAAAGATGATCTAACACATCAAAAAGCACATGAGTTTTTAACAAATAGTAATGGAGAAAGAAGTATTACTGATGAAGATTTAGATAAAATTATTTTTGTTAGGGAATTACCTAAAACTGAAATAGTTACTGAGGATAATTTTTCTACATATGATAATTTTGCTGCAGTTTTAAGAGATTATAATGATAGTATTGGACAAAAAGATAATGAGAAAACATATCATTTTATTAATAAAGATGGAGATAAATAGTTAAGTTTATCTTTTTTTTATTACTTAAATATGGTATAATATAGGTAGATTTAAGAGGGGATTATATGGTTATAGAAAATAATTAAAAAGAAAGCAATGTAGTTATTTGATAATAAATTATTCGATACAATGAATTGTTCGTTTGATAGTTTGTATTTTATACACAGATATTTATTTGAAGATGTATATGATTTATATAAATTAGAGGATTTGTAGATAGATATTCTATCTTTTTTTCTTGCATATTTTTAATTATTTTGATAATATAATTTTACAAAAGAGGTGGATTTATGAATAAAAAAATTAGAAATTTAATTATTAGTGTTAGTGTGTTATCTTTAGG
>CAYJDP010000064.1:0-2224 GCA_964368975.1 uncultured Muribaculaceae bacterium
ATTTCACCTTTTACAGAAGTATCATAATAACTCTCAACTTTTACATAAAAATCTATTTCTTTAATTTCATAACCAATTTCTTCCAAAGATTCTCTTTTAATAGTTTCCCTTGAATCTTCTTCAATTTCAATTTTACCACCAACAAATATCAATCCCCAATTAACTATTTCAACTACTAGTAACTGACCTTTATCATTAGTTATTATACCGTAACTAGATAATCTATCTGAATAATTTGTATTAGCTAAAGGATCATTTATCTTTAATATAATTATAGCATTATGTATTGACAATAATCAAATAAAGAGTAAAAGTCATTTACAAACCTAAAATTTAATAGTAAACTAAAAGTATACAAAAATATAAATGTAAAATATGGTAAAATTTTACATTTGTTCTTGAATAAAAAATATGGGTATGATATATTGAAAAAGCCCTAAAAAAATACAAGAAGAAAAGAGGAATCAAATGAAGGGGAAAATCATTGAAATAAAAGATACAAAAGTAATAGTGAAAACTAAAGACGATATAAAAAAAATAATACCTAAATCAAAAATCAATTTTAATTATGAAGTAGGTATGACTATAAAGATTATTGAAAAAGTAACTGATTATGAAGTTATAAATCCACATAAAGTTGCTGGTATGAATAATGGAAGAGAAATAAATGGTATTCCAGAATATTTATTATTTGGATCAAAGTCTGTAAATAAAACAAAATACTGTTTATTAATAATTTTCTTAGGAGGATTAGGATTTCATCACTTTTATGTGAAAAAATATAAAAAAGGATTATTATATTTATTATTCTTCTGGACATTAATTCCATTTATTTTAGCATTCATAGATTTTACACATGTAATAGCAATAGAAGAAGATTCATTTGGAAATATTATTATTTAATACCTAAATTTATTGATTTAAACACATCTATATAATATAATTAAGATATAAGGAAGTGTATCTATGTTTTTTAAAAATAAGTTTTCTAAAGAAGAATTAAAAAATAGAGGAATATTCAGATTAAGAAATAGTTTCTCTTATGCAAAAGATGGATTAAAATACGCCTATCTTCATGAACAATCAGTTTGGTTATATATACCAACAGCCTTAATAGTAATTTTATCATCTATATTTTTTGAAATATCTAAAACAGAATGGATAATTGTTATACTATTACTAGGATTAGTATATGCCTTAGAAATAATTAATACAGCAATCGAAAAAACAGTTGACTTAGCAACAAATAAAAAACACCCACTAGCAAAAGCAGCAAAAGACTTAGCATCAGCTGCAGTATTAATTATGGCTTTAACAGCATCAATTATTGGATTTATAATATTTATTCCAAAAATAATTACATTTATAGGTACATTAATCTAAAATGGTTCTAATGAAAAAAGCACTATCTGCACTAATAATAATATTGAATTCATTCCTAGTAACAATATTAATAATAAGCTTTGTATTACCTAATTCTTTAATAATAGAAGAAAAAGAAAAAAAAGAATTAGAGCAAGAAGATACTGAAGTAATTAGTGAAGAAATTAATAGTTTAATTATATCGAATAAAGAAATAATAACTTATTATGTAAAAGAAATAGAAGCAGAAGATGAAGAGATTTTTGAAAAAGAAATAAAGAGACAACTAACATCTAATGAATATTTGATAGAATATTTTTTGAATATAGAATTAACTGAAAAAACAATAGATGAACTAAGTAAATCATTAACTGATATTTATTATCAAGAAACACCAACAACAACAACTTCTACATTAGAAACTAATGAATACTTAGATTATTTAAATATAGCAACTAAAACATATAATATAATTACTGGTAATAATATCAAAATAGTTATATCGATATTAATATTAATATTAATTATACTATTATATAAATTAAAGAAAAGTATATCCCAAGTATTATCACCTTTAAGTACAGTATTTGTGTTGATTGCAATATATTTATCAGTATTTATAAGTGCTACAGAAACAATTTATCAAGTACTGCCAATGTCTTTAAAAAGCAACATATTTTATGACTCAAATTACTTTTTAGTAGCAGTAGCAATATGTATAGTATTTGCCCTTATATCAGCAATTACTTACAATGCATATCAAAAAAAATTAGAACGAGTAAAGACTTATTTTAAATAGTCTTTTTTTTTGTATATATCATATAATTTAATGAGGTGAAATATGCAAACATATATAGTGAAA
>CAYJDP010000064.1:2234-4494 GCA_964368975.1 uncultured Muribaculaceae bacterium
AGGAGATACTTTATTTGGTATAAGTAAGCAATTTGGTGTACCAGTAGAATTTATTAAAATAGCTAACAACTTATTATCAAATTTATTATCACCTAATCAAGAATTAATTATTCCAGCAGCAACAACTACAGAACTTTATACTGTAAAACCAGGAGACAATTTATATAAAATAGCACTACAATATAATACAACAGTAGATTACTTAGTTAATTTAAATAAATTAGACTCTCTATCTTTACAAATAGGACAACAACTTAGAGTTCCAACATCAACTTCATCAGATTATGTAAATTATATTGTACAACAAGGGGAAAATCTATTTTCAATAGCAAATAAGTTTAATACAACAGCAAATAATTTAAAACAAATAAATTCTCTATCATCAACTAATTTATCGATTGGCCAAGTATTAAAAATACCTATATTAACAAAAACAGACTCAAATACCACAAATTATTCAGTTAAACAAGGAGATAACTTATTCTCTATAGCAAAACAATTTAATACAACTCCAGAAGAAATAAAAAGTATAAATAACTTAGCAACAGAAATTTTATCATTAGGACAAATAATAAAAGTACCTACTCAACAAGTACAAGAAGATACATCTAACTATACCGTAGTAGCAGGAGATTCTTTATATAAAATAGCTCAGAAATTTAATATAACAGTAGATGAATTAATAAAATTAAATAACTTAGATTCAACTATTTTAACAATAGGTCAAAAATTAAAAGTAAATCAAACTATTCCTGAAGAAAATAATGATGGAATAAAAGAATGTTTTGGAACAAATTTCGTAGAACCTACTTATGAAACATATACTGTTAAAAAAGGAGATAGTCTATATTCTATAGCTTCAAAGTTTAATACTAGTGTAGATAATTTAACAGCACTAAATAACCTAAGTACAATATCCTTAGATATAGGACAAATATTAAAGATAAAGGAGATTATATAATGACAGAATTATCATATGAAGATTTTAAAAAACTGGATGAGTTCCAAGAATTTATTCAAGAAAATTCTAGTAATGGAAAACTAAAAATACAAGTATTTGCCGGTAACCAAGCAATGCCTATTCCTAATGCAAAAGTAAAAATAACCAAAGAAGTTAAAGGTAAGGAAATAGTATTTTATACAGGTATAACAGATATAAGTGGAATAATTGAAGATATAGATTTACCAACTCCAAATACTACTTATAATCTCGAAAAAAAAGAAGTACCAAGTAAAACTAATTATAAAATATCTATCGAAAATAATGATTTTGAACCAATCCTAAATCAAAGTATTGGAATGCTAAATAATGTAAAAGTACTACAATATTTAAAATTAATACCTAAAATAGAGGTGATATAATGGCTGTAAAAATACCAACTATTCCAACTGAAATAGTTGTTCATTTAGGTCTACCAGATGAAGCTGCTAAAAATATCACTATACCTTTTATAGAATATATAAAAAATGTTGCATCAAATGAAATATACCCATCATGGCCAGAAAATGCTTTACGTGCAAATATCCTTTCACAAATATCTTTTGCCCTAAATAGAGTATATAATGAATGGTATAAAAGTAAAGGATATACATTTGATATAACAAACCAATCATCAACTGATCAAACATATAAAGAAAATAGCGAAATATATGAAAATGTAGGAGTCATAGTAGATGAAATATTTAATGATTATTTAGTAAGAGGCGAACAAGTTCAACCACTATTTGCATCATACTGTGATGGTAAAACCTCAACATGTGAAGGACTTTCTCAATGGGGAAGTGTTACTTTAGCAGAACAAGGTAAAACTCCAATAGAAATAGTAAGAAATTATTATGGGAATGATATTAAAGTAGTACAAAATGCAGCAACTAGTGCAAATATAAAATCATATCCAGGAATACCTTTAAAATTAGGAAGTGCCGGAAATGATGTGAAAATAATAAAAACTCAACTAAATAGAATAAGTAATAATTACCCAGCAATACCTAAATTATTAGATGAAAGTGTTTACTTTACTATTGAAACAGATGCATCTGTTAGAAAATTTCAAGAAATATTTAACTTGCCAATAAACGGAATAGTAGATAGTGCAACTTGGTATAAAATAAAATATATTTATAATGCAGTAAAAGAAATATCTGAAATATATTCAGAAGGAATTTCTCTAACAGAATCAGATTTAATTTATGAAGAAGTATTAAAAGAAGGATCAACTGGAGATGGAGTGAATACTGTAAATTATCTTTTATCTGTAAT
>CAYJDP010000065.1:0-4453 GCA_964368975.1 uncultured Muribaculaceae bacterium
AGGAAAACCTTCTAACTTAACTGCTATTTTATACATATTAGATAAACTAATATCACTATCTATTTTAGTTTTAAAAGATATATTATTTTTATAAGCATCCACTAATTTAGTATTACCAATAACTTTAGTCAAAGAATCAACCTTATATAAAGGAATATTTAACATTCTACTAACATCACGAATAACTTGTTTTGCTCCTAAAGTACCAAAAGTAACTATACCTGCAACTTTTTTCATTCCATATTTTTTAACAACATAATCAATTACTATATCTCTTTTATCATCAGGAAAATCAGTATCAATATCCGGCATAGTAATACGCTCAGGATTTAAAAAACGTTCAAATAACAAATTATATTTAATTGGATCAATATCTGTAATACCTAAACAATATGAAACTAAACTACCTGCAGCACTACCTCTTCCAGGCCCTACTAATATTTTATTTTTTTTAGCAAATTTAATAAAATCATAAACAACTAAAAAATAATTAGAAAAACCCATTTTAACTATAATACCCAACTCATAAGTAAGACGTAATTTATATTCATCACTAAATTCAGGACCCATTCTTTTTAAAAGACCTGCTTTACATAAAGAAAATAAATACTTATCACTGTCTTCACAATCATATTTCGGTAATAAATTATCACTTTTTTCAAAAACTAAATTACACTTATTAGAAAGTTCATATGTATTTAAAATACCTTTATCATTACCAGAAGTTATATTAAGAGAAAAACCTACTATATTATAATTAACCACATCAGAAACAGTTTTATTATCTCTAATTCTATATAAATACTCTAATAACTTAGAATCCTTTTCTTCTAAATATAACGCTTCCTTAAAATATATAACTTTATCAGTATACATCATACTCTCTTTTAACTCTCTATTATTTGAATAACCTAAATAATAATCTAAATATAATTCATTAAGTAAATTATATTTATCTATATAAATATAACTAAGTACTGCAATAACATCAGTATTAAATAATTTTAAATCTTCTATTGTAACTACTCTTTCTTGACTAATAGTAGAAAGCTTAATTAAATTTTGATAACCCTTATAATTCATTGCAAATAAAATTAAAGTAAAATCTTCTAATTCTATTTCCAATCCTATAATAGGTTTAATATTATTCTTAACACATTTATTATAAAACTCCATAGTACCAAACATATTCTTATCAACAATACTAATACAAGGAAGATTTTTATCCTTAGCAAATGCTATTATATCATCAATTTTTAAAGTACTAGATAATAATGTATTACTCTTATTATATAATGGTATAAACATAAATTATCCCTCCTATATATACATCTTATCATAAATAAGACTTTTTATATAGAATTATTTGACATTTATTAATATATATGATAAAGTTATAAAGCAATGGAGAAAAAATATCAAAGGAGGATGTACAATGGCTAAAAATGTATCAAAAAGAACTGGTAATGTTAAAAACATGAGATCTCATGCTTGTAACGCTACTAAAAAAAGACAAAGTTTAAATTTACAAGTTATTAAACTTGCTAATGGACTAAAAGTAAGATTATCTTCTAAAGAAAGAAGAACTCTATTAAAAAATGAAAATGCTGCATAAGCATTCTTTTTTTTGTAAAAAAATAAACTACCTAAGTAGTTTATTGACATACATATAATTCTGTTTCTGCTAAAATAGTTACCTCATCTATAGTTTGATTTACAGAATAAACTATATTAGTAAATGGCAACATTTTATAATTATCTCCCAGAGTAGCAATATCATAAGATAATAAATCAACTGCTAAACTCGCATCATATGATACTGTATTATCAAGTACAGTAAGATTATATCCTGTAGTATCAACTGCTAATCCTAAATATCCAGTTAGTTCAGCAACATAAACTGCATTTGTAACATCAACTGGTGTTGTTTTTAAAGTTTTAACATACCCAGTTAAACCATTAGTATTAAAATTAAAAGTAATGTTTTCTAAATAAGTAATTTGATTAATATCATCCACTTTTTCTTTAGAACAAATTAATTCTTTAACTAAAACATCTTCTTCAATTTCACCATCAGAAATAACTTCCTCTGGAACTTCACCATTATTTAAATATGAATCATCCCCAATAGCTGACATTATATAAGGAAAACTAACCCCTAAGGCAATTGCTAAAATACCAGCAAATAAAAACATCATTCCTGGTCTTCTGCTAGCTTTTCTCTCCATTTTCGCTAATTCTTCTACTTCATTAATATTTAATACTTGAGTAGTACTCTCATCTTCTACTGGAATACTTACCATTTCTACATTTTGATTGTTATTATTATCCATAAATACACTCCTATTTATTCTATTCTTATATCAATTATATCAAATATATATAAAAATGCAAACAAAAAAATGGTTATTAACCATTTTTTTGTCTAGAATCAAACTTTTTACGTTGATCTGTATCTAATATTTTTTTACGAATTCTTATAAAGTTAGGAGTAACTTCAACTAATTCATCAGAATTAATATACTCTAAAGCATATTCTAATGTAATAGGTCTAGGTCTTTTTAATACAACAGTATTATCACTACCTGAAGCACGTACGTTAGTAAGATTTTTACCTTTAACTACATTAACCGCTAAATCGTTATCACGATTACATTCACCAACTACCATACCTTCATAAACCTCAGTACCAGGTTCAATAAACATAATACCTCTATCTTCAAGATTACCGATTGAATAAGTTGTTGAACTACCATTTTCCATAGAAACTAATACTCCAAGTTTACGCTCTCCAATAACACCTGATTCATAAGGTAAATATTCTTTAAACGTATGATTTAGTATACCATAACCTTTAGTAAGAGTTAAAAATTCAGTAGTAAATCCAATTAATCCACGAGAAGGAATTGTATAAGTAAGACGAACTTGACTTTCAAAATTCATCATATTTTCCATCTTAGCACCACGAAGACCTAATTGTTCAATAACTGAACCAACACTTTCTTCAGGAACTTCTATTTGTAAATCTTCCCAAGGTTCATATTTAATTCCATTTTCTTCTTTAATAATAACGTTAGGTTTACTTACTTCAAGTTCAAATCCTTCACGTCTCATATTTTCAATTAAAATACCTAAATGTAATTCTCCACGTCCACTAACAGCAAAACTATCACTTGTTAAAGATTCAACTTTTAATGAAACATCTTTTTGCATTTCTTTTAGTAATCTCTCCTCAATTTTACGAGCAGTTACTATTTTACCATCTCTTCCAACAAAAGGAGATGAGTTAGCACCAAAAGTCATTTGAAGAGTTGGTTCATCAATATGAAGTAATGGAAGTGCAATAACATTATCTGTATTACAAACAGTTTCTCCTACTGATAAATCAGGAAGTCCTGCAATTGCCACGATATCTCCAGCAACAGCTTCTTCAATTTCAATTCTTTTATATCCATAAAACCCAAATAATTTTTGAACTCTAAACTGCTTAATAGATCCATCTAATCTAGAACAAGAAACCATTTGACCAGCAGTAATTTTACCATTATGAACACGTCCAATACCAATTCTTCCAACAAACTCATTATAATCAAGTAATGCAGGTTGCATTTGTAATGGAGCATCAACATCTCCTTTAGGTTCATCAATTTCATTAATAATTAAATCTAATACTTCTTCAAACCCTTCTGTTTGTGTAGAAATATCATCACTTAAAGAACAAGTTCCATTTAAAGCTGATGCATAAACAACTTCAAAATCTAATTGTTCATCATCTGCTCCTAAAGTAATAAATAAATCTAATACTTCATCAAGTACTCCACTACATCTAGCAGAAGGTTTATCTACTTTATTAATAATAACTATCGGTTTAACCTTAGCTTCAAAAGCTTTTTTTAATACAAACTTAGTTTGTGGCATAGGTCCCTCATATGCATCTACTACAAGTAAAACACCATCAACCATATTCATAATACGTTCTACTTCTCCACCAAAATCAGCATGTCCTGGTGTATCCATAATATTAATACGAACATCTTTATAATCCAAAGCAGTAGTTTTAGCAAGTATTGTAATTCCACGCTCTTTCTCTAAAGCATTAGAATCCATTGATACATTAGATGTATCTTCATTTTCTCTAAACATTCCTGATGATTTTAAAATTTCATCTACCAATGTAGTTTTACCGTGGTCTACATGGGCAATAATCGCAATATTTCTTTTTTTCATTTTTATATCTCCTTACAACGAGAGTAATTATATCATATATAAAGAGAAAATACTAGTTTTTTTGCAAATTTTTCCTCCTAATTTTTTTATAGAAAAAACTTAATATTAAAAGTAATATTAAAACCCTAATAGGATACTTTAATTTATCAGTATATTGACTAATAAAAGTCCAACCATTTCCAAATGTATAACCCACATAAACAAAAACAAAAGTCCAAGGAATACT
>CAYJDP010000066.1:0-4436 GCA_964368975.1 uncultured Muribaculaceae bacterium
TTTCGTAATTACCCCTTAAGATTAGTTTTTATACTAATCTTTTTATATGGTATAATGTAGGTATGGAGTGATATTATGAAAAAAGTTGAGTTATTAATACCGGTAGGAGATAGTGATAGTTTAGATGCTGCTATTTTAAATGGTGCAGATGCTGTATATTTAGGTGGTTATAATTTTGGTGCTAGGAAGTTTGCTAAAAATTTTAGTAATGAGGAATTGGTTTTAGCTATTAAGAAGTGTCATTTATATGGGGTTAAAATTTATGTAGTTATGAATACTTTGGTTAAGAATAATGAAGTAAATTCTTTTATTGATCAGGTACGTTTTTTATATAAATCTGGAGTTGATGCTATAATAGTTCAGGATTTTGGGATGATTTGTTTAATTAGAGAGATGTTTCCTAAATTGGATGTTCATGTATCTACTCAGGCTAATACGTGTAATAGAGAGAGTTTATTATTATATAAAGATATGGGTATTTCTAGGGTTGTTTTAGCTCGTGAGTTAAGTGTTGAAGAAATAAAATCTTTTAGTGATATAGATATTGAATTAGAAGTATTTATTCATGGAGCTATTTGTGTTTCATATTCAGGAAACTGCTTAATGAGTTCAATGATAGGAGGTAGAAGTGGTAATAGGGGAGAGTGTGCTGGTAGTTGTAGATTAATATATGAATTATATAATAAAGATTCTTTAATTGACTCTGGTTATTTACTTAGTACTAAAGAGATGAATGTTTCTAGTAAAATTAACGAGTTAATTAATACGGGGATTTCATCATTTAAAGTAGAAGGTAGAATGAAGTCTTCTTTATATGTAGGTTATATTACTAAATTATATAGACGTTTAATTGATGATTTTGATTCAGTTAATTTAGATGAAGAAACTTTAAAATTAAAGAGTATTTATAATAGAGGATTTACTTTAGGAAATTTATATAAAGATGAGATAATTAATAAAGATTTTTGTAATCATATTGGATTAGAAATAGGAGAAGTTGTTTCTGTTAATAAGAAAAAAATTTGTATTAAACTAAATCATAAATTATGCCAGGGAGATGGTATTCGTTTTCTTAATAGTGGGGAAGGTTTTGTAGTTAATTATTTATATGATAAAGATGATAATTTAATTAGAGAGAGTGATTCTATTTGTTATTTAGATAATACTATTAATTTAGATTATTTAGATAAAGTTATGCTTACATATGATAGTAATTTATATAAAGAGTTATCTAGTGATAGAAAAGTTTTGGTTTCTTATAAAGTTAAAGCTAGAGTAGGTAATTTATTAGAGATTAGTTTAAGTGATGGGGATAATACTGTTAGTGTTACTGGTAAAATGGTTGATGTTAGTACTAATGTTGGTATTAGTGAAGATATTATTTTTTCTAAACTTAATAAGCTAGGTAATTCTATATATAAAGTGTTTGATATCGACTATGATATTGATAATAATATATTTATTAATATGAGTGAGTTGAATTCTATAAGAAGAGAATTAGTTGATAAATTAAATTATCTTAGAGAAAATAGAGTAGTTGATTATGAAGAGAAAGTTGTATCTTTTGAAAAAATCAATTTGGATAAGTGTGTAGGTAGATCAAGTTTTGTTTATAATGAAGAGCAATTAAATATAGTAAAAGATTATTCTTTTGATCGAATTTATACAGTTTGTAATAGTGAAATGGTTAATGTTTTGAGTAAGTGTTATTTTGAAAAGAATAACGAATTTACTGAGATATTAGTTAATGAAGTAGGTAAATATAATAAAAGTTGTGTTTATGGAGATTATTTTTTAAATGTATATAATATTTATACTGCATATTATCTTTATAAATTTGGATATAAGAGTGTTTGTTTATCTGTTGAGTTAAGTTATGATGAGATTAAGTTATTTATTGATGAATTTATTGAAGTATTTGGGTTTGTTCCTGCTATTGAAATAGTTGGTTATGGTAAATGTATTAATATGATTATTAAGGGGAATATATTAGGTCTTAATACTAATGTTTTTACATATAAATTAGTAGATAAGAGAAATAGAGAGTTTAATGTTTACTATGATGGTGTTAATACTTATGTAATGAATTATGAGAATATAAATATTGATGTAGATAATCTTTTAGATAAGGTTATGATAAGATATAGTTTTTATAATGAAGAGGTTGTTGATGTTGATAATATTTTGAAAAAAATTAGGTATTAATTAAGTTCTTTTTATGATATGATATTAATATATTAGGAGTTGATTGTATGAGTAAAAAAGATTTAAGAAGAATTCCTTTAAAGAATTATTTTATATTCGTTGGAGTTTTATTAATTGTGTGTTTAATTGTATTATATTTTGTTAATTGGTATAAAGTTTATGAAGATTATCAAATGGAAATACCTGTTATTGAAGGTCATTTAGCAGATATTACTGTTGAAGAAGTTGATCATTATGTAGTTGAGAATCCGACTACTATTTTATATATGTGTACTTCTTATGATAAGGATTGTCGTGATTTTGAAGAGAAATTTATTAGATATTTAGAAGATGAAAAACTTAATGATACGGTTGTTTATTTAAATTTAAATGATGTTGATTTAGAAAGATTTGTTGATGACTTTAATAAAAAGTATAATTATAGAGTTAAATTAGATAGTAATTATCCAGCTATTGTTATATTTGAGGGTGGTTCTATTATTGATATGTTACAAGTAGATGGTGATGATTTAACTATTACAAAGACTGATAACTTTTTTAGTAATAATAAAGAATATTTAGAAGCAGATATATATATGGAGAATTAGATGAATACAATTGTTTTATTTGAACCAGAGATTCCCCAAAATACGGGAAATATTATGAGAACTTGTGTTGCTACAGGAACTAGATTATGTTTGATTAAGCCTTTTGGGTTTGAGTTAAATAGTAATACAATTAAGCGAGCTGGTGTTAATTATATAGATAAACTTAATTATGATGTTTATGAAAATTTTGAAGATTTTAAAAGTAATAATAAAGGTATTTATTATTATTTTACTAGATATGGGAAAAAGCCTCATACTAGTTTTGATTATAGTAATGAGTGTTGTGAAGATTTATATTTTATATTTGGTAAGGAGTCTACTGGAATTCCTAAAGAGTTATTAAAAGAAGATTTAGATAAGTGTATGAGAATACCGATGAGTGAGGATGTTAGAAGTTTAAACTTATCTAATTGTTGTGCTATTGTAATATATGAAGTTTTAAGACAACAAAATTATAATGAATTATTAAGAATTGAACCTCATAAAGGTGAAAATTATTTAGAGATGGAGTAGTGTATGAAAAAGTTATTATTAGTACTTAGTGGTGTTTTATTATTAAGTGGTTGTGGTGTTGAAGTAGAAAAAGAAGAGGAAGTTAATTTAGATCAAGTTAGATTTGAAGAAGAGTACGAATCTATTAATGGTTCTGAAGAAAGTGATGGAGTTTCTTATATTGATGTTGATATTACTGATGAGAATAAAGTTAAATATATAGAAGCAGATGAGGCAATTGATTTTTTAGAGAATGGTACTGGTGTTTTATTTTTTGGATTTCCTGAATGTCAATGGTGTCGTAATTTAGTTCCTTCTTTAGTAGAAGTTATTGATGATAGTCAATTAGATGAATTATATTACTTTAATGCTTTAGATATTAGAGATATTAAGAGTTTAGAAGATGGTGAAATTGTTGTTGATAAAGAAGGTGATGATGATTATTACAAAATAGTTGAATTACTTAATGATCATTTAGATCCTTATAATGGATTAGAGGATGAAGAAATTAAAAGATTATATTTTCCTACAGTTGTATATATGTTAGATGGAGAAATCAGTTATGTTCATAAAGGTACATTAGACTCTCATACTAATGGGGATATTAAGTTAACTGAAGAACAAAAAGAAGAATTATATAATATCTTATATGGGGAAGTTGTATTAGTAGATGGTTCTGTTTGTGTAGATGAGGTTGAAACTGGATGTTAAGTGATATTAAAGAGATTGAGCGTAGTATTATTACTAAATTTCGTAAAGAAATTTGGCGTGGTTTCACTAAAGCAGTAAAAGATTATCAAATGATTAGTGAAGGAGATAAGATTGCTGTTTGTATAAGTGGTGGGAAAGACTCGATGTTACTTGCTAAATGTATGGAAGAATTACAAAGACATGGTAGAGTTAAATTTGAATTAGTTTATCTTATGATGAATCCTGGATATAATAAAGATAATTATGATAAAGTAATTGAGAATTCTAAGAAAATGGGTATTAATTTAGAAGTGTTTTCCTCAGATATTTTTGATGTAGTTGATTCTACTACTGGGGGATCTCCTTGTTATTTATGTGCAAGAATGAGAAGAGGTTTTTTATATAATAAGGCTGAAGAGTTAGGTTGTAATAAAATTGCTTTAGGGCATCATTTTGATGATG
>CAYJDP010000067.1:0-2143 GCA_964368975.1 uncultured Muribaculaceae bacterium
ATCTCTCCTTCCATATTATAATAAGAATCCCTCTTCTATTCTTATATATATATATTATCAAAAAAAAAAGAATCTAACAAGTAAATTAAAAATCTTTACAATATATTTACATAATTACATATATTTAACTAGGTATTTATAAAACACAAATAATAAAAGAATGAATATCTTATAATAGGAATATGAAAAATATTCAAATAAAATAACTATAGTTAAGAAAGGAGTTTAATTCATGTGTCCAGAAAATCAAATAAATACTTGTGATAATTGTTTATCAAATATTATTACTAAAATATTAATACTACAAAATCAAGATCATAATATTGAAAACTTCACAGGTTGTGAAAAACCATTCTTAGGTCCAATATCAAATGTAATCTGTTATAATACAAGACCTGTTATGTTATATAACTGCTCTACTGGCTTAAATTGGTCTTTTCCATATACTAACGGAGATACTACAGGAACATCTACTGTATTCAGAGTAGAATCATTAGATGAATGTTGCCTAACATGTAGAGTATTATATTTAGATACAACTACTAACCAATATGTAGGAACAAAAGATTTTTTCACTATTAACTTAAATTGTGTTGGTGCTATTAAATGTTTAACAGATACTTATATTGAACTTTGCTAAAAAATAAAAATCCAAATTTATGGATTTTTTCTTTGTATTGAAATAATACTTTTTATTGGTATAACATCATTATCTTTAGTAATAATATTATTAGAAGTCCTTGCAATAATTTTAGTATTATAAATCATATCACTAGTCTTTATAATAACTCCAATTCTAGAAGTATATCCCATCCCATCAAATATAGCATCTAATTCATTTTTAACTTTAAATAAACTATCTCTATCAACTTTTTCTTCTTCTACAACACAATAATCACTATTATTTCTTATATTATTAGAAATATCTCCATGATACATCTTAGGTAATTTATTCATAAATCCACTCCTTTAAATATTTTATGTAATAAAATATTTAAAAAGACTAAATTTTGGTATAATAATTATAAGGAGGATCTATGTCATTAAAAAAACTTAATAAAAAAATATTAATTCCCATAATAGTACTAGCAATAATAAGTATTCTAACTATTAGTAGTGCAAGTACTTACATATCAGCATCTTTAGGAAATCTAGCTCTAAAACAAACAATTTGGTATGTAATAGGATTCTTCTTAATTTATATAATTTTAAAAATAAAAAATAATTATTTATATGAACATTCTACATTATTATATATTATTGGAATAATCTCATTACTAGGTTTACTTTTTTTCGCACCAGAAATTAACAATAGTAAATGTTGGTATTCTATACCTGGTATAGGAAGTATACAACCATCTGAATTTATGAAAATATTTTTAATGCTAATAATTGCATCTATGATATCTAATTTTAGAAAAGAAAAATCTAATCCTACTCCAAAACAAGAATTTATATTTATTTTAAAAACTCTTATAATATTTCTAATACCAGCAATACTTACATTTTTACAACCTGATACTGGTGCTGTATTAATATATTTTATAATATATATATTTATGATGTTCGCATCAGGAATAAGATTAAGGTGGTTTATCTTAGCTATAACTACAATAATTATTATAACAGCAGCAATTCTAATATTATATTTTTTCTACGAAAATATCTTTATAGAAATATTTTCTACTAATATATATTATAGATTACAAAGACTATTTGATTGGTCAGCTGGTACTGGATTACAACTAGAAAATGCAATATCTGCTATTGGTTCAGCCGGATTATTTGGACATGGTTTTAATAATACTCCAATCTATTTCCCAGAATCCGGAACAGACTTTATCTTCGCAGTATTTGCATCAAACTTCGGTCTAATAGCATCACTTCTTTTAATTGGATTAATAATATATTTAGATATAAATATAATTGCACTATCAAATAAAAAAATTCAAAATACAGATAAATACATCTTAGCCGGAATAATTGGAATGCTTTTATATCAACAAATACAAAATATATCTATGACTATTGGATTACTTCCAATAACCGGAATAACCTTACCTTTTATAAGTTATGGCGGCTCTTCACTACTATCCTATATGATAATAGTAGGTATAATCTTAAATATATCTAATCAAAAAAA
>CAYJDP010000067.1:2243-4394 GCA_964368975.1 uncultured Muribaculaceae bacterium
CTTTAATCTTGTCACTTTCACTTTTAACAGGTTCTTTTACCTCTTTTTTAGAATCAATAACAGAAGCATCTGTACTACTTTGTTCAACTTCATTAATAGCACTATTTAATTGTTCTGCTATAAAATCATAATATTTTTTAGAAGTAAATTTAACTACAGCCCCTAAAAAAGCCTTAGGCGCATTTAATATTCCTGTTGGTTTTTCAACTACTTTAATCAAGTCTTTTTTTGCACTTACTTTTCTTGCTTCTAAATACTTAGAAAGAAAACCTGAAGTATCAATACTATTAAGTATATCAATATTTTTTTGATATACCTCCAATTTAGCATTAACTTCCTTTTCTTTTTCACTAACTAGTTTTGCTTTTTGTTCGTCTTTAATTGCTTTTTGTTCAGCCATATTTTCTTTATATAAACCACCAAATTCTCTAAAAGGTGCTAAAAAATTATTTTTTAAACCTTTTAAAAACATTTTACTAGCATTAAAACTAACAGCACCTTTTACTTTAATTTGGTCTGCTCTAGACATCATTTTAAATAAATCATCTTTATAATATTCATACAAAGCTGTTCCACTCATATTACCTCACCACCTTATTTTTCATTAGCCATACTTTTTAAAACTTCAGCTACTTCTTCTATAATTTTTTTATCTTCTATATTAACAAATTCAAAAGAACCACCCTTTTCTACAACTTCAGAAGTATAAATAATAACATTACCATT
This sequence comes from uncultured Muribaculaceae bacterium, assembly GCA_964368975.1. Classification (GTDB taxonomy): domain Bacteria; phylum Bacillota_I; class Bacilli_A; order RF39; family UBA660; genus CAYJDP01. The sequence goes on from CAYJDP010000067.1 coordinate 2,970, forward strand.
ATTATCTTCTTCATTTTCTGTATAAACAATGTAATCTTTATTATTAGATTTTAATTTAAATGAAGCAACAACTTCAACTTCCTTATCTTTTCCATTTTCATCAACTATATTTAATTTAATTTTATCTTCCATATATATAACACCTCTCTATTATTATTTAATTTTATCAAAAAAAAAGAAGATTGTCAAAACATTCTTCTTATTTAACTCTATAAAAATTAGACACTATTTTAGCAAATTTAAAAAGTATTATATCACTCTTATTAATTGCAAAACTCTTTCCAATAGCTTTACCACCTACAGTAAGAGATGCAACAATACTTGCTACAAGTAAACTACTTATTAAAGCATTAACCCCATAATTAGTATGTAATAGTATTGCAATTGTTGCAGCCGCTGCTCCTGAAATAACACCACATATATCTCCAATTACATCACAACAAAATGAAGCTACTTTATCCGCATTCTTTTTAAACATAACTGCAACACTAGCACCAAGAACTTTTCTAGAATTCATAGAATGAAAAACCTTTTCATTAGCACCAGTAACTGCAACACCTATTAAATCAAATAAAACTCCTATAAAAATAAATAATAATGTCAATAAACTTCCAAATAGTAAAGATAAATTGGGAATAGTCAACTCACTAATAAACGATAATATAAAAGTAATTGTAAATGTTAATAATAATACTTTACTTATCCACTTAAAATCAACTAACTCTTTTTTTATTTTTTCTTTTCTTCTAGTTTGAACTTTTAAATTATCTAATTCTTCTTTATACAATGTCTTCTCTAAATCTTCCATATAACTTCCTTTTCTATTAATAAATTTATTATAACAAATTACTTAAAAAATTACAAAAAAAAATGGCTATAACATAGTAAACTTTGAATCTTAGGTCAAGTAGGATTTCCCTAACATCTACAATTTCGTTACCAAAATTGCGGTTCCCCTTTAAAGACATTAATGTATTGTTTCCAAATACATGACTTGATTACCACTTAGTATCCACTGCAATCCCATGTTAACACTCTAGGAGATTTCCCCACCAACACTTTATTACTAGTACTTTTTTGCAAAGACAATTTCAAAATGCAATACTACTAAATAATTGGCCATTTATAAAGTAGTTGATCATCTATCCCAAAATCTTCACTCAAGACAAGCTACACTGTACATAACTTACGCCACAATACAGGTTCTACTTAAGTCGTAATAGGTCCATCAGTATAAAACGTATAGGCCTACCACAAGTTTAAGTCTCCAATAGGAATTGGGTCGTTTTCCGTATGCCATTACGGGCGCCCAATACCAAACCATCTCCAGCATCCACCCTATTCTGGGCGAATAAAGCAAACACCAGAGGTTTCATAGATGTGCTTTTCAATAGTATTTTACTCCTATTTTCATAATAAAGTTAT
>CAYJDP010000068.1:0-4340 GCA_964368975.1 uncultured Muribaculaceae bacterium
TTGTCAATATTTTCAAGATTTATTACTAAGTTAGTAACTACTGATAATGGATTGTTTTCTACTACTACTTCTTCTTCTGCTGCTGCTTCTACAACTTCTGCTTCTACAACTTCTTCTTTTTCTTCTTCTACAACTTTTTCTTTTTCTTCTTCTACAACTTTTTCTTTTTCTTCTTCTTCATTTGCTTCTTCTTCTTTTTCTTCTGGTGGTGGTGTTAAACTATTAAAATCTATTGTTTTTACAACTTCTTTATTTGTTGTTGCTGGTACATTTGGATTTTCTACAACTGGTTCTTCTGGTACACTTGACTTTTCTCCATTTTTTTCTTCAACTTCTTCTTTTTCTTCTGGTGGTGGTGTATTGGTTACTTCTGATGAATTACTATTTTCATTTCTATTAGTGTTACCAACTTTTGCTTGTTGAACAGCTGTGTTTTTTTCTACATTATCTTTAAAATCTTGTACTTTTGTTTTTAATTTATTATATTTTCTGTTTTTGATTTTATTATGTGTGATAACTGCTGCTGTTCCAGCGATTGTTAATGCAGTTGTGATTACAGCACCTATTGGATTACTTGCTGCTACTATACCAATTATTACTGCTCCATATATTGCAGCAACTCCTAGTTTTCTTGCATTCTTCTTCCATTTTTGTTCGTTTGCTTTTTTTCTTTTAGCTATTTCTAGTTTTTCTAATTTTGCTTCATCTTCCATTTGATTTTGAATTTTTACTAAATCACAATCAGTAATATTTTCAAACATTTTTTCTATTGTTTGTATATTAACATCATTTTCTCCATTATCTTTATTATTTTCTTTTTTTTCTTTATATTCTTTTCGTTTTTCTGTTGATAATGATTTAAGAAAGATTTCTTCTTTTTCCTCTATAGATAGAGTATCTATTAATTCTTGTTTACTTAGAATATTCTTACTTGCAATATTTTTAATTGACTTTCTATTATCTTTACTTTCATTAATAGATTCAATTAAATAATTTCTTTGCTCATCTTCATTATAATTTTCTACTTCCTCGTACTTACTTCTTCCTTCTTCACTCGCATAACTAAGTGCGATTTCTTTAATTTCTGTTGCTGATAAGTAAGATAATTTTACTTTTAGTATTTCACTTGAAATTTTGTTTATCATATTAAACACTCCCCTCGATTGCTGTATATAATAACATATTTTGTTTATTTTGTCAATTTTTCTTATAAAAAAAAGCCTTTTTGGGCTTTCTAATTATACACTATTAATTCATGTTGTGCTCTTGTACAAGCTACATATAAAAGATTTCTTTCATTTGTTTTATATGAATTACTTCGATCATTGTAAATTATAACTGAATCAAATTCTAATCCTTTAGATATAAAGGCTGGTATAATAATTAAATCTTTTTCAAATAAAGTATTTGTTCCATCTACTAATGATATATTTATATCTTCTTTTATTAAGTTATGTATGTAGTTTGCTTCTTTATAATTTTTTGTAATTATGGCTAAACTTTTATAATTGTCTTTCAATTTATTTATATCTTGCAATAGACTATTTTTTAAATCATCTATGTCTTTTCTAAATATCACAGGTTTTTCATTACTTTTTCTTATAGCATTTACATGATTAAGGTTTAATATTTTATTTGAGTAATTTATTATTTCAGGTGAAGATCTATATGTTTTAAGTAATTCAATATATTTTGACTCTTTATCTAATATTTGTGCTAATTCAGATAATGAATTATATCTATAATATGGATTTATATTTTGATTTATATCTCCTAATATAGTAAACTCTGCTTTTTTAAATATTTTAGATATTATAATATATTGTAATTTATTGTAATCTTGTGCTTCATCTATAATAACTTGTTTTATATTATTTTCATATTTGAATCCTTCAATATTACCTTTTATATATGCCAGTATAAGACTATCTTCATATGATAAAGTTTTGCCTTTTAGAAAATTATTTACTTCAGTTTCAGTTATATTTAAACTACAGTATTTACTTTTGAAAAAATCATTAAATAATTCTTGATAGTCTTTTTTGAAGTTGGCATTTTCTTTAATTAATTTTAAAAATACTAATTGTTTTTTCATACTACCTTTGTAAAAATTTGATGATAACCTTTTTGCCATTTCATTTATTCTTTCGTATAAAGGTAATCTATTGTATTTATAATTTAACATTTCATTTAATTCTTCTTTTGAAACGATATTCTTTTTATTTTCTACAAATCCAGATATGAAACCGACATTTTTCAAATAATTATCTAAATATAAATTTAATTCTGTAATTAATTGATCGCTTTGTTTGTATTCGATTATTTCATGATTATCTATTTCATTTTGATAATATTTTGATACAAAGTTAGAAAATGTTTCTATTTGATTATATCCTGGTAACCAAGATAAAATATAATCATTAAATGTTGTTTGCAATGTATTTTGTTCTCCTAGAGATGGTAAAACATCTGAAATATATTCTGAGAAAATATTATTTGGTGAAAATATTAATACATTTTTACTTGATAAATTTTCTAATCTATAAAGTAAAAATGCTATTCTATGAAGAGCTACTGTTGTTTTTCCAGAACCAGCTATTCCTTGTACTATTAATACTTTATCTTCTAAGTTTCTTATTACTTTATTTTGTTCTTGTTGAATAGTATTTACTACATTTTTCATCTTTTCATTAGAGTCATTTGCAAGTACTGTTTGTAATACTTCATCATCTATATTTAGAGAATTATCAAATACTCCTAGAAGAGTATTTTTTTCTATTTTATATTGTCTTTTTCTTTTTAAATCTCCTTTATAAATGCCTCCTGGTGCTACATATTGACAAGGTCCAGTTTCATAATCATAGAATAAACTACATATTGGGCTTCTCCAATCATATAAAATATTATTATAATTGTCATCTTTTAAATAAGTTAGTGAAATGTATATATTATGAGTGGTATTTTCATCATCTTTAAATACAATTGATGCGAAATATGGTTTATCTTTTATTTGAAGTAATTTTTTAAAATATTCTACTTTGGCAAGTTGTTTTTGAGCTTCTTGATTAGATGCTGCTGCTACTTGATTTAGTTCTCCACTATCAAATGATGATGATTCATTCCACATCATTTTTTGAAATTCTTGGAAATTATTTTCTCCATCTATTACAGTTACTCCTAAATCATCTATTGTTTCTAGTACTAGTTTACTTGTTTTATTTAGTATTTTTCTTTCTTTATTAAACTCTACTTCTGTTATTGCCATTACTACTCTCCTATTCCAAAATAAAAACCTATACAATATATAAGTTTTACTTTCTACTCTTAAATAAATTATATCAATTTATGGGTTTTATTGCAATAAAAAATGTCAGAATAGACATGGCCGCCAACGATAAAACCTGAATTATTCCAGGTGGGTGTTCTTACGCTATCATTAGGATTCTTATTAAGAATAAGCATTCACACAGATAACTGATCAAAACTCCCGTATCGTTACTTAGTTGGTTTTAACTTGCACGGTTATCATATCTCTCTGACAATTTAATTATATCAATTTATTTTAATTAATACAAGGATTTTCACATATATTATGTTTTCTCATAAACTATCGTAGGTGATATTATGTTTTATTATTATGGAGATGGTTCTATATACTATAATAAATATGGTTCTAATGACAAAGTTATACTTATATTAGGTGGTTGGGGTGATACTAGAGAAAGTTTTATTCATATAATAAATTATTTTAAGGATGATTATACTATATATACTTTTGATTATCCTGGTTTTGGTAAAAGCATTTTTCCAGATAAAGATTTAACTATTTATGATTATACAAATATAATTAGAGACTTTATGAATGAAAATGATATTGTGAATCCAATTATTATTTGTCACTCTTTTGGTGGAAGAATTGCTACATTACTTTCTGGTTATTATAAGGAAGAAATAGATAAAATAGTTATGATAGATACTGCTGGTATTAAACGATATAAAAGTATTAAGGTGTTTTTCAAAGAGAGATTTTACAAATTTTTGAAGAAGTTAGTTGTTTTTTATCCTAAGAATAAAAAAGATAAATATATAAGTAACTTATTAAATAAATATGGTTCTGCTGATTATAAGGCTTTATCTAAGAATATGATGAAATCTTTTAGAAATATTATAAAAGAGAATTTAGTTTATTATTTAAAATATATAGAGGCTGAAGTTTTGCTTATATGGGGTAAAAAAGATTGTGATACTCCTATTAAGGATGGTAGACTTAAGAAAAAGTTAATTCCTAATAGTGGATTAGTTATTTTAAAAAAAGCAGGTCATTTTAGTTATTTAGAATA
>CAYJDP010000069.1:0-4330 GCA_964368975.1 uncultured Muribaculaceae bacterium
ATTTTTCCTACTTACAAGAAATAATTTGTCCTTGTGATGGAGTAATAGTAGATATAGAAAATAATTTAGATAATACAAAAATTTATGAAAATAGACCAATAGTAAATGATGGGAATGACCCATACGGAAATTATATAATAATAAAACATAAATATAATGAATATTCATATCTTTGTCATTTTGAAAAAAACACCATAAAAAAGAAAATAGGAGATAAAGTAGAACAAGGAGAAATATTAGGACTCGTAGGGAATAGTGGAAATACTCAAGGTCCTCATATTCATTTCCATGTACAAAAAGGACTATATGAGAACGGTACAGGAATAAAAATAGATTTCAAAAATACATATTCAAATAATAAAAAAGTAAAAAATGTAAACCAAGGTATGTATGTAAAAAACAAAAACTAAAAATATTGATATTAATAAAAAAATATGATATAAATAAATAATAGAGGTGGAATAAAATGGAACTAACAAACAGTATAGAACAAGTAAAACAATTAAGTATTGTAGTAATATTACCAGTAATATTAGCAGTATTAATATATATAATTGTAAGAATATCATATTCAAAAAAATATCCTGAAAGAAACAAAGAATATATAGATAATATTAATAGGATAAGTATATTACTTGCGATAGTAGTATCAACTTTTTTAACAGCATTCTCCGTTGGATTTATGTATTTTGTTATCACATATATGCAATCAAATAATATAATTGATGATTTTAAAGCACTATATTATATTGCATATATCTTCCCAGTTATACCACTTATTATAACTATAATTTTAATTACTAAATTTAATAAAAAATTCAAAAAGAATAGAGAAGTAGTATGAAAAATATCGAAATAAAACCAATTTTAACAGTAATTGGAATATTTGTAATGCTATTGTTTATACTACTCCCCCCAATGTTTAGAGTAATATTTAAAGAAGAAATCAAAGAAGAAGAAACTCCACAGGAAATATCATCACTGCAATGTAATAAAGAAGAAATAAGTATTACAACAAATTATCTAAATAACAATATTACTTCATTAGTAATAAATATATCTACAGAACAAATTCTAGAAGAATTAATATTTATTACAGAGTTACAACTAGAAAATATTAACGGAACTTACACTATTAGTAAAACAGTTTTATCTAGTACTACAAATGAAAATTTATTAAAATTAACAAAAGATATTACCACACAAAAAATAAATTTAGAAAATTTTAATTATCAATGCAATGAAGTGAAACATTAAGTTTCACTTTTTCTTATGTCTATATCTGCACTTGTATAAATGATATTATCAATCGAAAAATCAAGTTCTCCTAACTCATCATTAATATTTTCAATATTTGTAATTAAAGTATTTACATGATCAAAAATAATCACTTTATTTGAATATTTATTCAAATAAGCAAAACCTCCTTCAATAGTAGAGCTACTAGAAATATAATAATCATATAAATACTCAATACCAGAACTACCTTTTATAGCTTTCTTTTCTTTCAAAGTAATTATGTATATATTATTATTTTTTTCTACACTAATTTCTTCTATTATAGCAATATCATTTAATTCATGATAATTCCCAATATCAAATATAAAATAACTAAATACTATTATAATAGTATAAATAATAATTCTCATAAATACCTCCCTCTAGTTTTATTTTTAGAAAGAAGAGGATTTCTAGTCTTAATACGTTTATTTTTTAAAATAAAACTATCTCCCATCTCACTTTTAATAAATGGAAATATTGGAGAAAAATAAGGTATATTAAATATCTTCATTGAACAAATATTTACTAACATAAAAATAAATCCAAGTATAACTCCATATATCCCAAGCATTGCACTAAGTATTAAAATAGAAATTTTATATATCCTAGTTGTATTAACTAACTCAACTGAATTAAAAACAAGTCCTGCAATTGATGATATTGCAATAACTATAATCATAATAGGAGAGACTATTCCAGCACTAACAGCAGCGTCGCCTAGTATTAGACCACCAAGTATTGATACTGCACTACCAGTAACAGAAGACATCCGTATATCAGACTCTTTTAAAATTTCAAAAGAAAAAATCAAAAGTAAAGCCTCAATAAAAGCAGGGAACGGAACAAAACTTCTTCCAGCCATTAAAACATATAGTAAATCAAGTGGAACTAAATTATAATTTCTAGTAGTAATAGCTAAATAAATACCGGGAATAAATATTGCTATAAAAAATGCAATTAATCTTAAAAGTCTACTAAAAGTAACATTAGAACTCTTCTGATAATAATCATCTACGCTATGAAAAAAATCAGTAAAAAAACTAGGAACAATTAACATATAAGGACTTAAGTCAGCCATAATACCAACTTTACCTTCTAATAGTGCCATACTAACTTTATCAGGTCTCTCAGTAGTCATAACAGTAGGTAAAAAATTATTATGAACTTCTATATTATTCTTTAAATAACTAATATCAATAATTCCGTCAATATCAATACTCTCTAATTTAGATTTAATATCACTAACCAATCCCTCTTTAACAATACCTTCTATATAACAAATACCAATCTTAGTTTTACTAATTCTTCCAATTTCAAAACTAAGTATTTTAAAATCACTTGACTTAATTCTTCTTCTAAGCAGTGCCACATTAGTATTATAATTCTCATTAAAAGAATCCTTAGGTCCAAGTAAACTTAATTCTCCTTGAGCCTGATTAACACCTCTATCAACAAAAGATCTAACTTCAATAGTAAGGATAATATTTTTATTAATAATAACTAAAAAACCAAGATTAACAAAATACATAATCTCTTCTTTTTTAATCTTAATAATATTTACTCCTGGTAATTTATTCTCTAAATTGCTTAAATCTTTCTTCTTCAAAACAACTAATCGCTTCAAAACCAAATCATTAATTGAATTAGTAGAAGCCAAAGTCTCATTAAAAAATAAATCTAGTAATACCCCATCTATTAAAAACTCTTTAAATTTATAGTCACCCGAAGGATAAACTAATTCTTTATATTCATCAATTAATCGCATATAATCACCACTAATATTATTTCCTAATAATGTTTAATTTATGTATTATATTTGATATAATGTATATAGGAGTGAAATTATGAAAGTAAAAATAGAAAAATTAGATCATTTTGGTCGCGGAATAACAAAAATAGATAATAAAATATGTTTTATAGAAAATGCTTTACCAGAAGAAATTGTTAAAGTAAGTATAACTAAAGATAAAAAGAAAATTATGGAAGCTAAAGTAGATGAGTACATAGAAAAATCAAAATCTAGAATAAATAGTAGTTGTCCATACTCTAATAAATGTGGAGGATGTAATTTATCACATATCTCTTTTGAAGATGAAAATAAATTCAAAAAACAAAAACTAGAAGAATTAACTAATAAATTTATTAATTATAATACCTCTATCCAAATAGAGTCTGATAAAAAATACAATTATCGTAATAAAGTAGTATTAAAATCTAAAAATAATAAGCTTGGATTTTATCAAAGTAAAACAAACGACATAATTAATATAGATAAATGTCTACTAGCAAATGATAAAATAAATGAAGTAATAACTTCTTTAAAAAAACTAGATCTTAAAACAAATGAAATAACTATAAGAACTTCATCTAATGAAGAAGAAGTAATTTTAATATTAAAAAATAATATACCTAACTCTTCTAAATTATTAAATCTAGCAGATGTTGTAGTAGTAGAAGATAAAGTTATTTCAAATAGAAAAATGATAACTACTTCAATTGGAAATAAATTATATAATTTATCACCAAACTCATTTTTTCAAATAAATAATTCAATTACTGAAAAAACTTATAATGATATAAGAAAAGTAATTGAAAAACTAAATAGTAAAAAAGTCTTAGATTTATACTGTGGTAGTGGAACTATTGGAATATATATAGCAGATTTAGTTGATAAAGTAACTGGTATTGAAACCTCAATTTCTTCTATAAAAGATGCTAAATCAAATAAAGAATTAAACTTAGTAAATAATATTAATTTTATCAAAGGAAAAGTAGAAGATAATCTACATAATATAAAAGATATTGATACTATAATAGTAGATCCTCCAAGAGCAGGATTAGCACCTAATGTAATTACTGAGATAAAAAGAATAAATCCAGTAAATATAATATATATGTCATGTGATCCAAATACTATGTTAAGAGATGTAAAAGAATTAAATTCATCTTACAAAATTACTGGTATCAAAGGATACAATATGTTTGCAAATACCCATCACGTGGAGTGTTTGGTCACACTATGTCGTAAATAAACGGCTTAAACCCTTAT
>CAYJDP010000070.1:0-4315 GCA_964368975.1 uncultured Muribaculaceae bacterium
TCAAAAATATAACTTCTATGGAATAGAACCTAATTTTTTAAATGATTCTGATAACGGATTACATACATTTAAAAAAAGCTTCTCTGGTCAAGTAGAAGAATTGATTGGAGAATTTGATTTAATCGTATCACCTATCTCTTACAAAATGTATAAATTATTATTTAAACTTTATAAAACACTAAAAAAATAGGCATCGCCTATTTTATTTTTTTATACATATTTACTATTCCATCTAAATTATTAACAGGATTAATATTTTTCTCATTAGAGTAAACCAAACTTAAATCATTAGCTAAACTACTATTCATCCCATTTGAACAAAAATATTTAAGAGAAGAAAAATATTCATTTTTAGATAGCATATGACTATCATAATTACCTAATAAAAAATTTATAATCATCATATCATAACAATATATTTCAGTTTCTGCATTAGGTTTAATATAAGAAAAATAAGGATTATCTACTATTTCATATTTATCAGGATAATTAAACAACTCTCTACTATCAGATATTAAATACTTAGACCCAATAGAATAATTATCTCCTATTCTAGAAGAATCTATATCAATAACTTTCAAAATTCCACTTTTATCAACTAAAAAATTATCTTCATGCATATCATTTAAATAAAATGATTTCATATTTTTATTATCTCTTATTAAAGACATATCCTCTAAAATATTACCAACTTGCTTTAATAAATCAACTTTTTCTAAAATATCTACATTACTATCAGCTAACTTTTCTTTTAAAGCAACCCCTTCAATATACTTCATAGAATAACCATTATCACATTCACTATTAATAGAAACGATTTCTTCCGGTAATACTAATTTATCAGTAATATCTAATATTAAATCTTTATTTAAAATTAACTCACTCAAAACAACAGACTTATTCAAAAAATCACTTTCATTAATAAATATCTTATATATAACATTATTTACTAAATATAAATAAGCCTCAGTATTAATAATACCTTCATCTAATTTTAACTTATCAAAATCTGATACATTCACCTTAATAGCCATAACTCCACCTCTTAAGTTGCCTTATTATATCATATTTTAATACTTTTTTCAATTATTTTCTCTTAAAGTAACTTAATCTATTACCAAATATATTCTTAACAGTACCTATTTTTAAAGTATAACCCAAGTATATTAAAGAACCAACTATTCCATATATTACAATAATAACTAATGAATTACCCTCAGTAATAGGAATAACCAAATCTATAATAAATAAGATAACATACATAATAAATATACCACCTAATATATCAATTAAATTCTTAACGATACCTTCATATGAAACACCATACTTTTTATTTAATACAATCATACATATAATAAATGATAATAAAAAACCAAATATAGTAGAACTAATCGCACCATAATAACTAGGTAATCCTAAATTAGTAAATGAAATCATTAAAGTAGAATTAAATAACCACTTAATTAAAACCCCACTAACTAAACTAATAATAAGAGTCTTATAATCTTTAAATACCACAATAATAGAAATAACTAAAGTAAATAAAGAAGCAACTAATCCAGCAACTATATTATATGATAATAAATTACCACCATAAACACTTTCTCCATAAAACAAATTCCAAATAGGATCTGCTAAAAAACCAATACCAATAGTCATCGGAATTAAAAAGTATAATAATATATTAAATGATTGAGAAATCCTTCTATTTATATCAACCTTATCACCTTTTATTAAACTAGCAGTTAAATTAGGTACTAAACTAACAATAATACCAGTAGAAACTGAATACAAAATCATATTAAACTTAGCGCCCCAAGTAGAAAGCATAGCCATAATACTCTCAGCATCAACTACTTCCATATTTAATTTATTTACTAAAGTATCAACTACAGTAAACATATCTATATAATTATATAAACTCTTAAATATATCAATCATAATAAAAGGAAATGCATAAATAACAATTAACTTAAGTATTAAAATACCACTAATCTTAGGTTCTTTTACTTTATAAACCTCATCTAAAAATAAAGACTTATTCTTAACCTTTTTATAATATAAATAAATGTATGAGATAACAGCCCCTATAAAAGTACCAATTAAACTAATTGAAACAGCAACTTCTAATGGTAAATCTAATATAGTAAGCGCAACGAAACTACCAAGTACTATAATAATAACTCTAATTAATTGCTCTAATACTTGAGAAATAGAAATAACTCCCATAAATCTATGTCCCTCAAAAAAACCACGATAAACTCCAAGTAATGGAACAATCAAAACAGAAAAACCAACTATTCTAATAACTAAAGTAACATCACTTACAGTATTACCTCCACTAACATTACCAACTATACTACTAGCAATAAAAAAAGAAAATACTTCTAAAAGTACAAATACTAAAATACCAAGTAATATAGCTAATCTTTTACCTATAGAAAAAGTTTTATTCATAGCCTTATAATAACCTTTAGTATGATATTCACTTACTAATTTTGATATAGCTAAAGGAATACCAGCAGAAGATAAAGCAATAAATAAAGTATAGATATTATAAGCATATCCATATAAAGCACCACCCTGATCTCCTACTATATTATAAAAAGGAATAACATATAATATACCAAGTATCTTAGTAATAACAATACCTAAAGTAACTATAAATGCACCTGTAACAAAACCACTCTTTTTCATATCATCACCTAACTAATTATAACACAAAAATAATTAATTATATATAATCATCGCACTAAAACAAAAAATCTGTTCCTCACTAAACACACTAACAGCAACACTATATTTAATATCAATAATATCTAAATCATCACTTAAAAACAAATTAATCTCTTCCTCTAAATCAACTTCACTCTCACAATCAAATATTTTAACCTTCATCTAATCACCAAATTAATTATAATATACAAAAACCACGAAATATGTTAAAATATAAACCAGGTGATTAAAATGCAAAGATATTTTTCAAATGAATTAAAAGAAAACAAATTAACTTTATCAAAAGAAGATCTATATCATATAAATACTGTTATGAGAATGAAAGATAATGCAAAAATAGAAGTAGTATACAACAACACTTTATATATATGTAATCTAAGTAATAATAAAGCAGAAATATTAGAGGAAAAAGAAAAACTAAATAACACAAGGCAAATATCTCTAGTAATACCTCTTCTTAAAGAACAAAAAATGGATTACATCCTTCAAAAAGCAACAGAGTTAAATGTATCTAAAATATACCCAACTATTATGGAAAGATCAGTAATAAAAATAAATGATAAATCTGATAAAAAACTTATTCGTTGGAACAAAATAGTAAAAGAAGCAGCAGAACAATCAAAAAGATTAGATATACCTACAGTAGAAAGAATACACACTCTAAAAGAAATAATAAAGCTCCAAGGAAACACATACCTATGTAGTACTAAAGAAAAAATAAATAATATAAAACAAGTACTAGAAAACACCAATTCAAATGAAAATCTAATATTCATAATAGGTCCCGAAGGAGGAATATCTGATTCAGAAGAAGAATATTTAATTAACAATAATATAATACCTATATCCCTAGGAAATAATATTCTAAGAGCAGAAACAGCACCCCTATACATATTATCAACTATTATCTATAATAACCTAATCTAAAAGACCAGTACATACTGATCTTTTTCATTTAATTTACCATAGTAAACCTAAAACCTTGATTTCCATTAGCTCCACCTAACCCATAAGCATTTACACGAAAACTAAATAAGCCACTAATATAACGATCTTCAAAAGTTTCACCTCTAGAAAACCAAGGATTAGTATTAAATATAAAATATTTTGAATCATTATAAAAACCAAAAACTTCATTAGTTGCATCACCTTTAATATATCTTGAATAGTCTATATTAGATGTTCCATTTAAATAACTATTATAATATTTTGCTTCTGGCGCTGTTGTAAATCCTGATGACCTTGGATAAAAATTACCAGTTGAGTCTTGCATATTTCCCATTACATATTCCCAGGCCCCACCACTCATATCATATATTCCTGTAATATTTCCAGTTGTTGATGCTGATTGTCCTATTTCCGTATTATATGTATTAGTTGAACAAGTTAAAGATGAACTACTTGCACTTACAGAGTCACCGGATATTCCGGTTATATATGAAGAACAGTTATTTATAGCTACTTCTTTATTTGATCCAGTATAATCTTCATTCCCATACTTCCCATAACGAGATTGAGTTAGGTATGCTACTGCACCCCATTCTGTATTTTTCATCATGTGAGCATCATATGTAGAACC
>CAYJDP010000071.1:0-4255 GCA_964368975.1 uncultured Muribaculaceae bacterium
ATTATCTTTTATGAATTACTTACTGGTTCATTACCATTTAAAGGGGAAAATGCTGTTGAGATTGCATTAAAACATATGAGAGACCCATTACCTGATTTACGTGAGAAAAATTCTTCTATTCCACAAAGTATAGATAATGTTATTAGAAGAACTACTGCTAAAAATCCTAAAAATAGATATGAAAGTGCAAAAGAAATGCATAGTGACTTATTAACTGTTTTAGATGATAATAGAATTAATGAAGAAATTTATTCATATAAGTATGCTGAAGTAGAAACTGAAGTTACTAAAAATCTTAAAAAATTAGAAGATATTGAGAATGAAGAAGAGAAAGTTGCAGAAAAAATAGAAGAAGTTGAAGATAAAAAGGGTAAAAAAGTTATGATAATACTTGGAATTATTTTTGGAGTATTAATTCTTATTTTAGCATTCTTGTTCTTTATACTTCCTTCACTTACTCAAGAAGAAACTGTGAAAATACCTGATTGTGAAGGTTTAAAAGTTTCTGAGTGTGAAACTAAATTACTTGATTTAGGTCTTGATGTTAATAGTGATATTGAGTTAGTAGCAAGCGATGAAGTTGAGAAAAACTTAGTAGTTAAGACGGATCCTGAAGAAGGTAGAAGTGTTAAAGAAGGTACTTCTATTACAATTTATAAATCTAGTGGAGAAGAAACTTTTGAAATAGAAGATTATACTGGTAGAAATTATATTGAGGTTCAGACATTACTTGAAGAAAATATGGGATTAAAAGTTACTGTTGAGAAAAAAGATCCTACAGAGGACCCAGAAAATCCAGATAAAGAATATGATGAACAAGAAATAATTGGACAATCTATTGCTGCTGGTAGTGAGGTTATGGAAGGGGACTCTATTACTTTATATATTCCAGATATTAGTGATGAATTTCCTGATATGGTAGGACTTAATTGGACAGTTGATGATGCTGAGTCATTTGCTGTTAAGTATGATTTAATAATAGAAGTTATTTATCAAGAATCGTCTGCTCATGCAGAAGGTCAAATAATTTCACAATCAAGAAGTATTGGTAGTCCAATTGTAAAAGGTACAAGTTTTTCAATTACGGTTGCTAAGGCTGTTACATTACCGCCAGTTGATGATAATACAAATACAGGTGATAGTAATACAGATAATGATATAAATACAGGTACTAGTGGTGATACTACTGGCGAGTAGGGGGAAATATGAGAGGTCAAATTACTAGAATAAATTCGGATTTATATACAGTAAGTAGCGATAATGCTACTTTTTCTTGTAAGTGTAGAGGAAAGTTTAGAAAAGAAAAAATTACTCCTTTAGTTGGAGATTATGTTTTATTTGATGAAGAAAAATTAGTTATAGAAGAGGTATTACCTAGAGTAAATGGCTTTAGAAGACCTAAGGTTGCAAATATAGATCAGGCTTTTATTGTTACTAGTTTAAAAATACCTAATTTTTCTGATAATTTATTAGATAAACTAATTACTTTAATGGAAATGAATGATG
This sequence comes from uncultured Muribaculaceae bacterium, assembly GCA_964368975.1. Classification (GTDB taxonomy): domain Bacteria; phylum Bacillota_I; class Bacilli_A; order RF39; family UBA660; genus CAYJDP01. Next base: position 1,507 of record CAYJDP010000071.1, read on the forward strand.
TTACTCCAATTATTTGTATTACTAAAGAAGACTTATTAAATGATGATGAATTAAAAGGTATATATAAAGTATTAGATTATTATAAGAGTCTTGGTTATTTAGTTATTTCTAATACGGAAGTAGATAAAATATTAAATTTAATAAATGGGAAAACGAGTGTTTTTGTTGGACAAACTGGTGCTGGAAAAAGTAGTTTATTAAATAAATTAAACCCTAATTGGAAATTAGAAGTAGGAGAGGTTTCACTTGCTTTAGGAAGAGGTAAACATACTACTAGAGTAGTTGAATTATTTGATTTTTGTGGTGGTAAATTAATGGATACTCCTGGTTTTTCTTCTTTAGATTTTAATGATTATACTAAAGAAGAAATTAAGTTTGCGTTTGTTGATTTTACTTTATTTCCTTGTATTTATAAAAGTTGTACTCATACAAAAGAATTAGAATGTAAGGTAGTTGAAGCAGTTAAGTGTAATAATATATTAGAGAGTAGATATGTTAACTACTTGAAATTTATTGAAGAGGTGAAATAATGAAAGTAAGTGTTTCTTATTTAAGTAGTAAAGACATAGCTAATGATTTAAGAAAGTTGGATTTATGTAGTAATGAGTTTATTCATGTAGATGTTATGGATGGGAAATGTGTTCCTAATAAATCTTTACCATTTAGTGAAATTAAAAACATTTATAAATATACATCTAAAAGATTAGACGTGCATTTAATGGTAGAAGCTCCTTCTAAGTATATTCCATTGTATGCTAATTTAAATTGTGAGTATATTGCTTTTCATTTAGAGACTGATGAAGATATTTTTTCTAATATAGAGTTAATTAAAAAATATGGTATTAAGGCTGGTTTAGTTATTAAACCAAATACTAAAATTAAAGAATTAGTTCCATATATGCCTAATATTGATATGGTTTTAGTTATGAGTGTTGAACCTGGTATGGGAGGACAAGACTTTATAATTGAGACTGAGGCTAAATTAAATGAATTAAAAGACTTAATTAAACAGTATGATTTTGATGTAGTTATTAATGTTGATGGTGGTATTACTGATAAAACTATCGAATTTGTTAAAAACAGTGATATTGTTACTGTTGGTAGTTATGTAATAAATGGTGAAAATTTTGAAGAAAAAATATCTAGTTTAAGATAATATGTTGTGGTATAATAGATGTATAATAGGGAGATGATAGTATGAATGAGAATAATAATGAAAATAAGGTTCAACCAGTAATTAATAATAATTCAGTGGATGTTAACCATGTTGAAGTTTTAGGAGATAAAACTGGAGTAATTCCAGTAGTTCCTCAACAAAATAGTCAAGTTCAACCTGGTGCTCCTACAGTAAATGCTAGTAGTACAACTGTTTCACAAGCTCCAGTTAATAATGTAGAACAATCAGTAGTGTCAACTTCTTCTAATGTAACACCTCCAAATAATATGGCTACATCTATTAATCCTATGGCTAAAGCTCAAGAGCAATTGATTAATAGAATGAAAGAGGCTCAAGGGACAACTAGTGTTGAACCTATGGCAGAAATTGTTATTGATGGTACTTTGAAAAAAGAGAGTAATGTAAAATATATTTTAACTGGATTATTTTTTGTGTTTTTATTAGCGATGGTAATTTTTCTTCCGGAGGTTAGTGCTTTAGTTAATACTATAATGAATCCTATTCCTGAAGAAGAGGTTATTACTACAGGGAAGCTTGTTTGTACAATAAATGAAACAACCGAGAAATATACTTTGAAATATTCAAATACTTTTACTTTTACAGATACAAAAATCAAGTCATTAAATTTTGTTTCTGCTACTAGTGGTGATAAAGATTTGGATAAACTTGAATTAGAAGAAATGAATAAAGAATGTAAAAATTTATCTTCTATTGTAGAAGAATATGATGGGATAAATGTTATTTGTAATTTAGATAGCGGTATTTCTACAGTTGAGCAATCTTTTAACTATGAAAATATTGATAGTGAATTGTTAAGTGCTGCTTATACTGAAATTGGAGGGATATATCCACAATTTTGGTTAGATCAATCTATTGATGAAGTTGAAAAAAGTATGATTGCAAGTGGATATAGTTGTAAACGTAGTTAGATAGTTTACAAAAATAGACAAAAATAGTGCGTAAATTAATTGTAAACTCCTTTTAGATATGTTATTATATTAATATATTTATGTAAGGAGTTTTTATTATGAAAAGAATATTGGATATTATAAATGTTTTACTAGTATGTATAATTATTTTAGTATTAATTTATACTCCTAGTTGGTTGGATAACGATAAAGAAGTTCTTATTAAAACTGATAACGAAGTAAAGAGTTTAGATACTGATATATTAATGAAAATTGATAACGATGTTGATGTTATAGATGAGGAATTAGAAAAAGAAGAAGAAATAACTGAGGAACTTGAGTTAGAAGAAAAAATAGAAGAAAAAAGTAATTCAGTGGTTCAAGATGCTCCAGTTTCTGTTCCAGATGAAGTAATTCCAGAAGTTGAGGCTCCTCCAGTTGTTGTTCCACCTGTTACAACTCCTTCAGTAATTGCAACTCATATTGGTAGTATGAGTGGGTATGGTCCTGATTGTTATGGGTGCAGTGGTACTGGTGGTACTGCTTCAGGATGGAATGCTTATAGTGATGGAATTTATTATAATGATTCAACTTATGGAAGTGTTAGAGTTGTTGCAGGAGACAGAAGTCTTCCGTTTGGATCAATTATTAAAGTTAATAATTC
>CAYJDP010000072.1:0-4159 GCA_964368975.1 uncultured Muribaculaceae bacterium
TTTAATAGATTCTTCTCCACCTAATGCTTTTATATAACTAGGTCTATTCCCTTTTTTACAATCAGCATATAAAGTAAATTGAGATATTGATAAAATACTACCACCAACATCAAGTATAGATTTATTCATAATACCTTCATCATCATTAAATATACGTAAATTAATAATTTTATTAACCAGATATTTAATAGTATCTAAATTATCTCCATCAGTAAACCCTACTAATAAAACTAAACCAGATTCAATTGATCCAATTATTTCATTATCAACACTTACACTAGATTTACCACTTCTTTGCACTAAAACTCTCATCGCATAACTCTCTCTACTTTAATAATATATGAATTCTTATTAATATTTAGAATTAACTTTTCTAACTGTTCTAAACTTTTTACATATAAAGATGCTTCATACGTATAATCAACTGCTCTATTAATTATTTTAATACCGTCTAAACTTACATCAAACTTAGAACATATTTGTATTAAATCAACCATATGATCTTTATTAGTATTTGAAAAAATCATTAAATTAGCTAAATATCTTTTATTTATATTACTACCCCAACTAACTTCAACACATCTCTCATGAGCTGATGCTAAATTATGACAATGACTTCTATGAATAGATATACCATTTCCCATAGTAATATATCCAATAATATCGTCACCATAAACAGGATTACAACAATGAGCAAGATTAACTTTAACTTTTTCTATACCACTAACTATAATATCCGTATCTACTTGTTTAGGTAATACTTTAATAACTTTAGGAGTAACCTCTTCATCTTTTTTATCTATTAAATTAATAACACCATTTACTGGAGTTTTACCATTTCCAATAACTAAATATAATTCTTCAATATTATCTATTTTTAAATTATCATAAATAACACTTAAATTATCATCAACCAAAAATTCACTAATAGAAAGTTTTCTTCTTCTAAGTTCTTTCTCTAATAAATCCTTACCACTTTCTATATGTAATTCCCTATCACTCTTAGTAAAGTATGACTTTATTTTATTTTTTGTCTGAGTAGCTTTTGCAATTTTAATCCATTCCTTACTAGGAGTAGAATTCTTATTCGTATTAATTTTTACTATATCATTATTTTGAAGTTCATAATTAAGTGGAACAATACTATTATTAACAATAGCCCCTACCATAGTTTCACCTATTCTAGTATGCACTTTATAAGCAAAATCTATTGGAGTAGAACCAACTGGTAATTCAAATATATCTCCTTTAGGAGTAAATACATAAATATTATTATTTAAAACATCATTTTTAACACTATTAACAAACTCTTCACTAGACATTTTATCATTACTTAATTCCATAATAGTTTTAAAAAATTGAAGTTTTTGTTCAGTAGTATTCTTCATAGCATCAACAGCAGAGCCTTTTTCTTTGTAAGACCAATGAGCAGCAATACCATTTTCTGCAATCTCATCCATTTCATAAGTTCTAATCTGAATCTCAAATAAATAACCATCTACCCCAAAGACAGTAGTATGAAGTGATTGATATCTATTTGGTTTAGGCATAGCCACATAATCTTTAAATCTCTTAGGCAACGGACGAAACTTAGAATGAATTAATCCTAGAGCTAAATAACACTCTTGTTCTGTATTAACTAAAATACGAAGAGCCTGTAAATCATAAATATCAGAAAACTTTTTACCTTTATCTAACTTATTATATATAGAATATATACTCTTAGATCTACCCTTTATCTCATGATTGATAGAATGTTCTTGCAATAAATTAGTAACATCTTTTTGCATATCAAATACTGTTTTATCACGTTCCAACTTAGTTTTATTTAATTTCTCTGCAATATCATAAAATACATCAGGCTTTAAATAACGAAGTGATATATCTTCTAACTCACTTTTAATTTTAAAAATACCTAAATGATGTGCAATCGGTGCAAATATATCTAAAGATTCCTTTGATTTCTGTTTTTGTTTTTCAACTGGAACTGCCCATAAAGTTCTCATATTATGAAGTCTATCTGCAAGTTTAATAATAATTACTCTAACATCCTCAGATATACCAACTATTATTTTCTTATAATAATCTATTAAATAATCATTCTCCGTAGAAAAATGAATCTTACTAAGTTTAGTAACACCTTTTACTAAAGTAGTAACTTCACGACCAAATAACTCAATCATTTCTTCTTCTGTACAATCACAATCTTCTAAAATATCATGAAGCAGTGCCGCTTGAATAGTTTCACTATCAGCATATACAGTAGTCAAAATATCCGCAACTTCAATTGGATGAATTATATAAGGTTCACCACTTTTTCTAAATTGAGCACCATGTTTTAAAGACGAAAAAAGAAAAGCTCTTTTTATCGATTCGATATCACTCTCATCTTTGATATAAGAACTTAACTTTTCCAAAAGTTTATCTATATTTATATCTTTCTTAGCTTTCATAAGAAACAACTCCTTATTTACTGTTTATACCACTTATTTTCTTTTCATGATATTCATCAGTATAAATTCTTTTAATCTTTTTACCTTTTTTCATACTTCTACTTTCTAATTTTAAAAATAAATTAGTAGCAATAAATATTGAAGAGTATGTACCAACTATTAATCCAAATAACATTGCTAAATTAAATGTAAGTATTTCATTAGAAACCATAAATATTAAAGCAACAATTGGTATTAACGTAGTAATTGAAGTATAAATAGTTCTAGCAAATGTATCCCTAATAGATTGATTACATATTTCTTTTAATGTAGAACTATCTATCTTAGAACTATTCTTTTTCTCAATATTTTCTCTAATTCTATCAAATGAAACAATAGTATCATTAATAGAATAACCAATTACTGCAAGTATTGCTGCAATAAACATAACTGATATTTCAATATTAAATATTGAGAATAATGCAAAGATAATAAAAATATCATGGAATAATGCAACGACTGCTGCTATAGCATAATTAAATTTAAATCTAAATGATACATAAAGGATAATACCAAGCATTGCAATAAGTATAGAGATAATTGCATTAATTGTTAAATCTCTACTAACCATATTAGAAACAACTTCAATATCTATAGTAGCAGAATATACACTTTCAAAATAAGTAGTAACTTCACTAACTTTTTCACCGCTTAATGCATCAGTTGTACGAATACTATATTCTCCATCACTAACAATAATTTCATCAGCAGTAATTTCTAATTTTTCACTATCTTCTTTCAATAATTCTTCAGTTAAAGTAGTATCAGTATCAATAACAATACTACTTCCAGCTTTATAATCAATTCCTAAATTAAGTCCCTTAACCGGAATCATAACAGCACCAATTATAATGATAAGAACAGATAATGAAACAAACTTAATAGTATGTTTAAAGAAATCAGTTTTTGCAAACACACTTTTCTTAACAATACTTCCTTCACTAACATTACCCATATTTTTAGGACTAACATTAATAAATGCTTTTATTTTATCATTAAAGTATCCAGAATTAACATACTTTTTCATAATCATTCTTGTAATAAATACCATAGTAAACATAGTAACTGCTACAGTAATAATTAACATAGTTGCAAACCCTTTAACACTACTTTCCCCAAAAATAAACATAATAATTGCAACAATCAATGTCGTAATATTTGAATCTATTATCGCTGAAAAACTTGCTTTAGAACCAGCTTTAAACGCAGCAGGTAAACTTTTACCTTTGTATAATTCATCTTTTATACGAGCAAATGTAATAACATTAGAGTCAACTGCCATACCAATTCCTAATACTAAAGCAGCAATACCTGGAAGAGTTAAAACTCCACCTACTGTCCAAAATACTAAGAATACTAAGAATGTATAAAGTATAATTGAAACTGCTGAAATAATTCCTGTAAATCTATAAACTGCTATTAATAATACTATGATTAATCCAATCCCTATAGCACCTGCAATTAAAGTATTATCAAGTGTTGCTTCTCCAAAAGAAGCACCTATAGTACGAGAAGAAATCTCTGTAACTTTTGAAGGAAGAGATCCACTATTAATTAAATCAACTAAATTCTCAACTTCTTCTACTGTAAAGTTACCCTCTATAATAACATCACTTGCAAAAGCTTGTGACACTGTAGCAGCACTTAAACAGTTAGAATCTTCAGTT
>CAYJDP010000073.1:0-4037 GCA_964368975.1 uncultured Muribaculaceae bacterium
AAAAATAATATATATAGATCCAGATAAAATAGAATTTATAGAAATACAAAAAAACTTTATAGCAAAAAGATTTAATATAGCTAAAGTAAAAATCCACATACTAGCAAATTTAATAAATACAATTCAAGTATCAGGATACATTAATGATAAAGATTTAAGTAAATTAATTGATAAGTACTAAACTTATCTTTTTTTAATTATTAAAGTGTATTATAATAAATTAAGTTATATTTAAGAAATAAATAATATAATAAAAAAAAGGAGTCCATATGAAATTATTAGTAATAGAAGATCAAAAACATATGTTAGAAGCAATATGTGAAATATTAAAGAAAAATAAATTCATAATAGATTCATCAACTGATGGATTAGAAGGTTATTACTTAGCTTTAGAAAACACTTATGATTTAATCATACTAGATATAATGCTACCTAATATGAATGGTTATGAAATATTAAAAAAACTAAGATTAAATAATATAAATACTAAAATACTAATGTTAACAGCAAAAACAGAAGTAGAAGATATAGTAAAAGGATTAGATCTAGGAGCAGATGATTATTTAGTAAAACCATTTGACACTAAAGAATTACTTGCAAGAATAACTGCTATTACTAGAAGAAGTGATGAAATAATAAAAAATAAAAATACTTACTTAGATATAACTCTAGATTTTGATAACTTAGAACTAATTTGTAATAATAATAAAATTATACTAACTCTAAAAGAAGCCCAATTACTACAACTATTAATTACTAAAAATAATACAGTTAATAAAGAAGTAATAATAAATAAATTATGGAGTTATGAAAAAGTAGTAATAGATAATAATGTAGAAGTATATATATCCTTTTTAAGAAAAAAATTAAAATACTTAAATAGTAGAGTAGAAATAAAAACTATAAGAGGATTAGGATATAAATTAGTAGGTGATAAAGATGTTTAAAAAATTAAGAAATAAATTATTACTAGTTAATATGACTATAATAACATTAATAATAGTAATATCATTTGCCATAATCTATGGATTGACTACAACATCAATTCATGGAAATAACTTTCAAAGATTAGAAAAACTTCCTATGCCAACTAATGAATTAATTAGAGAACCAAATAGTGAAGGACATAGATTTTATAATGATACAACTTTATCATTTACTATGTTTTTAAATGAAGAAAAACAATTAGAAAAATTATCATCTAATTTAGATTTAACTAATGAAGAGTATGAAGAAATACTAAATACAATTACCTCTTGGGCAGAAACAACAGGTAAAATAGAAATATCCAATAAAACATGGTTATATAATTTATCTAAAATTCCTAATATGGAATTTTCTAATAATAATGACTTAGAAAATATAGAATATAAATTAGATTTTATTGATATATCAGAAACTATCTCTAATAATAGAACTCTTCTAATTACATTAATAATAGTAGGTATAATAACTCTTATTGTAATATACTTTGTATTATTAATATTTGCAAATAGATCGATTAAACCAATAGAGAATATGTGGTATAAACAAAAAGAATTTATAGCAAATGCAACACATGAATTAAAAACACCACTTACTATAATAAATGCAAATGTTGATGTTTTAGAAATGAATGAAGATAAAAAAATTAAAACTCAATTAAAATGGTTATCTTATATAAAAGAACAAACTAAAGGAATGAATAAATTAATTACAGATTTATTAACAACTGCTAAAGAAGAACAATTACCATTACAAATTGAAAAAGTAAATATAAAAGAATTAATAGAAAACACTCTTCTTCAAATAGAAGCAATAAGTTATGAAAAAAACATTAAATTAAATACTAACTTATCTAATATAGAAACTAAAACAGATAAAGAGAAATTAAAACAAGTATTAACTATTCTTTTAGATAATGCAATTAAATATACTAATGAAACAGGTTATATAACTATTAATTTAAAAAAGAAAAACTTACATACATATATAAAAGTAATAAATAGTGGTAAAGGTATTAATGAAAAAGATTTACCTAATATATTTGATAGATTTTATAAAGGAGATAAAGCTCGTACAAACAAAGATAACAGTTATGGATTAGGTCTATTTATTGCAAAAGAAATAATAACTAATTTAAATGGAAATATCTCTGTAAAAAGTACAAGAGACAAAGAAACAATATTTACTATAAAACTATAAAAAAAGAGAATTATTATTCTCTTTTATGCTTTTATATTAACTTTACTGTCATGTGCAAAAACAGTACCTTTTCTAGAAGATTGAATATCTTCTAACAATGAATTTGTTTTATTCATTTTATCTCTAGTAGATATATTAGCCCCATATTCACCACCAATGGTATAACCAATTCTAATTTTTTTACCAGTAATAATTCTTGTATCAAAAATATTTCCATAAATATCAATATATCTACTATTACTAGTATCAACTAATAATTGTTTATTACTTAATTCTTCACTAACTAAATCATTTTTCTTCTTAAAATGTTCAGTAAGATAATCAAGTGCTACAGGAACTACTTTAATTACCTTATCAGCATTATCATCACTTAAAATTGATGTTTTATTTGTATTTAATTCTTTAAAAAATACACAACCATCTTCTAGTGATTGATTAAAATAATACTCAATTGTTCTATCAACTGTATCGGTATTAAAATACTTAACTGAAATTTTTTGAGCTTTAATATCAAATGTTACTAAACAAGAACCAGTCCCCCAAATATTATGTCTCATAAAATATTCATATCCAAAATTAACTGATATATTTCCATCATCATCAAATCTTGTATAATTATTTGATTCTATATTCTCTAATAAAGTTCCAATATAATTAATTTGTTTATTTTTTAATATTTCTTCCATAAACCCTCCTAAAACCATTATATTAATGATAATATAAAATTTAATACAAGTCAAATAATAAAAAAACAAATTTTAAGGTTCATTTAAGTCTAAAGTAATATAATGATAATGAAATAGGAGGAATAAATGAATAAAAATATGGTAAAAAGATCTTGGTTAAATATAACTAGGAAAAAGAATAAGAGTATAATCTTATTTATAATAATGTTTGTAATTGCAAACTTAGTACTAGCATCTCTTTCAATATCAAATGCAGTAACAGAAAGTACAAATTATGCTAGACAAACTTTAGGAAGTGAAATATATTTAAATCCTGATATGGAAGCAATGAAATCAGGTATGCAAGGTATGATGGGTGAAGGTGGAATGCCTGAAGAAGGAATGGATAGAAATGCTATGTCTTCTATGAGACCAACTTCTTCTATGAGTATGGTATTAGAAATAGGAGAATCTGAATACGTAAAAGATTTCAAATACTCAACAACAGTATCAGGACTAGAAAATAACTTTACTCTAGTAGAAACAGAAGAATCATCAATGTTTGGAAATAGAGGAGGAATGGAACAAGGTTTAAGAATAACAGGTATTAATTCTTATGCATTTATTCCAGAAGTAGAAAGTAATATCTTCTCTATAGATGAAGGAACTTACTTTGATGAAGAAACAGAAGATGCAGTAATAATTTCATATGAATTAGCACTTCAAAATGAAATTGAAGTAGATGAAACTATAGAAATAAAAAATGAAGAAACAGAAGAAGTACATACATATTCTGTAATTGGAATATTTACATCTAGTGAATCTGGATATGAAAATAGTATTTACATGAATACATCTTCAAGTGAAAAATTAATGACAGAAGAAACTTATAATGAAGGAGATTATGATGTAACTAATGTAGTATATTATCTTAATGATCCAGAAAATTCAGAAAAATTTATTTTAGAATCTAATACAAAATATAACTTTGAAGAATTAAGTTTAGTACTTGATATAGATAATTCTGCTTATGAACAAATGGCAGGACCAATAGAACAAGTAGGAAGTTTTTCATCAACTATAATGATAGTAGTAATAATTGCAGCAGTCTTAATAATTGCATTAATTATTAATAATAGTATAAAAGATAGAAAATATGAAATGGGAGTACTTATGTCTTTAGGTGCT
>CAYJDP010000074.1:0-3966 GCA_964368975.1 uncultured Muribaculaceae bacterium
TTTTTGTATCTAAAAACCCCCGGATACGGGGTTTAAAAAAAGCTTTAGCGTTCCTTATATAATAAATCTCCTTTTGATATAATAAATATGTAGTCTGCCAACTGCATATTAAGGATCAAAAGGAGGTCATTTAAAGTGAACAAAACACAATTAAACGATAATCATAGTTTATCACATTCTAGATGGAATTGTAAGTATCATATTGTATTTGCACCTAAATATAGAAGAAAAGTATTCTATGGTTCTAAACATTTAGAGATTGGAGCAATATTGAGAAAACTTTGTAAATGGAAAGGTGTAAATATAATAGAAGCAGAAGTATGTCCAGATCATATTCATATGTTGTTAGAAATACCACCAAAAATTTCTGTTTCTACTTTTATGGGATTTCTAAAAGGAAAAAGTAGTTTGATGATATATGAAAAATGGGGAAGCATGAAATATAAATACAGAAACAGACAATTTTGGTGTAGAGGATATTATGTTGATACTGCAGGGAAAAATGCAAAAGCAATAGAGGGGTATATAGCAAATCAATTAAATGAAGATCAAATAAATGAGCAGCTAACGTTGGATGTGGATGATCCTTTTAAGGGTAGTAAGTAAATAAATGCAGAAGGCAGATTACAAATACGCTTTAAGCATTGCCAGTAACGTGAGCCTTATAGACGAAAATTAAAAACCACTAGCTAGGCTAGTGGAAATTTATTTGTTTGACTTTGATTAAATATTGTATTATATTATATTTAATTGGAGGGTTTATGAGAAAAGGTATAAGTTATGAAATATTAAATGATGAAAATATTAAAGAGTTAGATGAATTTACTAGAAAGTTTATTGAAGTAGGAGCTCTTGATAATAAAGATTTCAGTGAATGGGAACAAAATTGGTATTTAGTAAAAGATGAAGATAAAAATGTAGGAGTTATTTCTTTAAATAAAAATTTATTTAGTGTTTTATTAGATGATTATAAAGATATAGAAATTGATTTATTTAAAGCAATTTTAAGTAGTGAAAATTTAAGAATTGATTCTTTTGAAACTACCCAAGTAAAAAGATGTAGTTTATTTAGTGATTTGTGTTTTGAAAGATTGCACTATAGAGTAAATGATGATAATACATATTTGTTTAACTATGGTAAACCTAAATTTGTAGAATGTTTGAAAGAGTGCTTTTTAGAAAATGGTATGAGTAGATCATTTGAGCTATTATATCAAAAAAATGATGAGTGTCTTGGAAAATCAACAATTGAAAAGTCAGATGTTGAAGATATTATTAAATTAGGTGGATATAATCTAGAAAAATTATGTAAGAGTATAATTCGTTATTCTGGTGCTTCTAATGACTTGTTTTTAAGTGTTTTAGATATAGAGGAGTTTAATACAGATAATTTATTAGAAAATGAAGAGTTTGTTGCTTCAATTGATGATGAAATTGTGAAAAAAATAATTGATAAGTATTTTGTAAATAATGATGTTATTGAAGATGAAGAAATTATTAAAGTTTTAATGAGTAAATTAGATGAAAGTACTATTTTTGAATATGTTAGTAATGGGAAAATAGACTTAGGTATTGCTGTTAGTAATTTGAATTTGGTCGTAAAACAGTTAGTTAAAAAGGAAACTGATTATAAGGAGGAAAGTGAGTATTTAGAAATATATGATAAGTATACGAAATTAGATCTAAGTGATGATAATAAGAAGAATTTAACGGAAAATATTTTTAGTTCTATTAAGTTATCAGTTAATGATATTATTAGTTTAGCGCAAGAAGGTAAATATGATAATCAAGTTATCTGTGAATATTTAAAAAGTTTTAGTTTGAGTTTGGAAAAATTAGATATTCTTGCTGATTGTCCTAATATTGGTGGAGTTTTTTTTAGGGAAGTTACTTTTAATGTTATACATAAAGGATATCGTTATTATGATGATGAATTAGAAGAATTAGTTAATGTAGGGAATAAAATAATAAGTAATGATCTTGTTGATTTTCAACGTGATATCTTGAATGAAATAGTAGAAAATCTATGCTATAGTGATGAAAATATTGTTTCTGAACTTTTAGATAATAAAAATTTGAATTACTCTGAATTTATTGCTAGTTGTAAAGAATTTTCTAGCAATAGAGGCTTAGGTTATTTAATTGATTCTTTAGTTGAAAAAGAGTTTGAAGATAGTGGGAAATTAAAAGAAATATGTAATTTGATTATTGATACTAATATGATTCCTAGTATTATTAGATGTGCTAGTGAGTTAGATGGTGATAGTAACAAAATGTGTGAAAAATTAGTTAATCTAAGAGTTGAGTCTGAAGAAGATAAGAATAGTATTAGTGCATTTCTTACTAGTGATAAAACTGATAAAGAATTTGTTGCTGATTTATTAGGTAATCAAACTGATAATTATTATAATTCTATTATTTTTGATTTTATGAAGGTTTGTCCTAAAGAAAAACAAGTTAAAATTATTAATGCTTATGGTAATACTGAGAAAAAGTGTGATGATGGAATGTTTACTATGTATGAAAAGACTATGGTAAAAAGTAAAGACAAGGAATAAAAATATTCTTTTTCTTTTGGTAAAAATTGTTATTTACACGAACTAATGTTTGTTATATAATTATAGTGGTGATTATATGAAGAGGTATTTGTGTATAGATTTAAAGAGTTTTTATGCATCAGTTGAATGTATGGAAAGAGGTATTGATCCTTTGACTAGTTATTTAGTAGTAGCAGATAAAAGTAGAGGAGAAGGTGCTATTACTTTGGCTGTTACTCCTAGTATGAAAAAATTAGGTGTTAATAGTCGTAGTAGAGTTTTTCAAATACCTAAGGATATTAAATATATTATGGCTAGGCCTAGGATGAGTTTATATATTAAATATTCTACTGAAATATATGGTGTTTATTTAAAATATTTTAGTAGTGATGATATTCATGTTTATTCTATTGATGAGGTTTTTATAGATATTAGTAGTTATATTAATTTATATAATATGAGTGATAGAGATATTGCTTTAATGGTTATGAAAGATATTTTTAATACTACAGGTATTACTTCTACTTGTGGTATTGGTACTAATTTATATTTGGCTAAGATTGCTTTAGATATTTATTCTAAAAAGTGCAGTGATAATATTGGTTATTTAGATGAGATTTTATATAAGAAATTATTATGGGAATATCGTCCTTTAACTGATTTTTGGCAGATAGGAAAAGGTATTAGTAAGAAATTAGAAAGACTTGGAATATTTACTATGAGACAATTGTATTTTAGTGATCATAGATCTTTATATAAAGAATTTGGTATTAATGCAGAGTTATTAATAGATCATGCTATTGGAGTTGAGCCTTGTACTATTAAAGATATTAAGAATTATAAATGTCGTGGTTCTTCTTTTTCTAATAGTCAAGTTTTGTTTAGAGATTATAAATATGATGAGATAATGATTTTGGTTGAAGAGATGTTAGATGAGATGGTAATTAGACTTAAAAGAAGTAATTTAGTATGTTGTGGAATTAGTTTTTTTGTTCATTATTCTAAAGAGGTGATTAGTCATAGTGGTGGAAGTAAGAAGTTATCTAGAGATAGTGATAATTATAGGGAATTATTATTAGAAGTTAGTACTATATTTAATAAGAGTATTAATAAAGATGTAGGTATTAGAAAAATTAGTTTATCTTTTTTTGATGTTAAGAAAAAAGAATTTGATCAAGTTAGTTTATTTGATGAGGTTGATAATTCCAAAGAATTAGATGATAAGTTAGTAAATACTATGAAAGATTTAAAAAATAAGTATGGTAAGAATATATTGTTAAAAGGGATTAGTTATACTAGTGGTGGTAGACAAAGATTTAGGAATAGTTTAATAGGAGGTCATAATGCAGAATAAGGTAAATAGAGCAGCTCAGTTTATGCCTTTTGATGCTTTGAAAGGATTTAGAGAAGCTTTAAAGATTAAGGAAAA
>CAYJDP010000075.1:0-3954 GCA_964368975.1 uncultured Muribaculaceae bacterium
TAAAGGCGCGCCCAAAATTCTCTGCCGGTACCACATGTTCCCACTCCATACGCTGGTATTAAATAATTCTCTTAATTCATTTACTGCCATACCAAAGTCTTTTTTTTCTTCATTTGGTATATTTTTCATTTCACTAGATAATTCACTAATTAATCCTTTTTTTCCTAAATATTTTACTTTTAAATCATTTAATTCAGTTAATGAAGAAATTGTTTCTTGATCAGTTAGAATTAATTTTTTTATTTCTTCTACTTTTGTATTTTTCATATTTTCTCCTTTTCAAACAAAAAAACTATAAATATAAGGGCGATTTTATCGCGGGACCACCTTACTTTATAGTTTTCTATAATCTTATTCATCTTAACGCGATTAACGCCTATAATTTTGTTATAGGTCTCAGAAGGTGAATTCATAACATATTAATAACTGTTCTCAGCTTACACAGTCTCTCTTTGATTAATAGTGGTTACTACTATGTCTTCGTCATTGATTTCTTATTTATTATATCATGTGAAAAGTTATAATTCAATTACTTTTCATTATTTACTTTAGTATATCCTTTATTTTTATCAGATGTTTTTCCTAAACTTAATAAAATTTCTTCAGGAAGAACTCCTTCTAATTTATCTTGATTTATTCCAGGTCTTAATAATCTAGTATCGAATAAGATATTTTTTACCATTCTCTCTTTATATAATCTTTCGCTAAAATAATTTGTATCTAATGTTTCAACTCCTTCTTTTGAAGCTGCCAGTTGTTTTATTAAACCATTTTGAGCATCTGTATAAATAAATCTTTTTTCATCACTATCAAAGCCTGAATATCCAAATAAATAGGCTTCTTTTACTGTTGCTATTTTACCGTTTTTATCAGATGATTCTAAGTAAATTGTTTGTCTTTCTTTTTTATTATGAAAATAGTAAATCACTTTATCATCTATTTCTTGAAATTTCTTTGTTTCAAATCCACATTTACTAGCAATGTCTGAAAAGATATATGTTGGCATATTTGGATAAGTATCAAAAATCACTCCAAATTCTGGATTAGTAATTTTATTTTCTCTTAGAAAGTTTATATATACTTTATTTAAATCTTCTTTACTTATTTTTGAATTAGTTAGTTTAAACATTGCATTTAAATTTTCTGTTGTTTTTTCATAACTTTTTCCAATTAATTGGTTGTATTCTGCATAGAATATTGTTTTTGCTTGTTCTTTCATATTATTCCTCCTTTTTAATTATTGATATTTTAACATGTTATTGATTATTTTTCAAATAAAAAAAACGACTGATTTAGACAGTCATTAATTCTTGTTCTTTTTCTTTTAAAATATTTTCTATTTTTTTATTATATGTATTAACTGATTCTTGAATATCATTTTCCATTCCTTTAGCAATATCTTCAGGAAATTCTTCTCTTTTAATTGCTGTAAGTCCATCGTGTCTTGCATTTCTTACAGCAACTTTTGCATCTTCACTCATTGATTTTACTTGTTTAGTTAAATCTCTTCTTCTTTCTTCTGTTAACTCAGGAATAACTATTCTTATTGTTTCTCCATCGTTTCCAGGGTTAAGACCTAAATTAGATGCATTAATTGCTTTTTCAATATCTCCTAGACAACTTTTATCAAAAGGTTTAATTAATAATTGTCTTGCTTCAGGAACTGAAATTGTTCCTAGTTGTTTAAGCGGTGTATTGCTTCCATAATATTCTACTGTAATTCCATCTAATATTGAAGGATTTGCTCTACCTGCTCTTACAGTTGCAAATCTTTTTTCTAAATTTTCTATTGCTTTATCAAGTTTTTCAGTAACTTCTAAAATTATCATATCACTATCCATTAAATTCATCTCTCCTTGTTTATATTATATAATATTTTATACTTAAAATAAAGAGTAAGTTAATTCTTTTGACTAAAAAACTACTTATAAAAAGTAGTCTTTGTTTATTTTCTTGTAATGTTTTCAAAATAATAACTTGATGTATCTTCATTGTATTTAAATGTATATTCAAATTTAGTTAGTTGATCATAATGTTCATCTAATATAAATTGTCCATATGTATTTTGTATTGGTGTTGTTGTATCTAAATTTGTACATTCAGTTGCATTTGTATTTGGATCAACAGTTTTACAAGTTCCTACTGCAACAGATACTTTTAATTCATTGTTATTTTGGATTACTTCATATACTTTTCTTTCTTGCCACGGAAACATTGTTCCACCTAATCCACCTGGTGCTACATAAGTAAATGTTTCTGTTGCTTCATCATAAGTATATTTAACTATATCGTGATTGATTTCAGTTGGTACATAGTTTGCTGCTACTTCTTCACCATACATTTCTGTTAAAGCAGTTTTATACTCTTCTAAAGTTATAGTTGCTTTATATCCATTGTTTTCAGATGCTGAAGTATATTCAGTTCTAAAACTTTCAGTAATAGACATATCAATTATATTTTGATTAATAGTACCATTTGAATATATATCACTTACTCCTGGGTTTAAATATGGAGTATATTCATATTTTTCTATCAAGCTTTCAATTTCTCCAATATTGATTACTACACTTTCTTGTTCTTCACTTTCTGTTTCTTCTGTTTCATTTACTTCTTTAACTTCATCTTTATCAATGTATTCAAAGTAGTAATAAACGCCTCCCGCTGCTAAAACTATTGTTAAGATGTTAATTAATATAGCAAGCCATACTTTTGATTTTTTCTTTTCTTTTGTTACAATTATTTGTTCATTATTTTCCATTTTTTCACTCCTCTATTTTTTTATATTATATCATTATTTAGATTATTTTTATTTTTTTACAAAGAAAAAAGTTTTACTTTACGTAAAACTTTGAATTATGCATTATTTACTTGTTTCATTACTTCTTCAGCAAAGTTATCTTCAGCTTTTTCAATACCTTCACCAACAGCAAATCTTACCATTAATTTAATTGCAGAGTCATTTGATTTAACATATTCTGCAACTGAAACAGCAGAATCTTTTACAAATGTTTGCTCTTCTAAACACATTTCTTTATAAAATTTATTTAATCTTCCAGCTACCATTTTTTCTGCAATATCAGCAGGTTTTCCTTCAGCCATAACTTGTTCTTTAATAATGTGAGCTTCTTTTTCTACAACTTTTGGATCAACTTCTTCTCTAGTTGCAGCAATTGGATTCATAGCTGCTACATCTTTTGCTACTTCTTCATTAGTACCATCTAAAAGCATTAATACTCCGATTCTACCACCCATATGTTTATAATCACCAAATACTTGGTTATCTTCTTTAGTGATTTTTTCAAAACGACGGAAACTGATTTTTTCTCCAATTTTAGCAGTAAGTGCTACTAACTTTTCAGAAATAGTTTCTTCTCCATCTTTATATTCTAAAACTTCTTCAACTGTTTTGAATTCATTATTTAAAATAGTTGTTTCTAAGTAATCAACGAATTCAGTAAAGTTTTCGTTTTTAGCAACGAAATCAGTTTCTGAATTAACTTCGATAATAACTGCGTTATTCCCATCTACTTTTATTCCACATAAACCTTCTGCAGCTATACGAGATTCTTTTTTAGCAGCTTTTGCTATACCTTTTTCTCTTAACCAGTCGATTGATGCTTGCATATCTCCGTTGTTTGCTTCTAAAGCTTTTTTACAATCAAGCATTCCTGCTCCAGTTTTTTCTCTTAATTCTTTTACTTCACTTGCTTTAATCATGTTTTATCCTCCTCTATTAAATTAAAAGGTGAATTCCCATCCACCTTCCTAATAAAATTATTATATCATTATTTTGTTAAAGCTTCAACTAAGTCAGCTTTTTTCATTGCAGAAATTCCTTCAATTCCAGCATTTTTTGCTTCTTCTTTTAATTCAGCAACTGTCATTTTAGAAAAATCTTTAGTTTCTACTACTTTTTCTTCTTTAACTTCAGCTTTTACTTCTGCTTTAACTTCT
>CAYJDP010000076.1:0-3873 GCA_964368975.1 uncultured Muribaculaceae bacterium
AGATTTTAATATAGATAAATGGTATATGAAACAAGCGAAAGAAATTTTTAAAGAAAGATTTGATATCTTACATCAAGAATTTACTCCATCTGTAATTTATCCAAAATTAAAAATTAGAAAAATGAAAAGTCGTTGGGGTGTATGTAATATTACACTTAAAGTAATTACTTTGAATTTAGAATTAATAAAAAGAGATATAAAATACTTAGATTATGTCATAATACATGAATTAGCCCACTTAATACATGCAGATCATTCTCCTAATTTTTGGAGTTTAGTAGAAGAAAATATGAGTGATTATAAAAAATATAGAAATGAGATGAAGGAGTTTTAATATGGAAATATTATCTAGTTTAGAAAATGAAAGAGTAAAAAATTATATAAATTTAAAAAGAAAAAAATATCGAGACAGTTCAGATTATTTTATTGTAGAAGGATATCACCTTGCGTTAGAAGCTTTTAGAGCAGGATTAATAGAAGAATTAATTTTAGAAAATTATAGAGATTTACCATTTCCTTCTCCGTATGTTAGAGTATCTACTCAAATAATGAAAAAAATATCAACACTTGATACTCATACTGATGTAGTAGCATTATGTAAAAAGAAATATGAAAGACCTAACTTAGGAAATAAATTACTAATACTTGATCAAATACAAGATCCAGGTAATTTAGGTACTATGATTAGAAGTGCCTCAGCATTTAATATTGATACTATTGTTTTGTCAGAAAATACAGTAGACTTATACAATCCTAAAGTTATCAGAGCAACTCAAGGCATGATGTTTAGAATAAATATTGTTAAAAGTAAATGTTCAAAAATTATCGAATTATTACAAGAATTAGATATACCAGTATATGGCACTAAAGTAGAATGTGGAATAGATGCAAGAACATTAACAAAAAAAGAAAAAGAAAAATTTGCATTAGTAATGGGGAACGAAGGAACAGGAGTTCGTAGTGAAATATCTGATTTATGTAATAAAAATCTTTATATTAAATTAAATGAACATGTAGAAAGCCTAAATGTAGGGATAGCAGCAAGTATACTGCTATATGAATTAAATCAATATGAGTAATATATATATAGGTGTAGTTACTACTACTCACGGAATAAAAGGAGAATTAAAAATAAAAAGTAATTTTCAATATAAAGAAAAAATCTTAAAAAAAGGAAATACTTTAATTATAGATAATCAAGAATATATAATTAAAACTCATAGAATTCATAAAAACTTAGACATGGTAACTCTAAATAATTATACAAATATAAATGAAGTATTATTTTTATTAAAAAAGAAAGTATATTTCGATGAACAAAAATTAACTTTAACAAAGAACGAAGTGCTAGATAGCGACTTAATAAAATATAATGTAATATCAACAGATAATAAAAAAGGTACAATTAAAGAAATATTTTATGCAAGTAAAGAAAATAAAATAATTAGAATAATGTTTGATAAAGAAGTACTTATTCCATTTAATTCTCCAATGTTAAAAAGTATAAATAAAGAAAAGAAAGAAGTAATAGTAGAATTACTTAATTGGTAATAATATGAAAATAGATATATTAACACTATTCCCAAATATGTTTGATACTGTATTTAAGGAATCAATCATAAAAAGAGCAATAGATAATAAAAATATAGAGATAAATATAGTTAATTTTAGAGATTATTCTAAAGATAAACATAATAAAGTAGATGATACTCCTTATGGTGGAGGAGAAGGTATGGTATTAATGATTCAACCTATCTATGATTGTATAAAAGAAATAAAAAAAGACAATAGTAAAGTAATATTACTAACACCAGATGGAGAAAAATATAATCAAGAACAAGCGTATTCTTTCTCAAAAGAAAACCATTTAATTATAATATGCGGACATTATGAAGGGTTTGATGAAAGAATAAGAACTTTAGTTGATATAGAATTAAGTATAGGTGACTATGTTTTAACTGGTGGAGAATTAGCATCTATGATTTTAGTAGATTCAATTACAAGATTACTACCAGGAGTTATAAAAGAAGCATCTCACTTAAACGATTCTTTTAATAACAATTTACTAGATTATCCCCATTATACAAAACCAAGAGAATTTATGGATATGAAAGTACCAGAAATACTATTATCAGGAGATCATAAAAAAATCCAAGAATATAGAACTAAAATGAGTATAGAAAAAACAAAAAAAAGAAGACCTGATATTATAGAATTAATATAAGAGGTGATTATATGTATAAATTATATAAAGATAAATTTAATATAAATACTAATATTTCAAATACAATTTTATATATAATAAAAAAGAAAACATATAAAATTAATTTAATAGATAAAAAAATTACTAAAACATATATTACTAAATTAGTAAATCATAAATTTAATAAATTAATATTAAACTTAATGGATTTACTTCTAAATGATGATGATGATTCAGATAGATTAATACTAGATGAAATTGAAAAATTTCGACTTTTAATAAAAAACAAGTATCGAGAATTTTTAACTCAAAAAGACTTAGAAAAAATGAGTTGTAAATTTAAATTAATAAAAAAAGAAATTAATAATAAAAAAATCAAAATGATTGAATCAACAAAAACTTCATCTAGAGGTAAATAAAAGGGGAGAAAAATATGTTTGATAAAGAAATAATATTACAAAAAAAATTAATGGTTTTAGATAAACTACTTACATTATCCGGAAAAGATAATATTAAAATAGAAAATAACCCTGTAGTAAAAGAAGGTAAAAAATTAATTTCAATTGATTTAGAAAATTATCTAGGATTAGATAAAGTTACAATAATAACCGAAAAGCAAGATGATAAAATACTAATATTGATGACAGGAAGAAAAGATGGAGAATTAGAAGTTTATGAAAATGACCATACTAAATCTGTAATTAAATGTTTAAAAACAGTAGAAAGTGAAACGGAAATATATATAAATAATGAAAAACTTATTGCAACAGAATATTCAAGTCAAAGAAATACTTTTTATTCTTTAACAGAAGAATTAAGAGAATATGAAAAAACAAGTAATATTACATATTTATATTGTTGTAACGAGGATACACAATTAGATAATATTGAACATTTAGACAAAATGATAAATACTTCAAAAGAACACCCAACTTTTAAAAAAGAAATATAGAGGTAAAATGAAAAAAATAATTATAATAATATTAATAATTATATTAATAATAATTTATTCAATAAAACAATCTAATATAAATCAAATAGGTGATTTACCATCTAAAATAACAAGAGATTTATTAGAAAATACCCAAATAATTAGTAATACTTTATCAGAAGAAATTCCTATAGCTAATATAGATGAAGTAGATGAATATAGTTTACAATTATTTGCATTTCATAATTTAGAAAACAGTTTAACAAATATAATTACTAAAGAAGAAATGGATAAAGTTTTAAATCAATATATAGATAAAGCTAATATTAATTATCAAAATATTATTTGTCCCCTTGATAATTTAGTAACTTATGAATATAATCAATCAACTGAATTATTTAATTATATAGATCAACATGACCATGGAGCAGTATTTCCTATATTAAATAATAAAGTATATTTATTAGATAGTTATCAAGACGAAGATAAATTTATTATAGAGGTACATATCCTATTTGGAGAATTAAATACAGGATATACAGGAGAACCAAGTAAATATTATATAAATGGAGAAAATGCAATAAATAGAGAAGATGAATTATTTGAAATTACTGAATCAAAAAATTTAGCTTATAATTATGAAAAAATAAAAGCAACACTTCCTATTTACAAAGTTTCTTATATTAAGCAAGAAAATAATTATTTACTACAATCTATAATAGAAAAACAATAAAATATA
>CAYJDP010000077.1:0-1040 GCA_964368975.1 uncultured Muribaculaceae bacterium
TTATAATACTTTTTTTATTATTAGAAATATCTTTATATACTAAATCAATTTTCTCTAAAGATTCTTTTATAATTTTACTACCTAACTCTTTATCAAATTTTTTAACTATAGTAAGAGGCATAATTAATATTTTATAAACACCTAACTCTATATTATACTTTTTACAATAATTAATATACTTAATACCAGCAGCGCTATTAATACTAGAATTATTACAACCTACACATATAACACTTAAATTTTTAACATTCCCAATTCGCCTAATTAAAAAACTAGGTATTCTAAAAGCATGAATAGAAGCTATAATTATTAAATGATCACAATCAACTTTATTATCATTTACTATTATTTCACAATCTAATTTAGATGCTAATCTCTTTGCTAAAAACAAAGAATTACCAGTAGCACTAAAACATAATATTTTATACTTATCCATAATTATTTAACCAACTCCACATCTATATTAATAACACCACCTAAGTCATATACATTAGTATAACCTAAATCAATTAACTGAATAATTGCCTCACTACTTCTAACACCACTTCTACAATATACAAATATTTGACTATCTTTATCACTGACAACATCTAAAATATTATCTATATTATCTAACTCTATATTAATACTATTCTCTAAATGGCCTTCATTAAATTCTTCAATTGTTCTAACATCAACTAAAAAGCCATTATCATTTAATTTTAAATATTCATCATACGTAATTACTTTACTATCTACCAAATTATCATTTCTATCATTAAATAAATAACTAATACTAATAACTAAAAATAAAACTAAAATAATAATAAATAACTTCTTCATAAGTATCACCTAATATAAGAATAACACAATAAATAAAAAAATAAAACAAAAAGTAATTGACTGATTATAGATAATCATCTATAATTGAAAATGTAACAAATATAGATAGTTATCTATATAATGTATTAGGAGGAATAAATATGAATAAAACAGAAATATTCAAAGTATTATCTGATAATAACAGATATGAAATCTTAAATATCATCTCTGAAAAAGAA
>CAYJDP010000077.1:1050-3865 GCA_964368975.1 uncultured Muribaculaceae bacterium
TTGATATTACTCAAGCAACATTTTCTTATCATATGAAATTGTTAAAAGAAAACAATTTAGTAGAATGTACTAAAAAAGGAACATGGTGTATCTATAAAATCAATAAAAATACTATGAAAGAATTAGAAAATCATTTTAATAACTTAGGAGGTAAATAATGATAGAAATATGGAATTTTATCTCTGATAATATTATTGGATTAAAATGGTTAAATGATGTAATAGGTTCATTTTTAGAATTATTTGGAGTTGAATTAACTTCTACTTTTGGAACAATTATTCAATTCTTTATATATGATACTATAAAAATTATTTTACTATTATGTATCCTTATTTTTATAATTTCTTATATTGAGTCATTCTTCCCACCAGAAAAAACAAAAAGAATCTTAGGTAAATTCAAAGGAATAAAAGGGAATATCTTAGGAGCATTACTTGGTACAGAAACCCCATTTTGTTCTTGTTCATCAATTCCTATTTTTATAGGATTCACTTCAAGTGGAATGCCAATAGGTGTAACAACATCATTCTTAATATCTTCACCATTTGTAGACTTAGCATCAGTAATGCTTTTATTAACAATATTTGGTCCTGAAGTAGCAATTATCTATTTAATAGTAGGAGTATTACTAGCAGTAATTGGAGGAACAATTATTGAAAAGTTAGGAATGGAAAAGTATATTCATGACTTTGTAAGAAAAATTAACAACAAAGCAAAGAATTAATTATGCATTAGAAAGAGTAACATCAACTTTAAAAAAAGTAATCTTATTTATTTTCATTGGAGTAGGTATTGGTTCCTTAATTCATAATGTAATTCCTGCAAGTATAATAGAAAATATATTAGGATCAAACAATCCATTTGCACCAATATTAGCAGCAGTAGTAGGAGCACCAATATATGCAGATATATTTGGAACAATTCCAATAGCAGAAGCTTTATTTGCAAAAGGAGTACAAGTAGGTACAATACTTACATTTATGATGAGTGTTACAGCACTATCTATTACATCACTTGTAATGTTATCAAAAGTAATGAAAAAAAAATTACTAATAACATTTATAACAATAGTAATAACAGGGATAATTATAATAGGATACTTATTTAATATTTTCGGATATTTAATAGTATAAAAAGGAGAAAATATGGAAAATAAAAAAGTAATAACAGCAGTAGTAACAATAACTGCAATACTAGTAGTTATACTATTCATGGCAAGTATGAAAAGTGGAAACGAAGAAGTAGTATCAACAACAGGAATGTTTGATTTAAATGTTGATGAAAACTTTGTAAAAAGTGATTACATTGGTCAAGGATATCCAGCATTACTAGATGTAGGTGGAGCTGAATGTGAACCTTGTAAAGCAATGGCACCAGTTCTTGAAAAACTAAATGAAGACTTACAAGATAAAGCAATAATAAAATTTGTAGATTACTGGAAATATCCAGATCTTGCAAATCAATTTCAATTCACCTCAATCCCAACTCAATTTTTCTATGATGAAGAAGGTAATCTAGTAGAAACTCATGAAGGAATGATAACTGAAGAAGAAGCACTAGCAATATTTGCAGATATGGGGTATGAGTTTTAATGAATGAATTATTAGAAAGTTTATCTTCATTAATTGAAAACAACATTTGGATAGCACCAGTAATATCACTAATAGCTGGAGTACTTACATCATTTACTCCATGTAGTCTTGCAAGTGTACCTTTAGTAATTGGATATGTTGGTGGTAAAGAAGAAAAAAATAATAAAATAGCATTTAAATTATCATGTATATTTGCTCTAGGAACAGCTATAACTTATACTGCTCTAGGAGTAATTGCCTCTCTTGCAGGACAAATGTTAATAATATCTGGAAAATGGTGGTACTTATTATTAGGAGCACTATTAATAGTAATGGCTTTACAATTCTTAGAAATAATAGATATTCTACCAAAAAATAATTTATTAGCAAAAAACAAGAAAAAAGGATACCTAGGAGCCATAATAGCCGGAGCTCTAGCAGGACTATTTTCTTCCCCTTGTTCAACACCAGTATTAATAGTATTACTAGCAATAGTAGGAGAACAAGGAAGTATAGTATATGGAACAATTCTTCTATTATTATATTCAATAGGACATAGTGTATTAGTAATAATATCTGGAACATCAATAAACTTTGTACAAAAAATATCTTCATCTAAAAAATATGCAAAAATAAATAAAGCCATAAAAATAATCTTTGCAACACTTATGTTTGCACTAGCATTTTATTTAATTTATATTGGTTTATAAAAAAGGAGAAACAAATGAATATTAAAGTATTAGGAACAGGTTGTAAAGCCTGTAAAAAACTTCACAAAGAAGTAGAAAATGTAATTAAAGAAGAAAGTATAAACGCCCAAGTAGAATATATCTCAGATCTTCAAGAAGTAATGAATTACGGAGTAATGAATGTACCAGCTTTAGTAATTAATGATAAAGTAGTATCATCTGGTAAAGCACTTTCTAAAAAAGAAATAATTGAAGTAATATCTGGAGAAAAAGAAGTACACGAAACACCATCATGTGATTGTGGGGGAAACTGTTAATACAAAAAAAGTAGAGTAATCTACTTTTTTTAGTTAGCTAAAATCCACTTAATATCTTCAATTGCCTTATCTTTATTAAAACTACCATTTCCAATAGGATAATAAACTGGATAAAATGAATATTCTTTATTACCAATCATTTTCTTAAAACAACTCTTTCTACAAGTAGAAACACTTATAACCTTATCTAATACTATAGAACTAACTTGATTACCAAATAAAATAACTTTCTTAGGAT
>CAYJDP010000078.1:0-1623 GCA_964368975.1 uncultured Muribaculaceae bacterium
TAACATATCTACCTCCAAAAAAAAGAACTATCAATCCATAAGGACGAATAGTTCGCGGTACCACCTTAATTATACATAACTGTATATCTCTTATTTTTAACGAAGTATCTCTCCGTAATACTCTACTACTATTTCAAGTATTAAACTCCATCGCTACCTTCAAAATATCTCTATATTAACTCTCACCAAACGTTAACTCTCTATAAAAGAAATAATTCCTACTCCTCGACTTCAATGTATTTATTAATATTATACACAAAATATTCTCTTAATACAATTAGTTATTTATATTTTTTGATAAAGTTTTACTACCAACTTCAAAATCCGTAATATTTCCATCATAAATAGCTTTTCTTAATAATAACAACTCTTTAGTAACAACACCTTTGTTTCTCAAAGACTCTTTCCAAGTATCAACATTCATTCTAGGATATTTACAAGACTTAGTAAATAATTCAGTACTATCACCATTTTTCTTTAAAAAATACTCAGTTATTTTCAAACATCTTTTTATATGATAATCAGTAGATACTAAACATAGATTATCTATTTCAAAATTAAATTTCCCCTTAATTAATTTATAAGAATTAACTACATTTTCAGAAGTATTCCTAGATTTATCATCCACTAACAAATCACTATCAGGAACACCTAATTCCTTAGCAACTTCTCTCATTCTTTGACCTTCAGGTATAAGAATTTTTGCATTTAAAGAAGGATAATATCCAATACCACCACTTAAAATAATTTTATCTACATACCCGTCTTTATATAATTTAACTACTTCCTCTGTTTTTTCTCTATACTCAAGATTACTCCCAAATACCATAGCAACTGAATCACCTTTTTTACTATTTAAAAAAATATCTTCCATAAAAACAGCTCTCTCAAACCAATTAGCAGCCTCTTCAAATTGACCTTTTATTATACAATCAAATATTATTTTTTCAATATTACTTAACAGGACTTTATCATTTTTTTTCATCACATTCACTCCTAAACATAAGTAAGCGTATAATATCATAAAATAACAAAAAAAACAAGAATTATCTTGTTTAACTTAGCTTTTCAACTTCCCTTGCAGTATAACCATTATAATCAATAATAGCTTTTTTTAACACTAAATTATTAACTAATTGACCAGAATCCATATCAGCAACTCTTTCATTTTTAACAATTCTGTCTAAATTATCAAATCCATCAATAACTTTTCCAAATGAAGCATACTCTCCATCTAAGAAATCATTATCTTCAAGCATTATAAAAAATTGACTACCAGCAGAATCCATATCAGTACTTCTTGCCATAGAAACTACATACTTTTCATGACTTAAATTATTTTCAAATCCATTACTAGTAAATTCACCTTTAATAGAATATTCAGGACCACCAGTACCTGTACCAGTAGGATCTCCTCCTTGTAATACAAAACCTTCAACTAATCGATGGAATGTATTATCATCATAAAAACCTTCTTCAATCAAACTAATAAAATTATTAACTGTATTACTAGCAACGTCTGGATATAATTCCATAACAACACTACCATATCCTTCAATATACATACTAACAACAGGAATATCTTTTTCATAATTCAACTCACTAGCATGCCCCTCAACTTCA
>CAYJDP010000078.1:1633-3784 GCA_964368975.1 uncultured Muribaculaceae bacterium
AATAAATCTTCCATAACTTCCTCCTCCTTTTTATTATCTCCTCCTACAAAAAAAGATAATATTAATACTCCAATTACTAATATAATAATTATAATTGGAAACAACTTATTCTTATCCATATTTACACTCCTATTCTCTAACAATATTAATTTTATCATAAAAATTAATTATTTCCTATAAAAATATGATAAACTTAATATAGGTGATAATATGAATGAAGTTACTAAAACTAGAGCTGAATTAAACGAAGAAAAACAAAAAGAAATAGAAAGAGAAGAAAATTATAAAAAAAGAAAAAAAATTATTATTAAAATAACCAAAATATTAATAATATCTCTTATTTTTTTCTTATCATTTTTTTATTATACAACTCTTATATCTTCAAAATATATTGAAATAAGAGAAGAAAGAATAATAGATAACTTGATTCCTAATAGTTTTAATTCAACTAAAATAATTCATTTTTCAGATCTTCATTATGGATCGACTATGAATATAGAAGATGAAATTAATTTAAGAAACCCAGATCTTGTATTTTTTACAGGAGATTTAATTTCTAAAGATTATACTTTAGAAATAGATGAACAAGAAGAAGTAATAAACCAATTACAAAGAATAAACTCAACCATCGGAAAATATGCTGTTAATGGTGAAGAAGATAAAGAAAATTATCAAACCATTCTAAACCAAAGTAATTTCACTTTATTATCAAATTCTCATGAACTAATATATAATAATGATAATAATCCAATTCTTTTAATTGGACTAGACTCTTCACTTACAAATAATATAAATATTGAACAAGCTTATTCATATTATAATGATTCAAATACTACACCTTTATATACTATAACTCTACTTCATGAACCTGACTCTATAAAAGATATAACTAAACATACTAATCTTTTCTTAGCAGGACATTCTTTAGGTGGAGAAATAAATATTCCTTATTTAGGACCACTTTATACTAAAGAAAATGCTAGTATTTACACAAATAGTTACTACGAAGAAAATAATTATAAAATATATATCAATACAGGTCTTGGAACAAATGAATCAAGTATTAGACTTTTCAATAGACCAACTATTAATTTTTACCGCTTATCCAATCAATAAATCTACTAAACCAGGAATCACTCTTGGTTTTTTTTTCTAATATATTAACACTTCCAATTAATTCCTCTTCTAAATAAACATCAACTACCCCAACCATATCACTATCTTCATCATTAATTTTAACCATAGTACTAACATTATTAATATCATTATCTTTAAGTAAATAAGAAAAATCTTTTTCTAAATAAACATCCCCCTTATAAAACTCTTTACTAATAGAAAAAACATCTTTATCAACAATCTTATAATTAGAATAATTATTAAAAGCATACTCACTCAAATTAACATGATTATTATATAAATCTCCATCATTTAAAGTTACTACAATAATATCAAAATCATCATTACTACTAGTAGTAACTAAAGTTTTTCCAGCACTAGGCGTATATCCATTTTTACCACCTGTACATTTAGAATAGTCCCCTATTATTTCATTACGATTATACCAAAGATAATGTTTATCATTATCATTAACCTCATATTTATCAGTATTACTAATTTCACGATATAAATCGTTATTATAAGCATACTTAGTAAGTAATGCCATATCATATGCAGTAGAATAATTTTTAGTCTCTTCATCTAGTCCATGAGGATTAGAAAAACTAGTATTACTCATCCCTAATTCAATAGCTTTATCGTTCATCATCTTAACAAACTCTTCTTCACTACCACCTACATAATTAGCAATAACAACAGATGCATCATTACCACTACGAAGCATTAATCCATATATTAAATCAAGCAATTTCATAGACTCACCAACTTCTAAATAAATACTTGTTCCATACATCTCTAAAACCTCTTCACCAACAACAACCTCATCTTCAACATTACCAAACTCTATAGCTATAATAGCAGTCATTATCTTAGTTATAGATGCTATCAACCGCTCATCATGTGCATTATCCTCATATAAAATCTGCCCATCAACACTCATAACAATTGTAGAAGTAGCACCACTATTAAATGCAAATACATTTAATGGAATAAAAAAAGAAAAACAAAATAATACAAATAACTTCTTAATCATAA
>CAYJDP010000079.1:0-3742 GCA_964368975.1 uncultured Muribaculaceae bacterium
AAGAAGGATTTGATAGACTTGCAATGTTATTTAGTAAAGTTGGAGATATCGAAGCTCATCATGAAGAAAGATATAATACATTACTTGAAAATGTTAAAGAATCTAAAGTATTTAACAAAGATAGAGAAGTTAAATGGATTTGTCGTAATTGTGGTCATGTTCATATTGGGACTGATGCTTTAAAAGTTTGTCCAGTTTGTGCTCATTCAATTAGTTATTTTGAAGAATTAGCTGAAAACTATAAATAATTTTATAAAAGATTACTACTTAGGTAGTGATTTTTTTTGGTAAAAATTGGATGATATTATTTCATTAAATTTATTGTGATTTTACTCTTATGATGTTAATATATATTCAAACAAATGTTTGAGTGGAGGTAGAATATGAAAAATGAGATCATAATATTTGATAATCAAAAGGTAAAATTAGAAGTAAATATGAAAGATGAAACGGTTTGGTTATCTTTGAATCAACTAGCAAAATTATTTGATAGAGATAAATCGGTTATATCTAGACATATTAAAAATGCTTTTTCCGAAGAATTAAACGAAAATGAAACTGTTGCAAATTTTGCAACAGTTCAAAAAGAAGGGAAAAAATTTGTAGAAAGAAATACAGAATATTATAATTTAGATGTCATTATAAGTGTCGGTTATCGAGTTAAATCGCAAAAGGGAGTTATATTTAGAAAATGGGCTAATAGTATATTAAATGATTATATGTTAAAAGGGTATGCAGCTAATAAAAAAAGATTAGAAACTCTTGAAAAAACTGTTAAGTTAATTGATATTGCAGGTAGAATTGATACTGAATTAAAAGGTGAAGATGCATTAGGTATTATTAAAGTAATAAATAGTTATAAAGATGCGTTAAATTTACTTGATGCGTATGATCATAAAACTGTAGTTAAGCCTAAGGGAGTGGTTAATAATAATAAAATTAGTTATGATGAGTGTATTGAAGTAATTAATAACTTAAGATTTAATAATGATAGTGATATCTTTGCTCTTGAGAGAAATAAGGGATTAGATGCTATTATTAGTGCTATATATCAAACTTATGATAATAAAGATGTTTATACTAGTATAGAGGAGAAAGCAGCTAATTTTTTATATTTAATTACTAAAAATCATGTGTTTATTGATGGTAACAAAAGAATTGCTGCTACATTATTTATATACTTTTTAAATTATTATAATATTTTATATAAAGAAAATAAGCAAATTATAGATAATAATACTTTAGTAGCTATAACTATCCTAATAGCACAATCTAATC
Organism: uncultured Muribaculaceae bacterium; assembly: GCA_964368975.1. Taxonomy (GTDB): domain Bacteria; phylum Bacillota_I; class Bacilli_A; order RF39; family UBA660; genus CAYJDP01. Next base: position 1,279 of record CAYJDP010000079.1, read on the forward strand.
CTAAAGAAAAAGATATTTTAGTTGATTTAGTTATGAATTTTATGAGTAAGAATTGACATAATTCTTTTTTTTTATTATTATTTATATAGGAGGGGATATTATGAATAAGATAATAAAAGGTTATTTTAAATTAGCAGATGTTGTTGTAGATGATATTGGTTTTAAAGATGTTAAGTTTAAATATGAAAATGGTTCTATGATTAAATATACTACTTATATTGATAAAGATAATACTAGTACTTTAGTGGTGAAAAAAGATAAAGAAAATAATACTATGCAAGTTAGTTTATTAAAAAAAGATTGTTATAGTCATAAAATATTATTTAAAAAAATTAATAATATGCTATATGCAATAAAAGGAGTAGAACAAGATAATGATTTATATAGTCCGTTAGATGAAAGTTCTGAGACTATTGAATTAATATATTCTGTAAAAGATAATTTTAAAGTTACTAGTGAGTCTGATATGGAAGAATTAGTAGAGGAGTGTCATTATAGAGATAATATTGGTACTTTATATTTAGAAGAAAAAGATAAAGAAAGAGCAATATTATTAGGGAATATTTTGGGATATGAAGATATTACAAAAAATAAAAATGGAGATTATAGAGTTGAGTTTAATAGTTCTGATTTTTCAGAAAATGAAAGTTATAGTACTATTGAATTTTCTACAAATAATAAAAGTGCTTCAATTAAAATAGTTGATCAAAATGTTACTAATGTTAAGGGCGATTGTGATGTTGAATCAATCCAATTAACAAATTATGAAAATATAGAATATGATTTTTGTCGTAATGGTGAAGTTGTTGATGTATGTAAAAAAGATATTCATTTAGCTACTTTTAAAAGTAATATTAATGGTATAAGTGAATTTTTAGGTCTTAAAGCATTAGGTGAAGCAGTTGATGAAGTGATCGCTAGTTATCCAATTAGTGATGATTTTAGTTTTGATAATAATAATGATGTTATGCAGTTAGTGATGACTTCAATAAAAAAAGATATTAGTAATGTGTATACTAAAGAGAAAAAATAGTTTTTTCTCTTTTTATTGAATAAATAAATAGAAGAGGTGTAGTATGGTAGAAAAAGATATTTTAAAATATGAAAGATTAAAGAGTTTAATTATTTTAGGAGGTATTGATATTTCTTTATTAGATAGAGGGAAAAGACAAGTTTTTTTTAAAGAATATGAAGATGGTAGGTTATCTGAAATTGAATTAAGAAATATTATTACTAAAGTGATTTCTAGAAATAGTAATGGAGAAGAGACTATTCTTAATAGAATTACTAGTCTTAAATTAATTTGTCAAGTTGAAAGAAATGAATTTAGTATTCTAAAAGAAAGTTATTCACATGATAAAAAATTATTTTTAGGAGATTCAGTTAAAGTATTAGGTAATAAAAAAAGTAGAGTTGTAAAAGAAGTTATTGTAAGTCATTCTGTAGATAAAGGATTTATATTAGATAATAGTAATTTAAATTTTTTAGTTACAACTAAAGAAAAAGTTATGGGTAAAGTTCAATCTTAATTGAACTTTTTTATATACTTGGAGTATCTTCTACCATTGGGGAGTTTACAATAAAATATATAAAGCAAATAGTTCCTGCTATTACAAATATTGATCCAAGTAATCTTATTTTGTATACTTCATTACAATTGTGTTTTAAGTAATCATTATAATTTCTTTTTAAGAAATAAAAATATATTACTAGAGTTATTGTTATAGTTATTAAGAAGATACTTCTTGCTTTTTCTTCTTTATTTTTTTGATTACAAATAATTGATTCTTTTAATAATTTATCTCCATAAATACTGAATAGTCCTATTATTATAAAAGTTATCCAGATAAAGTCTTCTCTTTGTAATTCTTGTAATCTTTCAATGTCTTCATTATTCATAATAAAATATATGTTCTTTATAAGAAAATAATTGATAAATTTAAAATTTGTTGATATACTAAATTTATAATAGAGGTGGATAATATGAAAGAGTTTGTTTTGAAATATAAGTATATGTTTATTGCTGTTTTTGTTTTAGTGTTTATATTAATAGGTGGAACTTATGCTTGGGTAAATATTGAAATATTTGGTACTAAGACACAAAAAATAGTATCTGGTAGTTTGGTAATGGAGTTAGATGAGTCTACATGTACAGAAATTAATATTACTAATGCTTATCCTATTTCTGATGTAGATGGAATGAAACAAGTTGCATGTACTTTTACTTTGGTAAATACAGGAACTTTGAATAGTGGATATAATCTTTATTTAGATGATGTAGAAATAGATTCTAGTTTGTCTAGAATGAGTGATAGTGATGTTAAGATAGGGTTAGTTAAAAATAGTGATAGTCCTATTATAAAATTAGTTAGTGAAGTTGGAGTTAATCCAAATAGAATTATAGATAGTGGTGTTCTTGCAGTAGGTGGATCTAATACTTATGAATTAAGACTTTGGATAGATA
>CAYJDP010000080.1:0-3648 GCA_964368975.1 uncultured Muribaculaceae bacterium
CTATTACAATCATATAACTCTTCTACTGATAAACTCTTAACTGTAGCTTTGGTTCCAACAGGCATAAACATAGGTGTATCAAATGTTCCATGATTAGTCTCTAAACTACCTAGTCTTGCTTTACAATCATTACTAACTTTTTCTAAATTATATTTTACTTTCACACAAATCACTTCCTTAAATATCTTCTAAATTATAACATATAAATAAAAAAAGAAAAACACTTTTCTTATTTTACCAATTCTTTTCTAAAAGACTTAGTTTCATTTTCCATAGTATTAAAACTACTATAAATAACTTTATTATTGTTTTCTACTTTATCACTAGATAACATTTTTTTTCATGACAACAAATCACTAACAAATAAATTACCATTATTTATATTCTCTTGGACTTTATATAAATCCTTTTGATTATCAATCACTATTTCTTTCATATTATTATCTATTATCTTTCATTTGCATAACTTTATCACAAGATTTAGTATTAATTACATCTAATACTTGAATAACATTAGTAAAATTACCTACTTTAACTTTAAATATATCATCACGACTCTTATTTAAAAGAGCTTTTCCAACTTCACTATTTGAAGAGATAAAAAAATGACTTTCCTCTCCATCTCCATGCATAACTTCTTCGCTCACTTTATTTTCAATTACTGTAACATAATTTGTTTCAATATCATCCCCATCAAAAGTAAAACATACTTTAACTGTAGACCCAATTTGAATTAATCCATTATCAACTACCTCAACAACTTCACTTAAATTAAGAATTCTATTAATTTGTCCTAATCTTTTTTCTAAAAATAATATTTCCAAACCAATATTATGATTATCAGTACAAAAAGTTTCAACTGTCCCTTTATTTTTAGAACAATTTAACTCATAAATATTATTTCTTATAGTATTAGCTTCATTATTTAATAATTCTACTTGTTTATCTATTAATTTCATTTTTTATTACCTCATCAATTTCTTTAGTTTTTTTCAATTCTTTTTGAATACCTTTTAAACTATCTATCTTACTAACGTTACATAATATATTAAAAGATAAATAAAATAGTGGAAAAGAAAAAGTAGAAAAAATATATCTATCTACATAATCACTATTAAACATATCTCCATAATTAATAAATACATCAGTAACCTTATCTTTAATAAGATAAGTATATAAACTACCTATTGTAATATTTTTTATTATATTAAATCTACATTCATTAATTCTTTCTTTATTATGTATATATAACGTCTTCTTTTTCATGTCTTACCTCTTAAAAATAGTAGATATTTCTATTTAGTCTTTTCTACCTTATTATCCGTTTTACTATATATATTTTTCATTTCATTACCATATTTTTCTAAAAAATCTTCATATTTTGGAGCTTCTCCTATAACAAAGTCTTCTCCATATTTACTTAATAATGCCGCATCTAACTGTTCTTCATTCATATCCAATAATTTTTCACAATTAATATCATCTATTTTTCTTTCTAATATAGAATCTAATAAATTATTTTTTAAAGAATATCCAATATTCAACGTTTTATGGCAATCATCAAGCCTATTATTACGATGAATAGAACTATTAAGTAAATAACCAGAAGTAATTGAAAACATTGATGCCATTGCTGCATTATCATCAATTACAAAGCCACCTGCTATACCTAGAAGAGTTACTCCTAATCCAAAAGTAAGATTTCTTACAGTTTTAACATTACTAACAACTGTTTCACCAGTTTTAATTTCTTTTTCTGCACTTTTTATGATATTTAAATAATCATCTCCAAAAAATTCACTCAATTCATCTATAATATTAGAGTCACCTGTGTTTAAATTCATACTATAATCAGTTAAACAACCATCTACATTCAAAGAAAAATAAACTCTATTTTTATCAGCACTTAAATTCTCAACATATTGATCCTTCAATGAACTTCTTATCTCACTTATTTCATCAATTTTATTTAATTCCATAATACACCCCTCAAAAGTAAACATATTATATCATAAAACTCAAATAAAGTAAATAAAAAATTAAGAATCACTCTTAATCTTAATATAACTTTTATCCTTAGAATTATTAAATTCAAATGAAGTTAATTCACTCCTAAACTCTTTTAATTTACCTATTCTATTTTCAATACTTAAATTATTATTTTTATCAAAATTATCTACATCATTATCCATATCCCTATTCTTAAAAAACTCATTCAAAAACTCTTTTCTTACATCAGATAAACTTTCATTTATAAAAAAACTATTTAAATTTTTAAAAATCTTATTAGAAAAAACATAACTTACTGCACTACTAACTGATAATCCAGATAACCCTAATAAAATTAATGGATTACTTATACCTACAAAAATCATACTAGATGATATTAAAAATATTAATAAAAAAGCATTTTTTATATTTCTCTCAGCTTTTTTATTATTAACTCTATTTTTAATTTTATCTTCCTTTATTCTTAGTTCTTCTTTATTTTTTCCTATAAAAAATTTATCTTTTAAATTACAATAATATGTATAAAAAGACATCTCATTTAAAGAAACATTATTTGTTTTAATTTTGATCATCTCATCAATAATATCTATTGATATTATTTTACAATCAAAATCATTAATTTCTTTTAATATTTTAATTTTATTTTCATTATTTATTATCATTAATCCCCCAAAATCCCTCTTAGTATAACATAAAAGAAAAAATAGTACTAATACTATTTTATAATCATCGCATCTCCGAATGAAAAAAATCTATATTTTTCTTTAACTGCTTCATCATAAGCTTTTAAAATAATCTCACGACTACTTAAAGCAGATACTAACATAACCAAAGTAGATTTTGGTAAATGAAAATTAGTAATTAAACTATCTATTGCTCCAAATTCATATGGAGGATAAATAAATATATTAGTAAATCCACTATCTTCTATAAATTTATTATTTTTACTAACTACAGTTTCTAAAACTCTAGTGCTAGTAGTACCAACAGAAATAATTTTTTTACCTGATTCTTTAGTTTTATTTAATACTTCAGCAGTATCATTAGTAATTTGATAAAATTCACTATGCATTTCATGTTCTTCAATTGAATCAACACTAACAGGTCTAAAAGTACCTAAACCAACATGTAATGTTACATAGCATATATTAATACCTCTAGATTTTATTTTTTCTAATAATTCCTCAGTAAAATGAAGCCCTGCAGTTGGAGCAGCTGATGAACCAACTTCTTTTGCATATACCGTTTGATATCTACTTTGATCTTCCAGTTGCTCTGTAATATAAGGAGGAAGTGGCATAGTACCTAATTCTTCTAATATTTCTAAAAATATTCCAGAATACCTAAATTCAAAAAATCTAATACCATCATCTTCTTCTTTTATACAAATTGCATCCAACTTATCAGAAAATTTAATAACCGTACCAACTTTAACTCTTCTAGCAGGTTTAACTAAACATTCCCATTTATCTCCATCCGTATTTTTTAAAAGTAACAACTCAATAGCTGCACCAGTCTCTTCCTTAATACCAAATATTCTAGCTGGTAAAACTTTAGTATCATTTAAAACTAAAGTATCCCCTTCTTCTAAATAATCAACTATATCATAAAAATATTTATGTTCTATTTCTCCAGTTT
>CAYJDP010000081.1:0-2608 GCA_964368975.1 uncultured Muribaculaceae bacterium
TTTTAAATGTAGGAGATTCTAACTCTTATGAATTAAGACTTTGGATAGATAGTGGTGCTACTGCAGAAGTAATGGGAACTATTGCTTTAATGAAATTAAGAGTAGCAGGAACTATTGAAATAGAAGGTGATTATGAAAATGTTAATGATATGAAATCTGATTCAACTTTAATTGTTGGTGATAAAGTTACTACGAAAGGATTTTATGTAAAAGGTGATGGTGGAAAATCTACTTATAATATTGTAGATTCAAGTACGTTAGTTGCTAATGATATGGATATTATTTTATTAGATAATGGACTAGTTGCCCAATTAGAAGTTTCTTCAGAAATTAATGTTATTCAGTTAGGTGCTCGTACAATTAAGGATATTGATAATTATGATAATACATTAGATGTTGATAGTTCTGCAATTTTAAATAGAGCATTTAATTTAGGGGTTAGTACTGTTAATTTTCCTTTGAATAAGAGTTTTTTATTACAAGATCGAGTGTTTTTATACACATCAAATGTTGTAATAAATGGTAACGGTTCTAAATTGTATAACAATGATACATTTAACCAAAGTTTAACAGAAGAGTCAAGAATAATTACGTTGGGGTGGCCTGGATTTGGAGATAGAAATAAGGTTTCAAATATTACTTGGAATAATTTAGATATAATATCTAAAAATAAAAAAAGTATACCAAATATGGAAATGCAAATGGGATTGTTATTTTTAAGTAATTCAAGTATTATTAATTCAGAATTTAGAGGACCAGGACCTATACTAACAAAAAATGATGATGGTGATTTCTCTTTACTTGATGGACAATTAGAAGAAGATTTTCATTTTTCTAATTTAGATTTATGGACAGCAACAGATAATATAACTATAGAAAATAATGAGTTTTATTTATCTCATGATGGTACTGGAGCAGCTGGGTTGTCTTTACAAATTAGAGACTTGTGGCAAACTGGTGTTAATAATATTTTTGTTAAAAATAATTATTTTGAAAAAGTATCTCATGATGAAATATTTGCTATTTCACCAAGAGTTAAAGATATTGAAAATATTGAGGTTGAAGATAATGAATTTGTTATGTATGATGGGGTAAGGTCAAAAAGTCCAATTGGTATAAGTATTGGTGCACCTAATCCTTATGATTCTGGATATGTTAAAAATTTAGATTTTAATAATAATAGTATTGATATAGAATATACCTTTAGAGGATTGCAGTTTGATTTTATTTCAGATGAATTTAATTTTATGAATAATGATATTAATTTAAATATGTCATATGATTCAGCAATTTTATCTCCTACATCGATTTATTTTACTGATAAAATTAATTCAAATACAGTGTTTAATATATCGAAGAATACATTTGGTATTAATGTAGAAAATGGTGAAAAACTTACGAATATTTCAAGAACAGTTTTGGATAATAGCTCAATTATTTTTGATGATAATAACTTTAATATAAATGGTGTAGTAGAACAGTGGTTTGAAAATGGTATGGTAGTAACAAATAATATAATTACTAGTAATAATTATGCTTCAGAATTAACGAGAAATTTAAGAGAGTTTAGTTATAATGATGTAACATTAACGTATGCAAATTCTATTAATACTTTATTTAATGACACAATAGAAGGAACATATAATTATACAAATAATAATGTAATATTTACTGATGTATCATCAAAAAATGATTCTTATGATATGTATACATTAGTAGAAATTGGAGGATCATCAACGACTATTGATACATTGATAACTCCAGTAATCAATTTTAATAATAATACTGTTGGTATTAACGATGATGAAATTCGTAATAATGAAGCTAAAGTAGTATATTATGGTCCAAGTAATCCTAATTCATTTATTATAAATTTAAAAAATAATAATACCCCAAAAGGGTATATACATTATTCAGATACTATAAAAGGATTTATAATATCTGAATAGTAAAATATTTCTTTAAATCTATCTATCATATACTCCGAATATCATTCTTTGTACTGCTAGGTATAGGTATGATATTTTGTACCAGGTTGAGTAATCTATTATACCTGTTTCGTTAAGATTAAATGTTTTTTGGAAGAATTTTATTGATTCTTCTGTTTGTTTATCAAATATTCCATTTGGATTAGTTATTTGGATTAGTCCTGGATAGTTTCCTCTGATAATATTTAATTCGTTTTGTACTTTTTTTACTTCGTTTCCACAGGTACCTAGTTTTAAGTCATAACCTGGATATGATGTAGGTAGTCCTTCTTGATATTTTGCTTTTTGTATGCTTAGATTATTGCCGTAGTAGAATTTTAGAATTTCTTCTGCGGTTTTTCCTTGTTTACCTAATTCATTAGAACCCCATTGCCATAACCATCCTTCATTTTTTAATTTGTCTCCATCACAGTATTGGGCTAGAAGGGGTTCTTCTTTATTTGTTCTTTTTATATAATAAGGTAATACTTCATCTACTGTAGTTGATATAGTATCAAAGATAGTTCTATCTTTTGTGTATTTTTGATCATATGCTGTTACACTTGTTATAGTAAAAGTATATCCTTTAGACGGATACCATTCAGTATAAATTCTATTTAATGTAAAAGATATAATAGCTA
>CAYJDP010000081.1:2618-3565 GCA_964368975.1 uncultured Muribaculaceae bacterium
GTAGAATATATTTCACTTGATGCGACATTTTTTATATAGTCAGAAAATGTTACTACATATTGAGGTGAAGTTGATGTAGGATTTCCATCATGTACTATGATGTATTCTGGTATTATTACTTCATTTAATACTATAGAAGAAGTTGGTTGTTCTATTTCATTATATTTAGGGGAATAATCTCCTGATAAGGTTATAGGGGGAATAGTTATTTCTTCTTTTTCTTCGCTTAGATTATCTGTTTGATTTAGTATTACTTCTTGTAATGATGTTATATTTGGGAATAGTTGTATTCCATTTATTATTTTAGTAGTCATACCTTGTGCAGATACTTCTATAGAGTAGGTTTTTATAGGTTCTTGATTATTAGGGGAAGAGGTGTTTTCTATAGAGTTAGTTGGTAACTCTATTTTTGGTGTTTGACCTAAGTTATTTGTAGAGTAGGTATTATTATTTACCTTAATGTTAGCATTTTCTATTGGTTGAGATATACTATCAGAGTATACTGATACTTGTAAGTAACCGTTATTCATTTTTTATCATCTCCATTTAAATATATTCTTTTTATATTTAAATTATCATATTATTTTTTAGGAGGTTATATATGGAGAATGATATTAATTTAGTAGAGGGTAGTAGTGGTAGTGAGGTTATTTTAGTTCAACAATTACTTCGTATTAATAAATATTATAATGGAGTTAGTACTGGGGTTTATGGACCAGATACTTCCATTGCTGTTAAGAGTTTTCAAGAAGATAATGATTTGGATATTACTGGTAATATAGGTAGTGAGGATTTGGCTGTTTTATATTCTTTGACTAGACCTGCTATGAGTATTAGTGTGTTAGATAAACCAATTTTAAGTTTGGGAGATTCTGGAGAAGAGGTTAGAGAAGTACAAGTTATTTTGAGTAGTTTAGATTATTACTTAGGTGTTATTGATGGAATTT
>CAYJDP010000082.1:0-304 GCA_964368975.1 uncultured Muribaculaceae bacterium
ATTAATTTAATATTTGTAATAGCTTTCTCATAATCTTTAACCCCATCATCTACCATTGGTAATAAATGACTATGTATATCTTTATACTTAATCATATTTATAATATTTAGAAGAAGTATTTTCTATTTTATTTGCAACTATTCCTACAATATTAGCATCTACCCCTTTTAAAGCATTAACACTAGTTTTTAATAAATCCCTAGTACAAACTTTACAAGCAGACACTAATACTACCATTTCAGCTTTTTTAGCCATAATTAATGAATCAGCACGGCCACAAACTGGACCACATAAAATTAAAATA
>CAYJDP010000082.1:314-3497 GCA_964368975.1 uncultured Muribaculaceae bacterium
CATCAAATATAATATAATCATATTTTTTCTTTAATTCATCTATTAATACAGTAATACCATTATAAGTAAGTAACTCACTAGGATTACTAGGAACAGCCCCTCTAACTATTAAATCTAAATTACTAATTTTAGTTTTAACAACATAATCATCTCTACAAAAGATTAAATCTTTATCTAATACACTAGATAATCCAAAAGAATTATCCACTTCAAATAACTTATGAATTCTACCTCTTCTTAAATCACAATCAACTAATAAAGTTTTCTTACCCAATTGTGAAAAAGCAATAGCTAAATTAGCACTAATAAAACTCTTACCTTCTCCAGGTACAGAACTAGTAACATATACCGTAGTAGCATCTAATTTACTAGATTTAAACTGTATATTAGTTCTAATCATTCTAACTGCTTCACTTATTATTGATTTAGGATAAGTATCTACAACTAACTCTTTATTCATATAACTTACCTCCTCGCTCATACACAAGTGGAACTTCCCCAATTACAGAAATATCACAAATAGCCTCTATTTGTTCAACACTCTTAATTGATTTATCAAAGTAATACATAACCACTATAACTAATAATCCTAAGAAAACTCCCACTACTACAAAGATAACTAAATCAAGTACTAAATTAATATTATATGGAGTATTCGGAGTATCAGCAATATCTAATACTTTAATATTCTCTATATTATATAATTCTCTAACCTCATCACTAAATATCTCTGTAATTTTACCAACTAAATAAGCAGCTTCATAAATATCTTCATTAACAACACTTATTTTAATAACCTCTGTATTTACAACAGCTTCTACTGAAACATTCTCCAGTAATTCATTGTAACTCATTTCAAGTTCTAATTCCTTAATAGCTTGTTCTAATACACTTCTACTCTTAACTATCTCTTTATAAGTATCAACTAACTGTTCATTTAAAACAATATCACTAGATAAATTATCTTCACTAACCGTATTAGACACTAATACAATTGAAGAAGTAGATCTATATAATGGAGTTTTAACAAAAACAGAATAAACTAATCCACTACTAACCACTACTAAGAATATAATTATAAAAAGAATAAATTTACTTTTAATATAATAAAATAATTCTCTTAAATCTAACTCTTCCATCTTTATTCCCCCTCTTTATTCATATCATTTAATAATGAAATACCTTCTTTAACAGTATCTTCATCTCTTATCATCATCCACTCATCAAATCCAAGTAGTGAACTATATTCAAGTACATCAGACCCATCTAAATTATAAGTATTAATAGTATAACCACTCATATCACTTAATTGATTATTAACTATTAAAAATATCTCTTCACTAGACATATTAGTCTTAACTAATTCATCAATACTATCTATAATACCTAAATAATTATTAAGTAAAGTATCACTACTAGAAATCTTTTCTATAATTGAACTAATCACTTCTTGTTGATTAATTCCTCGTTGTCTATCTCCTCCTGGTAAACTATTTCTTTTACGAACAAAACTCAAAGTAGTTTCTCCATCAATATAATTATCCCCTACTTTAATATCACCAAACGCATAATCAGAATAAACATTAATTCCGCCAATAGCATCTACTAATTCAACTATAGTATTAAAATTAACTTTAGCATAATAATCAATTTCTTCATCTAATAACTCTTCTACTACTAATATACTCTCATTAATACCAATTACTCCAGCATGATTAATTTTATCATAACCAATACTAGGAATATCTACATAATAATCTCTTGGAATATGTATTAATAAAATTTCCCTAGTTTTAATATTAACACTAATAACCATATTAACATCACTTCTAGTACGAGTTAATACACTACTACTTGAATCAATCCCACTTAAGTAAATATTAAATGTTTCATTTATTACATCTACATCAGTATCTAAAGAAATATCTTCCTTAATAGTATAAGTTTTAATCTTAGTACTAGAATTAATTTCATATAAAGAATAATAAGAATCATTAATTAAAAATGAATCAATCAATCCCATATTATAATCTTCTATTAATAATGTATAATCATTATAATACTTAATTTCTACATCATAATCATCTTCTACCATATCAATTATATCTAAATTAATATCTTCTACTACACCAATCTCTAAAACAGTATTATCTAATCCATAAATACTATAATTAACTAATTCATAATCAACATCACTTATACTACTAATAGCATTATAAGTAACATAATAATAAATTAATCCACTAAAATTAATATAAATAGAAAACAATAACATAATACTTAAAATAACCCTAGTAATAGTTTTACTATTATTTTTAAAACTTAAATATCCAAATATACAAAAGTATAAAAATGCACAAACTAAAATAATTATATTATATTCTACTGGTAATAAATTAATAAAAAGTATATTAATTACCAACGCTAACATAAGTATAAAAGACATACATGCTAATATCCTATTCAACCTCTTCATAACTAACCCCTATTTCTGATTCATTAATGAAAATAATTCATTATGAATACCACTCTTACCTATATCTACTCCATCTTGTTCAAATACAGTTTTAATAGTAAGAAAAACAACCTTTATATCAAATAATAAACTCATATTATCAACATATTCTAAATCATATTTAATCTTAGATAAAACATCTATATTATTTCTACCCATAGCTTGTGCATATCCAGTAATACCTGGTAATACATCAAGTCTCTTTATTTGATCATAATTAAATAATTCAGCATATTCAACTATCCAAGGACGAGGTCCTATAAAAGACATATCTCCTTTTAAAATATTAATTAATTGACCTAATTCATCCAAAGAAGTCTTACGTAAAAACTTACCTATTTTAGTAATAGAATCAACACAAGTGTTATCAAACATATCATTATTAACACTCATACTACGAAACTTATATAAATGAAACTCTACTCCATACTTCCCAGAACGAACCTGTCTAAAGAAAATAGGTCCTCCATCTAATTTTATGATAATACTAATTACTAACATTACTGGTGAAAAAATTACTAACATAATGAAAGCAAGAATAATATCAATCACTCTCTTAAAAAACTTATACATATATTTACCCCCATAAATTGCCCATATAATACCACAAAATCACTAAAAAGTCAAGCATTTGTTCTATAACAGAATTTTCCAAAAGAAAAAGAATA
>CAYJDP010000083.1:0-3389 GCA_964368975.1 uncultured Muribaculaceae bacterium
TCCTCCTAACCATCTTTCGTTGATAAAGAACATTTCTGATCTTAATGCTGATTCTTCAACAGCTTCTTGAGCTTGTTTTTTAGTTCCTACAAATAAGAATTTTCCTTCGTTTTCAGCAATTGCTTTAACTGCTTCATAAGCTTCTTCTAATTTATTTTTTGTTTTTTCTAAGTTAATGATGTAAATATCATCTCTTGTTTGATAGATGTATTCCTTCATTTTTGGATTCCATCTTCTTTTTTGGTGTCCAAAGTGAACACCAGCTTCTAATAAATAATTTTTTGATACTACCATATTTTTCTCCTTTCGTTTTTTCTTCTATTAGTTTCTAAAATTCATCACCAGTATTTGGCACTCGATAAATTAATTCACTAATATGACTATTTTGTTAAAGCTTCAACTAAATCAGCTTTTTTCATTGTAGAAATTCCTTCAATTCCAGCATTTTTAGCTGCTTCTTTTAATTCTGCAACTGTCATTTTAGAATAATCAGTAGTTTCTTCTTTTTTTACTTCTTTTGTTTCTTTAACTGCTTTTTTTGTTGTTTTAGTAGTAGTTGCATTAATTGTAACTTCACTTCCTGCTACTTCTTCCATAACTTTTACATTACCAGCTTTACCTTCTTTTGCAATTTTTACAAATTCTGCAAACATTTGCGGATCACTAATTGCGATTTCTGATAACATTTTACGGTTAACTTCAACTCCCGCTTTAGTTAAACCTTCAATAAATCTTGAATAACTCATATCATTTAATCTACAAGCTGCATTGATACGTGTAATCCATAACTTTCTAAATTCTCTTTTACGATTTTTTCTATCTCTGAACGCATATTGTCCTGAGTGCATTAATTGTTCTTTAGCTGTTTTATATAATCTATGTTTACTACCAAAGTAACCTTTAGCAGCTTTTAATACTTTTTTATGACGAGCTTTTGTTACTGCTCCATTTTTTACTCTTGCCATGTTTTTTCCTCCTTATATACTTGCAAAATTAAATAATATTTTTTAATCTTTTAAGATCTCCACTAGCCATAGTAGATCCTTTTCTATTTTTTCTGTTTACTGCTGATGATTTTTTACCTGTATTATGTCTACTTCCTGGTTTTCCAATCACAACATCGTTTTTACGTTTTTTTGTTGTTTTAGCAACACCTTTATGTGTTTTGATTTTTGGCATAATTGTTTCCTCCTACATATCCTAAAATTATTGTTTGTCTTTTTTTGGCGCCAATAACATAGTCATTGTTCTACCTTCTAATTTAGGTCTTCCTTCAATTTCACTAAATTCTTCTACTCTTTCTGCAAAACGAGTTAATACTTCTTTTCCTAATTCAGTATGCGCCATTTGACGACCTTTGAATCGAACTGTCAGTTTAACTTTATCTCCTTTTTGTAGATATTTAGTAGCATTTCTTAATTTCGTTTCGAAATCACCTACATCAATAACTGGCGATAAACGATATTCTTTTATCTCAACTCTTGTTGCTTTTTGTTTTTTAGATGCTTCTTTTTGTTTCTTTTGTTTTTCGTAACGGAATTTATTATAATCCATTACTTTGCAAACTGGTGGGTTAGCACTATTATTTATCATCACTAAATCTAGTGATGCATAACCTGCTAAAGTTAGAGCATCCTTAATTGGTTTAACTCCTACTTGTTCCCCGTTTGGCCCAATAACTAAAACTTCACGAGCTCTGATTTGATCATTTACCAACATGTTATTATTCTTTGCGATAGTAACACCTCCATATAATAAGAAAAGCAGATATAATATTTTATATCCGCTTAAAAACCTATTTATTAATATTAATTAATTATTTTGGCTTTTTACCCAAGGTTTTTCACCATCGGGTGGATATAAAATCTCTTTCCTTTTTCTGTTGACTGGTATAATTATATGCTATTTCATGTTATTTGTCAACTTATTTTTTGTTTTTTTTGTTATTTTATTAGTTTTAGTAATATTTTTAGGGTATTACTTTAGTTTTCTTTAATAATTATTTAGGAGGTATTTAATTTTTGCTTACTAAACTTTCATAGAGGGTTCTCTTTGAAAGGAGGTGGTAATATGAATAGAAAGGATTTTTATATCTTTACTCTTTTCATTATTATCTTTTTATTAATTGCCTCTTTGTATAAAGCAATATAATAAAAAAGTTTAATTCAATAATATGAATTAAACTACCAAAAAATTTTAGTAAGCATCTTTTATTTAAATACTTCCTAAATTCATTTTAGCATATTTATTATTATTTTATATTGGTAATTTTTTCCTTATTTTTAGTTTTCTTTGATTCTTTAATAAAGTATTTCATTAATTTTTCTGCTGCTTTGTCATATTTGACCATAGATTCAGGATGCCATTGTACACCTATATTAAAGAAATCACTTGGATATTCTAATGCTTCAATGCATCCGTCACTACTTTTAGCTGCAACTTTATATATGTTATTTTCTGTAGCCATTTTTGTATGGAAACTATTAACCATTATCTCTTCTTCGCCTATTATTTCATATAGTTTAGATGATTTATCTAATTTAACTAGATGATTGTATTTTTCATCATTATCAACTGATTTATGACTAATATTTTCTGTATAAGCATCTTCTAACATAACTTCTTCTTGATAACAACTCATTAACTGCATACCTAAACATACTGCTAATGTTGGGATTTTTCTTTCGATTACTCTCTCTAATATATATCTATCGTATTCTGAAAATTTATTTCCACCTGGGATGAATAATCCATCTATTTGATCAAGTTGTTTCTCTATTATATCCTTTTCTACTTCTGTTAATTCTGGTAATTCATTACCTTTAGTATCTATGTAGTTAACATCTTGTGGTGGTGTTAAAGTATATACTTCTCCTCCACTTTGAATTATTCCTCTTCTTACTTTTTCAGCTAAATATAGACTACTACTTCCATCTATTTTTACACTTCTTAATAAAACTCCTATAATCGGTTTCATTTTATCACCTCTTTTTTTATTATAACAAATTTTTTATGAATTTATAGTTATCTTTTACGATAACTTTTTTTTATTTCTTAATTTTACAAAATAATATGCAACAAACATAGTAGGTATCATGTATACAGCAAACCAAAATAGTGTTGGCATTTTATTTAAAAACGGTAAATATTCATATATGAAATCCGGAAATGATTCTTTATAAATATATGTTGTATTTAAAATTAAGTTTATTATATATACTATTGAATATAAAATAATTGAATATATTATAAATTCTATTATTCCTTTTTTATTTATGGGATATTCCAAAACATAAAATGTATAAAAACTACTTATCAATAAAAAATGATGACTGATGATTAATAATATAAAATGATATCTATCATATGACACTGTTGGATCTTGAAAA
>CAYJDP010000084.1:0-492 GCA_964368975.1 uncultured Muribaculaceae bacterium
ATTATTAACCTCATACGGATTATCATAATCAATAGCAACCACTAATAAATCACATCGTTTTGCTATCTCACTACATAAAGAAGAATACCCTTTATTTATCAAAGAAATATCTCCTACCCCATGAAAGTAAAATAATACCGAATTAATAGTAGCTAACTTTTTAGGATAAAATACCTTTATAGGAAGTAAATCTTCCTCTAATATTATTCTATAATTACTAATATTTCTTTTAGAAATAGAAGGACTTAAAATATCACTAACATCCCTATACATATAATACATTTCTCTATCATCAAATTCGTTATAAGTCTTAACCATCTTTTATCACCTATATTAATATTAACACAAAATAAAAAGCAAATGTTATTAAACAACACTTACTTTACACTTATTTACTATTAACTCTCTATAATAGTAGTAGTTCCCAATCTTTCATTATCCAAATCATACCCTAATTTAACAAGTTGTCTTTTTAATTCTAAACTAACTCCC
>CAYJDP010000084.1:502-3373 GCA_964368975.1 uncultured Muribaculaceae bacterium
TAGCATTAACTAAATTAATACAAGCAATATAACTAATAGATTGATTATCTCTTTTAAAAGATTTATTCAATTCATCTAACCTATATGACTCAATAGTCCCTTTAGTAGCCATAACTAAAGTATTTAACTTACCATTATCATATGCTACTTTAATAGGCGGAACAGTTCCAATAAAAACTATATCACTATATTTATCTTTTAACTTATTCATACAATTACAAGTAAGAGTATTACATGCAATAACAATAATACCACAATTTAACTCAATCAAATAATCAACTATTTCACAAGAAATTCTAAATAATTCATCAACATTTTTCTCACCATAAGGATTATTCTTATAATCCATATAAACAATATAATCTTCATCAGGTAAAACACTTTTAATGACATCCATCATCATCATAGCACCCATACCTGAATCTATTACCCCAATACTTTTATTCATATAAACCACCTAATTTTTCACATAAAATTTATATATCTCTTTATTGCTCATTTGTCTAACAACACTTTTTTCATAAAAATTATCTAAATTAAAATTCTTTTTTAAAGCTTCTTCATTAAAAGTATAAAGACTAACAATAGTACTCTTAGTATCAACTAAAATCTCATCTAAACTTAATTTCATCTCTACTTTATTCTTATTAACTTTACCAAATTCTAAAGTAAAATCATTATAATTATATGTATTCCAAATACCATCTTCATTCATAGTAACAACTAGTCTACCTTCAGAAAATTCAAGTCCATCTAAGTCATTTAAACAATTAATTTTATCAGTATCAACAACTAAATCAATAGTCCCTGAAACAATTTTATCATTAATTAATTTAGGATAAAAATTAATCTTAGTTTCTATAGATATAATATTTTTAATTTTAACATATAATACCTCCTAATCAATATTATTTTATCATAAAAAAAAATAAATACCAATTATTTAGTAATTATTTTTATTAAATAAAACATTAATTTAAATATGTCTTTTCATCAACATAAAATTCTATAGCATTAGCAGATTCAGATATATAATCTTGTTTTTGCATTATCGATTGTTTATCTAAATAAAAAATATTTTTTAAAGAAAAATTTTTATCAAAGAAACCTTTAGTAATTTCTTTCATTTTATCCAAACTAATTCTTTCCAAACTATCATATTGACCTTGTATATTTCTATAATCACCATTAGGAAATAGTTTACTATAATTAGTTTTAATATTTTTCACTTTATCAAGATTAAAACCATCTAATCACCCTCAAATTGCTACTAATTATATCATGAAATCATCAAAAAAGCGACAAAAAAAGAGTCATAAGACTCTCTAAACTTCTTGAATAACTGTAATAACCATAGGTCTAGATCCAGTTTCTTGATAAAAGAATTTACCAAGTTTGTCTCTAACATCATTCTTGACTTTAGCATAATCAACTCTTCTAGAATTAATTTCTATATTAGATTCAATTACTACTTTAGCTAATTCCTTAGTTTCAACTAAAAGATCTTGACTTTCTTTAACATAAATAAAACCTCTAGTTAATATCTCTGGATTAGAAAGCATTGCTTTAGTTCTTCTATCAATTGTACAACTAATAATAACAATACCATTTTCTCCAAGCATTTCTCTATCTTTTAAAACTAAATTACCAATATCTCCAACATTTTTACCATCAACTAAAATTTCGTCAACTTCAACAACCTCTTTTACTGGTAATAATTTACCACCTTCAAAAGTTGCTACTTCTCCGTTAAGTTTTAATATAATATTTTCTCTTGGAATACCAACTTCTTCAGCAATTTCAGCATTAGCAAATTGATTTCTATATTCCCCTTTTACTGGAAAATAATATTTAGGATTCATTAAATTAATCATTAACATTAAATCCTCGCGTGATGCATGATGTAATAAATGCTTTTTACTAGATAAACTTATCGCATTAGCACCAAGCATAGCAATTTCATCCATTACAACAGCAAGTCTTTTCTCAATACCTGGATAACTCGGTTCTGTAATGAATATAGTATCTGTTTCTTTAATTTTAATAAATTTATCATACCCTTTTATAATTCTTTCTAAATTAGCAAATGGTTTTTCTTTTTCATCAGATATTAACACAACAGTACCTTTAGTATCTAAATCACTTAAATCACCTATTCTAGATTTATCAATAGTTAAATACCCTTCTTCTAAAGATTTACTAATAATATCTTGTAAACCTTTCCCCATAATAACTACTTTTCTATGTGTTTTACTAACTTCATCAAATAATTCTTGTATTCTATAAAAATGCGATGGAAATATTGTAGCAATAATTCTATTTTCATTTTTATTTAAAACTTCTCTAATAAATGGAGAAACTCTATTATTCGGAGAAGTATGTCCTCTTTTTTCAGCATAGAAAGATTCACTTAATAAACATAAAACTCCTTGTTTACCTACATAAGCAAGCTTTCCTATATCAGTTTTATAATTCCCCATCATTGTAGAATCAAATACAAAATCTCCTGTATATACAATAGCACCTTGTTTAGTATATAATACATAACAAACTGCATCCGGAATAGAATGTGTAACACTTATTGGAAACATAATATTTTTTCCAAATATAATTTTAGAATGAGGTCTAATTTCTTTTAAATTGACCTTTTCTAATAAACTTCTATTCATATCTTTTTTTACCATTTCTAAGGTTAACTTAGTACCATAAACTGGTATAGTAGGAATTTTTTCTAAAATATCAGGAACTGCTCCCATATTCCCCTCATGTCCATGAGTTAAAAATATCCCTTTAATTTTCTTTAAATTTTTCTCTAACATTTCAAATTTAGGTATTATATAATCTACTCCTAAATTCGAACCATTATCATAC
>CAYJDP010000085.1:0-938 GCA_964368975.1 uncultured Muribaculaceae bacterium
TCTCCTTTACTACCTGTTTTAGAATCATTATCTTTTTCAAAATAAGCATTTTGAAAACCTGTTGCTCTTAATCTATTAAATTCTATTTCACAATGTCTTTCTAATGATTCTCCTAACATTTTAGTAGACATTTTAGTTTTTAAATCTTTATAATAACTAATTGTTTCATCTTTTTCTTTTAATTTTAAATCAGTTGTTTCTTTTAAAGTTTTTATTCTTAATTCATTATTAGTTTTTTCTGATGATATTTCATTAGTTAATTTATCTATTAATTTTTCTTTTTCTGTTAGTTCATCTTTATTTTTAACTTCTAATTCTTTTAAAGCAAGTTGTTTTTCACTTTCATTTTTTTCTATTACTGATTTTAATCTTTCTATTTCTAATTTAGATTCATTTACTTTTTCTTGTAGTTTTTTTTCTGACTTAGCTTCTTCTAATTTTAATTTAGATTTAAGATCAGATATTTCTAATGATGATTCAGTTAATTTTTTAGTTAGTTCTGAACTAGCTTTTTCTTTTAATAATTTTAATTCATTATCTTTTTCTGATTTAAGTAATTCTAGTTTAGAATTTAATTCTTTATCAAATTCACTATTTCTTACTTGATCTACTATTTGTAAGTAATCTGATTCATCTACTATAAATTTTTCATTACATTTTGGACATTTTATTTCATTCATTTAGTTGTTCTCCTTGTGTATATTAGGTATTTCTTTTCCTTTAGTTATTTCTATTAAATTATTTAAGTCTTTTAATATTAATTCATTTGTAATACTATTAATACTTCTTTTAAAATATGATATATCATAATTATACGAAGCTGCTTGTAATAGGAAATCAAATTTATCTAGTTGTTTTAGTAATTTAGATTCTTCTGTTAATTCTTTTTCATATTCAATCCATAATTCATAGTAATCATTATTATATTTTAAGTTTTG
>CAYJDP010000085.1:948-2729 GCA_964368975.1 uncultured Muribaculaceae bacterium
TCTTTAGATATATTATCTATTGGAGTATAATCTTTTGTGTATACTTCACATAGGTCATGTATTAAAGACATTTTTAATATTTTAGTTAGATTAATATTTAGGTTATATTTTTCTACATATGTTAGTGCTAGTAGAGATAGTGAGTAACTATGATCTGCTATTGATTCACATTTTTCTATACTTAATCCTATTTCTTTAGTTATCCATCCTTGTCGTAGATTATTTTTTAGTTTAGAAAATTCTAAATAGAAGTTTATAATATCATTATTAGTTTTCATAATTACCTTCTTTCTATAATTATTATAACATAAAAAAAGAGATTACTCTCTTTTTGTTATTAATATATAGGTATAAATGTTCCTACGTTTTCTAGTAGAGTTTCTGATACTTTATCATAAAAAGTAAATTCTCCTCCTACTGTTTCTACTGGTATTAAATCTAGTTTTAATACTCCATTATCATATACTTGTGAAGCATGCATAATTGCTTGTCCATTAGTATGACCTTTTACTAATCCTGATTCATTGTTTGCAAATATATAAAGTTCATTTGCTCCTTGCCAAGTTCTATCTACTGGATCTGCATATTTTACTCCATCTAATATTAATGCTTCTTTAGATAAATCTATTGAATGACGAGTATTTTCTTTATATGCACTTTTTCCTAGATTATAACTTACTTTATCAAATTGAAGTAGACTTTCTGTTGTATTCCATGCTATTCCAAGCATTTGATTAGCATATGCTATTCTTGATGAGAATAACCACACTGCTGTTCCTCTAGGTCCTAAGAAAGTAAAGTCTGCTACCATTCTTGTATTACTAGATGGATTAAATCCTGTTTTTATATAAGATCCTGTTGTTGATTTAATTCCTGATAATACAGTTTTAATTGCATCATTATCTTCTATAATATTAAAGTTTACTGTTTTAGAATCAGTTAAGCCATTTCCTCCTGTTAAAGTACATGTACTAGAATAACTTCCTACATCTAAGTCTTTAGTATTTTCTATAGTACAACTAATATCTCCATCACTTATACTGTAGTTTGGTGTTTCAAATAAATCTATTACTTTGAAATCTATTCCTTTGGCTATATCTTGATTATCTGATTTAATTAGTAATTCTGGTGAATCTTTATCTATTTTTATAATTTCTGTATGAGTTGATTCCATACCAGCATTATCTTTAGTTGTTATACTTACTATAGTTCCTGTTGTATTAGTAGTAATTCCTAGTAAATTAACTGTTGTTGAGGCATGACCAGAGCCTGCATCAGTTCCATCTTCAAAGTCTATTGCTACATCTGATGTATACCAATCATTATCTCCTAATGTTCCTTTGATAATTATGTTTCCTGTTTCTGGAATATCTTTATCTATTTTTACTGTTACTGATTTTTCACTTTGTCTTCCGGCATTATCTGTTGTAATTAAAGTTACTGTAGTTTGTAATTTAGCCCCTAGAACTAAATCCATATTTAATTGAGTATCTTTTATTCCAGATATATTATCTGATCCTGTAGTAGTATCTATTTCTACTTCACTTGTATACCAACCGTTATCTCCTTCATCTCCAGTAAGAATTATTTCTCCTGATATAGGATTTGTTAAATCTATTTTTACAGGTACATTTAGTATTCCTCTATTACCTGCTATATCATATACTTCTAGTTCTACATTTTCTCCAGTTGTTTCATAATTGATTGTTTTAGATATAGTATTTAATAAACTTGTATTTATTCCAGAACCTGTATCTGTTGCAGTTAAATTATTTATAGTT
>CAYJDP010000085.1:2739-3360 GCA_964368975.1 uncultured Muribaculaceae bacterium
ACTGGTAGAGTTTTATCTATTTTAATTACTTTAGTAAATATTTCAATATTTCCTGCATTATCTTCTGCTGTTATTATTAAGTCTGTTCCATTAGTTTCTTCTGTAAATAAAGTTTTACTTGGAGTTACACTTTTAAGTCCAGATAAATTATCTGTTGCTGTTGGTGTTTGTACTGTTATATCTGATAAATACCAACCATCATTTCCTGGTGCTCCAAAGAATACTAATTCATCTATAGTAGGTTTTGTTCTATCTACTTTTACTGTTGTTTGAGTTGTTGTAGTATTTCCAGCATTATCTTTAGTAATTAATGTTATTACTTCTCCAGATGTATCATAATTAATTATTGATTTTGAGAAATTAGTTGATTGTATTCCTGATAAGTTGTCTGTTGCACCAGTTGCTGTTAGTAGTAAATCTGTTTTATACCAACCATTATTTCCTGGTGTTCCTGTATAATTAATTGTTGCTGCAGTTGGTGCAGTTTTATCTATTTTAATTTCTTCTATTACTTGAGTTGTATTTCCAGCATTATCTGTTGCTGTTATAATAAAGTTTGATCCTGAAGTTTCTGTTGTAAATGTTGTTTGATTAGGTGTTACGGATGCTACTCCTGATAAA
>CAYJDP010000086.1:0-3314 GCA_964368975.1 uncultured Muribaculaceae bacterium
TACTAGAATCACCTTTTTTTAATTTAACACGACTAGGTCTAATAAAAATTTCATCGATTGCAACACCTTCTTTTAATGAATTAATAGCATCTCCCCTAATAATACCATCTAATTTAGCAAAATAAGTTTTACTAACATCATACTTAGGATGCATAACTATATTAGCAAAATCACCATCATTCGTAAGAAGTAATACCCCAGTTGTATCATAATCAAGTCTACCTACTGGATAAATTCTACTAGTAGTGTCGATTAAATCAACAACAGTCTTACGACTCTTATCATCACTAGTAGTTGTAACAACACCTCTAGGTTTATTTAAAAGATAATACTCTTTAACTTCTTTTTCAATCACCTTGTTATTAACAATAATTGTATCACTATCTAAAACCTTAGTACCTAATTCAGAAATAACTTCTCCATTAACTCTAACTTTACCCATTTTAATTAACTCTTCTGCTTTTCTACGTGAACATACTCCACTAGCAGCAATAACTTTTTGTAAACGTTCCATTTAAATCACCTCACACATCTTAACACAAAACATTTAAAATGTAAATCTATTCATAATTTAACTGTTTTAAATTATCAATTATAAACTTACCATCTTTTCTAACTAATACATCATCAAAATATATTTCTCCTCCACCAAACTCCTCAGTTTGAATTAAAACCATATCCCAATGAATACTAGAAATATTACCATTATCACAATCTTTATAACATCTACCTGGAGTAAAATGAAGACTACCTAATATTTTTTCATCATATAAAATATCACCCATAGGCTTCAATATTTTAGGATTAAACCCTAATGCAAATTCACCCACATAACGACTACCTTCATCCGTATCAAATATTTTATTTAAAGCATCATCATCTTCATCACAACAAGCTTTAACAATACGACCATCTTCAAAAGTTAAAGAAACATTATTATATACTTCACCTTGATAAGGACATGGAGTATTATAGGTAATAACCCCATTAACACTAGTTTTAATAGGTGCTGAATATATTTCTCCATCAGGAATATTTCTCTCTCCACAACATGGAACACTACCCATATCTTTAATTGAAAATTTAATATCAGTATTTGGCCCTACAATACGAACCATTTCGGTCTTATCCATCAACTCTTTCAAAGGTTTAACTTCTTCACTCATTAATGCATAATCAACAGTCATAACGTCAAAACTAAAATCAAAAAACTTAGTAGAACTCATTTTAGCTTTAAATGCATCAGTCTTAGTAGGATAATTTAATAAAACCCATTCACGTTCATTAATACGAATATCAGAACTTTCTCTAGTAGCTTCACCAACTAACTTAAATACCTCTGGAGAAATATCCTTTGTTTCATAATCATTATTATTACAACGAATATGTATAAAAGCATCAAACATTTCTACATCAAATTCTCCCTTTTTCTTAAGCATATCTGCTCTAACAGAAGTAGTAGTTTCTGCAACCAATGCATTTAATCTATTATCAGACATACTTAAAGATGCAACAGCACCAACTTTTCTACATTCCATTATTATAGCTTCAACTAAGTCAATTGCTTCAACTCCAAAAGTAATACTAACTTTATCATTCTTTTTTAATTTTACAGAATAATTTACTATAGTATTAGCCAATTTCTCTAATTTATTCAAACTTATCACCTATTCCTTTCAATTACATAAATTAAACTAAAGGAGTGAAATTTATGTATTATACTAAATATAGTATACCATATAACAAAAATAATATACAACCAAAACAAAATATAGTTAGTCAATCCCCTCAAGATGAAAGATTTTTATTCGCACCATTTTTAGTAGGAGGATTAGCTGGTACTGCATTAGGTTATGGACTTGCTAATAACAATAATAATAATTGTTGTCCGAGACCTATTCCATACCCTCAACCATATCCAGTACCATATTATCCTTATCAACAAACACCAAACAATCAAATAAATTACTATTACTAAAAGTCATATGACTTTTTTATTTTAGAGGCAAACTCACAATAACAGTAGTACCTTTATCCAAAATAGATTTATATCTAATACTTCCTCCATGTAATTCAATAATCTCTTTACTTAAAGCAACACCCAATCCAGTACCATTTTCTTTAGTAGAGAAAAAAGGCTCACTTATTTTAGCTAAATTTTCTCTAGACATACCAAGTCCATTGTCTTTAATAATAATATTGATATATCCAATATTATCTATTTTAAATTTAACATCTATTATTAATTTATTCATACCTTTAGCTTCTAAAGAATTCTTAAATATATTTACAAGAACTTGTTTAATTCTATTATAATCACCTTCTATATATACCTCATCATCTAAAGAAGAACAATTAACCTTAGAATCATACCCTTTAAACATAGGACCTAAAGTACCAACTACTTCTTCTACTAAATAACATATATCTATAATTTCATTTTCTAATTTTATTTTACCAAACTCAGAAAAATCATCTATAATTAACAAAGTCTTATCAACCTCTTTTTTTATAATATCTATATACTTAAAAGAATTACTTACATTTTTTTTACTTATCATACTAAGATAACCTTTACAAACAGCTAATGGATTTTTAACCTCATGAGCTATTTTAAATAAAGAAAGTCGTAAATCCTTTTCTCTTTTTAATTCAACTAATATAGAATTAGTTTCAGATACTTTATCTGCTAATCTAAATATATAAATAATTGAATAAGTAACAATAACAAACAAAACTATAATAAATGCTAAAAAGAAAAACGAATCTATTTCTAATATACCTAATCTACTAGTATAAAAATATAAAAACCCCATAGTAAATGACTCAACAACAACAAACATTGTAATTACATTACTCAATGACTTCTTCTTATATAAACACCAAAAATAAAATAAAATATAAAATAAATACTCTAAAAATAATAAAACTGGATTATAAGATAAATAATTATAGTAAAACCAAAATAAAGCAGGAACCATAATAAATATAGAAAACTTCCTATTTTTAATAAATGCAAGTAATAAAGGAATATTAAAAAATAGTATTATATAAAAATCACTATAAAAATCAAACTTAATTAATAAAAATAACGAAGTAAGCAAAGCGAAATCCAAATAATACTTCTTCTCTTCAATATTCATAGTCTTCAAATAACTAACAAAATTTAAATAAATAGATATAGGAAGTACTAATAACATAATTACAACAAGCAAAACATTAAAATCACTCATAAAATCACCCAATCAAAATATATCAAATTGCTTTGTCGAATTTTGTCGAATTATGAAAAAAAATGACACATAATGTCATTT
>CAYJDP010000087.1:0-3293 GCA_964368975.1 uncultured Muribaculaceae bacterium
ATAATTAAATACTACATCATATCCTTCTTTTAAGTATGAGTTTATTAAATAATATGCATTATCCCAAAATAAATCTATGGGAGCATTTTCTAAC
Source organism: uncultured Muribaculaceae bacterium (assembly GCA_964368975.1). Classification (GTDB taxonomy): domain Bacteria; phylum Bacillota_I; class Bacilli_A; order RF39; family UBA660; genus CAYJDP01. The sequence continues at coordinate 95 of CAYJDP010000087.1, forward strand.
CATGGACTTATTCTTCCTCCTACAAAAAAATTGTAGATTGTATCTCCTTCTAGCAATACTGATTTAGTTAGAGATTTAGCTATTTCATTACTTATAGTAGTTTTACCTACACCACATGGTCCTGTTAATATATATAATTTATTCATTATTTCTCCTTAGTCAATTAATTCTTTTGGTAAGTCTATTTCAACAAAATTATTTTGATAATTGTTAAACCCGATTTCGGGTGATACATTATCAAAATTATGAAAATCTGATCCGGTTGTTGAAAATAGATTTAATTCATTAGCTAGATTATTCCATTTAGTTGAATCATCGATTATTTCATTGTCTTTATTTATATAAATATAATTAGATTCTATTCCATCAGCATTTATTTCTATTAATAGATTTTTTATTTCTTCATAACTAAATGCATTAGTTTTCTCATATGCTACCGGGTGTGCTAGTACTATTTTTCCATTAGCTTGTTTAATTAAATTTGCTGCTTGTATTGGAGTAAGTGTTTTCTTTTCTACAAAGCCTTTACATCCTGGATTCATTACTGTTTCGATAAATTCGCCAAATGAAGGAATTTTGTTATATTCTTGTAATAATTTATTTTTATTTTTTTGATTATTTACTACTTCTTTAGCAATATGACCTTTAGTTACACCTTCTATTTTTAATAGATTATCTAAATTAAGATAATATCCTAGTTCAGTTAGTTTTTCTGTTACTTCCTTTAAATATATTACTCTTTGATTTCTAGATTTTTTTAATTCATCTATTAAAGTTTCATTATCTAAATCAATATTATATCCAAGTATATGAATACTATGTTTATTTAATTTAGTAGATATTTCTACTGCAGGTATTAAATTTATTTCTTTTTCTTTTGCATAATCAAATAATTCTTTAGTGTATACTGATATATTATCATGATCTGCTATAGAAATTATTTTGACGTTATTTTGTTTTGCAATATCAATTAATTCATGACTAGTAAATTTTCCATCAGATATATTACTATGAATATGTAAATCTATTTTACTCATACACTTCACTTCCTTTTAGTTATTATATCATATAAAAAGGAATTTTAACTAATTCCTTATTTCTTTTATTTTTCTATAGCACTACTTATAAATGATAAGAATAACGGATGTGGTGTTGTAGGACGTGATTTAAATTCAGGATGAAATTGACAAGCAATAAAATGTTTATGAGAAGGTAATTCTATTATTTCTACTAAATTAGCTTGTTCATTTATTCCTGTAAATAATAATCCTTTTTCTTCCATTAACTCTTTATAATCATTGTTAAATTCATATCTATGTCGATGTCTTTCTTTTATATTTTTTTGTTTATATGCTTTATAAGTTTTTGTATTTTCTTTAATTTTACAATCATAATTCCCTAGTCGTAATGTTCCTCCTAGATTAGATATATTTTTTTGATTTTCCATTAAGTCAATTATTTTATTTACTGATTTATCATTAAATTCTTTTGATGTTGCATCTTTTATACCACATACATTTCTGGCAAACTCAATTACTGCTATTTGCATTCCTAAACATATTCCAAAGTATGGAATATTATTTACTCTTGCATATTCACAAGCTTTGATTTTTCCTTCTATTCCTCTAGTACCAAATCCCCCTGGTATTAATATTCCTTTTGAGTTTTTAAATACTTCATTTAACTGTGTAGAGGGTTTTTCTAATACTTCAGAGTCTACCCAATTAATATTCACTTTTACATTATGTGAATATCCTGCATGTTTTAATGATTCTTTAACTGATAAATAAGCGTCTTCTAAAGCAATATATTTTCCTACTAAAGATATTTCTATTTCTTCTTCTAAATTATCAACTGTTTTAATTAGATTTTTCCATTTAGTTAAGTTTGATTTTTTATTTTCCATATCAAAGTGATTTAGAATTATCTCTTCTATATTTTGTTTATTAAAATTAATAGGCACTTTATATATATTGTTTACATCTACTGCTTCAATTATATTTTCTTTTGGAATATTTCCAAATAAAGATATTTTACTTTTAGTATTTTCTGTTAAATTAATAGATGATCTTGTTACTATAATATCTGGGTGAAGACCTACTTTTCTTAATGAAATAATACTATTTTGAGTCGGTTTTGTTTTTAGTTCATTTGATCCGAATAAATATGGTACTAATGTTGTATGTACGAATAATGTATTTTTAGGTTGTTCCATTTTTACTTGTCTTAGACTTTCTAACATAATAGCAGATTCTATATCTCCTACGGTTCCACCTATTTCAGTAATAACAAAATCAGCATTTGAGATTTCTCCTGCTTCGTAGATTCTTCTTTTTACTTCATTCGAAATATCAGGAATCATTTGGACATTTTTACCTAAGTAATCCCCTTTTCTTTCTTTTTCTATTACTGTTGAATATATTTTTCCATTAGTAACATTGGATGTATAATTTAGTTCTTCATCAATAAATCTTTCATAATGTCCTAAGTCTAAATCTGTTTCTGATCCATCTGCTGTTACAAATACTTCTCCATGTTCTATGGGATTCATAGTACCTGGATCTACATTAATATAAGGGTCAAATTTTTGCATAAATACTTTATACCCTTTAGCTTTTAATAATAATGCAATCGATGAGGCTGTTATTCCTTTACCAAGTCCAGAACATACCCCTCCTGTTACAAATATATATTTTGTCATAACTCTCACCACTTTCCGAGAGTTTTATGGCTCTCTTTTATTTTAGCACATAATTTTTCATAAAAAAACAGTTTACTCTAGGAAACCGCATTTTTTACATAAATCTTCTGTAAGTTTATTATTTTTAAAATTATTTTTTATATTAAGATATCTAGGAGATTTTAATATTTCTTCTAAACTAGTATTAAAAATATTTCCTAAATTTATTACTCCTTTACTATCTAGACAACATGGTACTACTGTTCCATTAACAAGTATTGCTATATGATGTCTTGTTCCATAACAAGTTCCTTTTTCTTTAATTATTTTATTATTTAGGTTTGGCCAAATAAATTCTTTATCTTTTGTAAAGTATATATTTTTGGCAAGTTTATTATCCAAAGAATTATATCTTTCATTTATTCTTTTTAATATTTCTTTACTATATTCATTACCAGTCCAAAGTCTATACTCAATAAATGTATTTTTTGATAGAGTTTCTGCTGATGTAAAGATATC
>CAYJDP010000088.1:0-3270 GCA_964368975.1 uncultured Muribaculaceae bacterium
AATACTGTATCAATGAATTTCTTATTGTTCCAAGCAAATATATTTGATATAATAGAAAGTAGATTTACAAATTTCTTAAAAGAAAATGAAAATAATTTAGAAACTTGTGAATATTTAATACCAGATGTTTTATTCGAGTCAATTGAAGATGAAAATAAAACTGCAAAAGTAATTAAAACAACATCGACTTGGTATGGAGTTACTTATAAAGAAGATACTCCAATTGTAAAAGAGGCAATCATCAATATGATTGAAAATAAAGAATATAAAAACAAACTATGGGAGGAGTAAAAAGATGAGAAACGAAGTTTATCCAAAACTATTCACTTGGTTATTTATAGGATTATTAGTGAGTTTTGCAACAGGATATGCATTAAGTACAAATTTAGAAATGCTAACATTAGTAGCAGGAATTGGTTTACTACCAATTGTATTAATTGAATTAGGGATTGCATTTGCAATGGGGATGTTTATTAATAAATTATCTCCTATGTTAATGAAAATATTATATTTAATATATTCATTCACAACAGGATTAACACTATCTTTTATATTTATAATTTATCAAATGAATTCAATTATATCAATATTCTTAATGACATCTATTATAACGGGATTAATGGCGTTATATGGATATAAAACAAAAAGCGATTTATCAAAAATAGGAACTTTTCTATTTATTGGATTAATTGGTATGATAATAGGTGGAATATTAAATGCACTAATCTTCCAAAGTACAATAGCTGATAATGCATTATCATTATTAGGAGTAGCAATATTTACAATCTTAATTGCATATGATATTAATAGAATTAAACATTTAATACCTGCAGTAGGTGAGGAAAAAGCTGCTATTTATGGAGCATTTCAAATTTACTTAGACTTTATAAATTTATTCTTAAGATTAATAAGATTATTTGGGAAAGAAAGATAAAAAAAGACCAGAAGGTCTTATTATTTAACTTTAATATAAGATCTATTAGTAACATTATTCCAATTAATAAACTCTCTATTTAAAGTATTATTAACTATCGTAATATATTTTCTTTTATTAATTTTCTCCTCAGGATAACAAACATCTTTATTCAATATATATCCCTTAAAATTTTTTGCATTCATAAGCAAACCTCCTAAACAAATTAAATATATTCTACACTTTTAAAAAAAATATGTCAACAAAACTATTAATAAACAAACTAATTTGATATAATAAAATTGGTGATAAAATGAATTCAAGAATAGAAGAATTAACAAAAATATTAAATAGTGCAAATCAAGATTACTATGTAAATAACATAAGTAATATTACAGATCAAGAGTATGATAAGTATTTAAGAGAACTAATTGAGTTAGAAGAAAAATTTCCCCAATCAAAAAGATCAAAATTCACCTACAAATAGGGTAGGAGGAACTGTAATTGATAAGTTTAAAAAAATAACTCATTCCATACCAATGATATCTTTAAGTAATGTATTTTCAGAAGAAGAAATAATAAATTTTGATGAAAAGATAAAAAAAGAAGGAATAAATCCAATATATGAATGTGAATTAAAAATAGATGGTTTATCAGTATCACTTCTTTATGAAAAAGGCGAATTTAAAAGAGCGGCAACTAGGGGAGATGGAACTGTTGGAGAAGATATTACCCATAATGTAAAAACAATAAAAACAATACCAATGAAACTAACTAAAGATATAGACATAGAAGTACGTGGCGAAATCTTTATGGATAAAATAACTTTAGAAAGATTAAATAAAGAAAGAGAAAAAAATAATCAACCACTTCTACAAAATTGTCGTAATGCAGCAGCAGGATCAATTAGACAACTAGATTCAAAAGTAGCAGCAAAAAGAAATTTAGATGCATTTATATATCAAATTCCAAATCCAGAAAAATATAATATAAATACACAAGAAGAATCACTATTATTTTTGAAAAAATTAGGTTTCAAAACAAATAAAAATAACAAACTAATAAAAAAACCATCAGAATTAATAGACTACATAACAGAAATAACTACAAAAAGAGATAATCTTGATTATGATATAGATGGAGTAGTTATAAAAGTAAATAATCTAAATGACTGTAAAAAACTAGGTTCAACTGCTAAATATCCAAAATGGGCAACTGCTTACAAATTTCCAGCAACAGAAGTATTAACAAAGTTAAAAGATATTATTTTTACTGTAGGAAGAACAGGGCAAATAACTCCTAATGCAGTACTAGATCCAGTTTTAGTACAAGGATCAACTATTTCTAAAGCAACACTTCATAATGAAGATTATATAAAAGAAAAAGACTTAAAAATAGGAGATACCGTAGTAATAAGAAAAGCTGGAGATGTTATACCAGAAGTAGTAGAGCCTAAAACAGATAGAAGAGATGGAACCGAAAAAGAATTTACAATGATAACAAATTGTCCATTTTGTAATGAAAATTTAACTAAAAAAGATGAACAAGTAGATTATTATTGTACAAATGAAAACTGCCCAAAAAGAGAAATAGAAAATATTATTCATTATGCATCTCGTGATGCTATGAATATAGATGGATTAGGAGAAAGAATACTAGAAGACTTTTACAATTTTAAATACCTAACTAATATAAGCGATATATATAAATTATATGAATATAAAGATGAACTAAAACAATTAGAAGGATTTGGTGAAAAGTCAATAAACAACTTACTAACAGCAATAGAAAATAGTAAAACTAATTCCCTAGAAAAACTAATATTTGCCTTAGGTATACCTCATGTAGGAAGTAAAACAGCAAAAGTATTAGCAAAATATTTTTCTAACTTAGATAATTTAATAAATGAATCAGTAGAAAACTTAGTAGATATAAATGATATTGGTACAACTATTGCTAAAAGTATAAAAAATTATTTTAGTGATGAGAATAATATCAAAGTAATATCTAAATTAAAAGAGTATAATATTAACATGAATTACTTAGGTAAGAAGACAAAAGAAAATCCATTATTTTTAAATAAAACATTCGTATTAACAGGAAGTTTAAGTATATTTACTAGAGAAGAAGCAGAAGAATTAATTGAAGATTTGGGTGGTAAAACCTCATCAAGTGTATCTAAAAAAACAGATGTTTTAATTTATGGAGAAAAAGCAGGTTCAAAACTCAAAAAAGCTCAAGAATTAGGTATAGAAACTTGGACTGAACAAGAATTACAAGAAAATCTAAAATAATAATAAAACCTTGCAAAACAACACTTTATATGTTAAAATATATAACCATAAATACTTATGCAA
>CAYJDP010000089.1:0-2280 GCA_964368975.1 uncultured Muribaculaceae bacterium
AATAATAGTTTGTAATTACTTTTTTTTTAGGTGTTAGCTATTGAAAATATCTTCCACTCTTATAATAATTATATGTTTTTTTAATTCTTTGTTATTATTTGTAGTTTGATAAAATTTAATAAAAGTATAATAAAAGATTCATTATATTATACTATACGGCAAATAATATAATAAAATATGAATTTAAATTAAATGAAAAAAGATGTTTTTTACATCTTTTATTTATATTTATAATTGTATAACTTAAATTTCATTAAATAAATCTTTTATATCTATATCTAAAGCATTTGCAATTCTACCAATAATTACTAAAGTAAAATATTTATTAGGATTAGCACTTTCTATTTGAGATAAATAATGCATTGATATTTCAATTTTATCAGCTAAATCTTGTTGAGTTAAATTAGCTAAAATTCTGTATTTTTTTATGTTTTTTCTTACTATATTGTAATAATAGTAATCATCATCTTTTTTATATTCTTTTTTCAAATTTAATCACCTAGATATATTATTTCAAACTATTGGTTAGAATTATATGCACTGGTAGTTCGAATTGTGATATAATAGTATAAATGGAAGGAGTGGTATATTTATATTTTGATTTATATTTAAATAATTTAATAAGGAGTAATTATGAAAAAAATTAAGAAAAATAATGTTTTAAAAATATTAAAAGAAAATAGAAATTATTTATTTGTTATTGTGGGTACTTTATTTGTAACTATTATTGGAGTATTTTTATTTAATAGTTTACTTAATACAAATGAAAAATTAATTTATGATATTATAACTGAAAATGAAGATATATTTAATAACCCTTCAACAATTAAATTAGAGTCTGCTAAAATATGTAGTGAGGATTATTCTATTATTACTATTAGTGCTTCAAATTCTTATGGAGCAGATGTTAGTGACTTATTTTATGTTAGTAAAAGAAAAATAAATTCTGATGAAATAATTTCAAAAAAAGTTGCTGAAGAGTGTTTAAATAATGAAATAAATAATTATGATTCAGTTATAATCTTGTCAGATAATAGTGTTAAAAAGATTAATAGTAAATTGGGAGGTAAGTAAATGAAAAATAAATTTAAATTAGTTATTACAGTTATAATTTCTTTTGTAATATTATCTGTGGGTGTTGGTTTTATTATTATTAGTTCGATTCCTAAAGAAAATCGTTCTAAGGAACTTATACAAGCTATTAATTACATAAAAGATAATAACTATGAAGATTCCTATAATGAAATTAAAGATTCTTCTAAAAATGAAAAAGCTATAATTAATGCTTTATATATTCATCAACTTAATAATCAATTTAGTGCTTGGGATGACATTCAAGTGGAAATAGCTGAGGAAGCTGAAAATATTACTGATTATTTATTGTATTCTTCTTTGTATTCTAAAAATTCTAAATATCAAGAGGAAATTGATAAATTATATGCTACTAAATTTTCTGAGTTAATTAAGTTTAAAGAAACTTTACCTCGTGATATTATGCCTGATGATTCACTTAAATATTATGATGATTATTTTGATTTTTTAGATTATAGTAATGGATTATTTAGTAACTATGAATATAATATTATAAATGATAATACAAATTTATTAGCAAGAATTGAAGGAGTAACAACTAGACTTAATGAAGTTAAAGAAGAATCTGACAGTGTACTAGGTGCATATCCTACAAATCTTATTCCAGAAGAATATAAAATTCTTTTCTCAAACTAAAGAAGATAGATTTAATTAACTATTTTTTTTATTAAATATTTAGTAATAAAATTTAAAAATCGTTGGTTTCTAGAACAAGTTTTATAAAAATTAAAAAAGCAGTGTTATGATGTTAGTGTCGACAAGAATAAATGAAGAGTATAGTAATTACTATTAGATTATTAGGAGGAAAAGGATGATAAATAAAGAAACTAGATTTAAGGTTACTTCTTTTGATAAAATTCAAGAAGAAGAAATCTCGTGGTTGTGGAAACCATATTTTCCATTTGGGTGTATTTCAATAATAGTTGGAGACCCAGGAGTTGGGAAAAGTTTTATTGCTACATATATGGCAAGTGTAATTTCTAAAGGTGGTACGTTTTTTAATTGTACTGATAAGCTTAATGTTGGAGAGGTAATTATAAAAAATAAAGAGGATTCTGTTGGTGGTACTTTAAAAAAACGTTTGACTGGTTTTAATGCAGACCAAAGTATGGTTCATGTTATAGAATTAAAAAATGCAGATGATTTTTCGGGAGATTTATTGTTAGATGATTTTGCTGAAATTGATAA
>CAYJDP010000089.1:2290-3265 GCA_964368975.1 uncultured Muribaculaceae bacterium
ACCAATATTAGTTATTTTAGACCCGCTTACTAGCTTTTTAGGTGATATAGATATGAATAGTGCTGTTAAAGTTAGAAATGTATTAACTCCTATTGTTAAGATAGCAAGAAAGCATGAATGTGCAATTATACTTATTTCACATAGAAATAAGAATACTCATGGAACTAATCAATTAAATAGAATTATGGGTAGTGTTGATTTTGGTGGGATAGCTCGTTCTGTTGTATCAATTGGTAAGAAAAATGGTTCGAATGAAGTTTTATTTATGCATACGAAGTCAAATTTAGCAGAAAAAGGTAAAACATTAGCATTTGAGATAAAAAATGATAATTTAGAATGGATTGGTACTAGAGATTATATTATAGACGATGAAGAGGATAGTAATTATAGTAATAAAATATCTAAAATTGATGAAGCCAAACATATTATAATAGATTATCTAAATGAAAATGTAGAATCTAAATTTAGTGATATTTGTGATTTTGCAAAAACTAAAGGTATTTCAGAATCAACTTTAACTCGTGCAAGAGGCGAATTAAAAAGTGATAATATTGTTGATAATAAGTATGTTAAAAAAAATGATTGTAGATTAGTTTTAGTATAGAATTGTCAAATGCTCATCTTCTATGGGTGAGTATTTGACAAACTTTAAATTTATGAAGGGAAAAATGTATATGAAAGATATAGAAAAAGATAAGTTAATAATTAATGTTAAAGATAATAATATTTATTTAGGATTAGAATGTGAAATAGTTAAATTTTTAATAGAAAGGTTAGTGTTAAAAAATGAATAATAAAGTTGGTATTTATGTGAGAGTTTCTAGTGAGAAACAAGTTTTAGAAGGTTATTCTATAGAATGGCAAGAGGAATTACTAATTAATCTTGTTAAGGTTAATAATTATGAAGTTACTGATATTTATAGAGAGAAGGGAATTAGTGGTAGTAAAGTGGATAATAGACCTGAACTTTTACGA
>CAYJDP010000090.1:0-3212 GCA_964368975.1 uncultured Muribaculaceae bacterium
CAACATGCTATTGCATAGTCACATCCATGAAGTGGTCTCATAATATCATCATTTTCATATTGAATTGCATCTGTTTCAATAGACATTTTTGCACAGTAATGTTTAAATTTTTCTGGAAGTTTATCACTCCATAAAACTGTCATATTTGGTTCTGGTGCAGAATCAAGATTTGTTAGAGTATGTAAGTATCTAAAAGTTGTTTTAGTTACTAAAGATCTTCCGTCTTCTGTCATACCTGCTAAACTTTCTGTTACCCAAGTTGGGTCTCCTGCGAATAATTCATTATATTCTGGAGTTCTTAAGTGACGAGCAAGTCTTAATTTAATAATAAATTGATCTATTAATTCTTGAGCTTCTTCTTCAGTAAGTTTTCCATCTTCTATATCTCTTTCAATATAAATATCTAAGAATGTAGCAGTTCTACCTAAACTCATAGCTGCTCCATTATTTTCTTTAATTGCTGCTAAGTAACCAAAGTAAGTCCATTGAACTGCTTCTTTAGCATCTTTTGCAGGAAGTGATATATCAAATCCATAAGTAATTGCCATTTTTTTGATTTCTGCTAATGCTCTTAATTGTTCATTAACTTCTTCTCTTAATTGAATTACATTATCTGTTATTCTTTGGTTTTCTAATTTTAATAAATCTTCTTTTTTCTTTTCAATTAGGAAGTCTACTCCGTAAAGAGCAATTCTTCTATAATCTCCAATAATTCTTCCTCTACCATAAGCATCAGGTAATCCTGTTAAAAGTCCTACATGTCTTGCTCTTTTGATATCAGTAGTATAAGCATCGAATACTCCTTGGTTATGAGTTTTTCTATACTTATTAAAATGATCTTCTAATTCTTGATCCATTTTATATCCATATGCTTCAAGCGAAGCTTGAACCATTCTCATACCACCATAAGGATTCAATATTCTTTTTAGGGGAGCATCTGTTTGTAATCCGAATATTACTTCGTTTTCTTTATCGATATATCCAGCATCATAAGCATTAATTGCTCCAAATCTTTCTGTATCTATATCAAGTACTCCATTTTTTACTTCTTTTTTTAATAAGTCTAAGCAAATATTCCAGATTTTATCTGTTTTTTTACTTGTTCCTACTAAGAAAGATTCATCTCCTCGATATTCTTTATAGTTCTCTAGGATGAATTCTTTAACATTAATTTCGTTTGTCCATCTATCTAGTTTAAAATTTTTCCATTGTTCATTCATGTATTATACTTCACACCTTTCTTTTACAATGATAGTATAACACTTTTTAGATATTTTTAACACAGATATAGTAATTATTTAAAAAAAATGTTATAATTAGATTGTATTTGGGGCTGACATGGTTTCGACGGGAGTGTTAGCGCAAGAATGGCAAGTCGTATGCATTACGTTAAAGCAAACAAATTTAACTGGAAACAGTAATCAATTAGCATTCGCTTAATATAAGGATGCACCAATTCTCTTCTTATCTACGTGAAGTGATGCGGTCTATTTTAGTAGATTATATTTTAGTTATGACTATAGCTAAAATGAATTTAATAGTCTAGTTTAATTAGTTGGGTGTTAACTACTTGCTAATTAAATGAAATTAATTAGTTAACTAAACTTGTAGAGGTTTTTGTAGCGATGTTTTCGGACAGGAGTTCGATTCTCCTCAGTTCCACCAAAATGAATTTTATGAACTTAAATGGTTCGTTTTTTGATATTTTATGAGAAGTGTTGTACAACCAATGTTTCTCTTTTTTTAAGTTCTTCTATATGTTATAATAAATATAAAGATTATAATATATTAAAGGAGTTTTTATGATAGATTTACATATACATTCTAATCATTCTGATGGAGAATATTCTGTTAGTGAGATATTAGAGACTGTTTATAAAAGTGGTGTTAAGACATTTTCTATTACAGATCATAATACAGTTAATGCTTATTTAGAAATTAGAGAAAAAAAATTAATGGATAAATATGATATGAAATTAATACCTGGTGTTGAGATTAATGTTAAGTATAAAGATATTTCTTTTGAAGTATTAGGTTATAACATTGATATAGATAAGATGAAGAGTTATTTAGATGAGAATTATAATTTAAAAGATAAAATGGAAGAAGAGTTTAATATTTTATATAATAACTTAGTTAATAATGGATTAAAATTAGATGGATGTACTTTTAATAAAGATACTGATTGGTCTAGTTATTCATTATATAATGCTGTTAAAAGTAATATTGAAAATAAGGTGTTAATTGGTGAAGAGATGTGGAATAGTAGACAATTATTATTTAGAAATATTTGTTCAAATAAAGATTTCTTTTTATATACTGATTTATCTTCTTTATATTTAAATATAAATGATGTTGTTAAGATGATTAGATCTTGTGGTGGTAAAGTTTTTATAGCTCATTTATTTGTATATGGTTTTTCAAATCATTTAGAGTTATTAGATGAATTAGTTAAAAGTAATTTAATAGATGGAGTTGAATGTTATTATTCTGCTTTTACTAAAGAACAAAATAATACTTTAGTAGATTATTGTAAAAATAATAATTTATTAATATCAGGTGGTAGTGACTATCATGGTAGTATTAGACCTTATAAAATAGGGTATGGATTAGGGGACTTGGGAATTGATGAAGAATTGATTTTTGATAAATAAAATGTTTTAAGGAGTAGTTATGAGAGAAATAGAAATAAAATTTAGAGTTGATAATTTTGAAAATTTAATTAAATCTTTAGAAGATAAAGGTTGTAGTATTGGAGAAGAAGTAATTCAAAAAGATACTATTTATGTATTTGATTTAGATAATGTAGAAAGTGTAGAAGGTTCTGTTTGGTTAAGAGTTAGAGATACTAATGGAGTTATTGAACTTAATTATAAAAGACAATCATCTTCTAAGATAGAGTCTAGGGAAATTGAATTTAAGGTTTCTTCTTATGAAAAAGCTAATTCATTTTTAAAAGAGTTAGGTTATAATGAATGGGTTAGAGTTAATAAGGTTAGAAGATATTCTAAATATAAAGATTTTAATATTTGTATAGATTCAGTTGAGAGATTAGGTGACTTTGTAGAATTAGAAATTTTAGTAGAAGATAATAATGATATTGATTATGAAAAATTAATTATTGATACAGCAAATGAATTAGGAATAGATATTAATAATAGATTTGATGGTTATTATGATGAGATGATATATAATTTAGATAAATAATATTA
>CAYJDP010000091.1:0-1596 GCA_964368975.1 uncultured Muribaculaceae bacterium
AACTTTTTTACCAAAAACAACCTATTCCCTTAATACCAAATTTCAAAGAATTTGACTTAAATAAAATCCCAATAGGATTAGAACAACTAGGTCTATATATTAAAAATTCAGAAGACCTATCAGAAAGAATATTTGATATTTATGATATAAAAAATTTTATCCAAGAATCTACCAACATAATCTTATCTACACTAAAAAAAGACTAATCTAGTCTTCTTTTTTATTTAATTCTTTTAAACTTAACATAATATCTTTAGTAAATAATAATCTTAATTTCTCAATCTCTTTAGCATCTTCTACTTCTATTAAACTAATACTATCTTCACTTCTGTCTTCTAAACACATTTTAAAATTATTATAATTATTAATATCCACTAAATAATAATAAACTTTATCACCTATAGTAGTTCTACTAATAACTGCATACTTAATTCCATCACTTAATGTTAAAACATCTCTAACTTCTATTTCTTTCATAAAAAACTCCTTATCTAATTTTATCATACTTTATCATTAAAAACATTATCAAAATATGAATTCAAACTAGATTTTACTAATTCTATCATTTCATTAACTACATCTAATGAATTATTATATTCAATATATATAGGAATCAAATTTAATTCATTATTTAACCCATCTAATCTATTCTTAATTTCTAAATCAAATTCACTATTTACATAATCCATTTGCAATAATTTAATTTCATTAACCAAGTTACTAACTAACTCATTAGATTTCATCTTGTCTTTTAATAAAATAACTCTTTTATATTCATCACTATTAGTAATATACTTAACTATATTATCCAACTCTTTTTCCATCTACACTCCAAGTCTTACAATTAGTAATTTCTACTTCAATAATATCTCCTACTACTAAATCATCACAATCAAGAATATTAACTAATTTGTTCGTTTCACTATATCCATAATAACCATTTTTCTTATCACTAATACCTTCTATTAATACTTTAACTTTTTCTCCAAGTAATTTCTTATTATTTTCTAAAAAATATTTATTTAATATTTTATTTAATCGTTGTAATCTTTCTTCTTTAATTTCCATTTTAGTATTATCTTCCATCTTACTAGCAATAGTACCTTCTCTTTTAGAAATTACAATACTCTACTAAACTAACTGTATCTAAAAAATCAACTTCTTCTTCTCCTGGAAATCCAACTATTATATCAGTAGAAATACTAACTCTAGGAATAGTTTTAATCTTATCAAATAATTCTAAATAACTCTCTCTAGTATTACGTCTATTCATAGCTTTTAATACTTTATTTGATCCACTTTGTACTGGTAAATGTACACTAGGCATAATATTATCAAAATTCTTAATAGCATCAATCATTCTATCACTAAAATTCCATGGATTACTAGTAGTAAATCTAATACGTTCAATTCCAGTTTTAGAAACATCTTCTAACAAACTAGCCATATCATAATCATCATATAAATCTCTTCCATAATTATTAACGTTTTGTCCAAGTAAAGTTACTTCCTTATAACCATCTTTTACTAAAGACTTAACTTCATTAACTATATCTTTATATTCCCTACTTCTCTCTTCTCCTCTTGTATATGGAA
>CAYJDP010000091.1:1606-3180 GCA_964368975.1 uncultured Muribaculaceae bacterium
ACTATACAATAAGTACAAAAATTATTACAACCATATACTATATTAACAAAAGCCTTATGGTTACTATCTCTAACAACTGGAATATCTTCTACTATATCTAATTCTTTAGAATAAACTTCTATATTTAATTTATTCTTCTCAATTGCATTATCTATTATATTAGATAAATTAAATAAATTATGAGTACCAAACACAAAATTAATCCATTTATATTTATCAAGTATAGTATCAACTACACTTTCTTCTTGAGCCATACATCCACAAATACCCACTAACAAATCTTTTTTAGTCTCTTTTAAATGTTTAAATCTACCAAGCATCCCAAAAGCTTTATTATGAGCATTCTCTCTAATAGAACATGTATTTAATAAGACTAAATCAGCATCACAATAATCATCTACTTCACTAAAACCTAAATTAATAAGTAAAGCTCTTATATTTTCACTATCATGCTCATTCATTTGACAACCATAAGTCTTTAAATAAAACTTCTTACCATTATATTTATTTGAAATACTTTTATTTAATACAAAACTACTTCTCTTATAATTACCATTACCTCTAGTCTTACTTTCTTTAAAGTCAGGCTTAATCACAAAAACCACCTCCATCACATGACTTATTATAACAACTTAAACAAAAAAAAACAACTAATTAGCTGCTTCATATAATAAATTAGTTATATAAGAAAACTTATTAGACATAATCTCATATTTAATAATATCTAAATTATCAATCATAGTCTTAACTAACTCTTCTATAACTGGAATTAATCCAATTTTTTTATCCATAGAATAAATAATTTTCTCTAAATTATCAACTTTAGTAATCTTACCATATTTATCATTTTTAACATAAGTACTTATTAACTTCTCAAAACAAGAAAAATCTATTTCTACCAATCTCTTATCTTCTACTAATTTTAAACCTAAATAATTATAATCACTAGAAATACTCATATCTAAAACAGACTCTCCTAAATTATTTTTTATATTAGGAATATAATTCTTCTTTTTAGTAATTTTATTTAATATATTAGCACTATGTACTGTACAATCTTTTACTAACATATGACTAATAGTATTACCATCTTTATTTTGATGATTAATATCTATTTTTCTCTTAGACAAACATAATTCAACTAAATTATATTGCTTAGCTCTAAGTAAAGAATAAATAATTGTATTACCTAAATCATCACTTATTAATAAATTAATTTTACCAGTAGTAATTAAATTTTCTATAATATCAAACTGTCCTTGTTTTACTAATAAAAATATCTTGGACTCGTCCTCTTCTATAGATTTAATTATATTTTTTTGCTCACTATTCATAAAAACACTCCTCATAAATGTGGTAATTAATATGCTACCATCAAATTTTTATTTTGTCAAACCCTCTTACTACAATTATGAGTAAAGTAAAATAAAATTATACAAAAAAAATGAAGTTATTTTTTAACTTCAATTTTTTCTTTACCACCCATATAAGGTTGTAATGCTTTAGGAATATTAATACTTCCATCTTCATTATAATTATTTTCTATAAATGCAATTAATCCACGAGGAGTTGCA
>CAYJDP010000092.1:0-3151 GCA_964368975.1 uncultured Muribaculaceae bacterium
CTGTGGGTCTTGCTGCATAAATATCTTGATGATCTCCAAAGATTGATAATGCATGAGTTGCAACAGATCTTGCTGCTACATTTATTACTGCTGGTAATTGTTCTCCAGCTATTTTATACATATTTGGTAGCATTAATAAAAGTCCTTGAGATGCAGTATAAGTAGTAGTTAGACATCCTGATAAAAGAGATCCATGTACCATACCGGCTGCACCTGCTTCACTTTCCATTTCTACTATTTTAACAGGGGTTCCAAAAAAGTTAGTTTTTCCTTGATTTGACCATTGATCTGTTAATTCTGCCATCGATGATGATGGTGTTATCGGATATATTCCTGATACTTCTGTAAAATCATACGAAACATAACTACATGCTTCATTTCCGTCCATTATTTTTTTCATATTAATTACCTCTTCACTATTATATTCTTTATATATGTCAACTATTGTGCCATCTTGTATTAATTATATAACAAATTTATGTTTTTTTAAATATATTTTTATATTTTATTTGAATTAATTAGATAAAAAGAAAAAGATAAAATCTTTAATTAGATTCTATCTTTTTTTACTTACCTATTACCATCATATTAACAGAGATAATTTTACCTTCATTATCTGTATCATCTTCAGTACCAAATTCCCAAATTCTAAAAGTATTATCTATATTTACTTTACCTGCTAAACTTAAATCACTTTTTAAAGTATATCTAATTAATCCTCTGTCTGATGGAATTAAAGTTAATGAAGAAAAGTTAATAATTTCTCCATTAATTTCAATTTTAAGATTATCTAAATCAATATTAGTTAATCTATTTACTTCAATTACCAAATCATAATTAAATGATGTATCACAGGTATTACTAATATTAAAAGTCATAGGTATTAAAGATAAAGCTTCCTCATCTGTTAATTTAGATGAACCTATAATTTCTAATTCCTTATAATTTTCATTACCTAAATTAGTTGTTAAGCATCCAACTGATGAACCAGATGCATATGAATAATTTTTAAATAACATTATTCCAACTATTATTAAAATAGTTAATATTAATAATAAAATTATTCCAACAATTATTTTGTTCTTTTTACTTAATTTTTTCAACATATTTTCTCCTTGTGATTCTATTCTACTATATGAACATTAAATAAATCTCTATACTCTGCTGGATAAATTCTTTTATCAGAATACCCCCCTGCAAAATTATTATTATTGAAATATATATTTTGTTCTGTTGTATCTTTTAAATTAGCATACATAAATATACTTTTAATATTAACATTCGGATGATTTAGAGTATTATTATTAAAAGTCAGAGTATGTGAATTTAAATTAATATTATTAAGTGATACAAGAGTATAAGTTTCATTTGCTATTAAAGCTTCATCATAATTATAATTAATTATATTATCTTCATATAAAACTGGTTTAGTAAGAGAACCTATTTCAAAAATTATTCCTGCTTTATTATTGATAGTAACATTATTATTAATAGCATGATTAATAGAATTAAACACCTTATCAGCTCTACCATTAATATGTACAGTATTAGTATCTAATTCATTAATTTTACTAAATACAGTAGTTATTTTATTATTTGTAGTAATAGTATTATTTTTCAATAAATCAGCATTATTAGTAACATAAAGTGTATGATTATCACTATCTGCATTAATAGTTATTTCATTATTTTCAACTACACCAAAACTTCCTGCAACACCATCATTATCACTATTACCATCAATAATATATCCTATAGCTGAATCATCTACTTTAGTAAAATTAATTTTATTATTTCTAATAATTGTATCTGTTGCAACGTCTCCAAAAATTGCACCCATACTAGCTTGTATAGTCATTTCATTACTTTCAAATACTACTCCAGAAAGGCTAGTATTTGATCGTGAACCTAAACTAAAATTCATAATACTAGTTGTGGAGTTAACACCCTCTTCTGAAATAAACTCATTATTTGCAATATATACATCGTGGATATCACCATCATAAACAGCAAGCATTTCATCGTGAGATTGCTTATAAAAATAATTACCTGTAATATCTGCATTAGTACACGCTCCAGAACCAACTTGTGAATCTCTAACCCAAAGATTACCTCCTTGCCATACATCTGATTCATTAATAAAATCATTGTTCTTGATATCTATATTTTCCCAATCACTCCATAAATCTAAATTAGTAGATTCTACTCCAGGAGCTACATAAAATTCACTATCATTAATTGAAATATTTCCACTTCTTAAAATACCAAACTGTGCATAATGAAAATCAGTTGCAAAATTATGTAATTTTAGATTAACAAAATCAATAAAACTACTATTACTCAGTCTAATTGCTAATGTAGTTCCAGTAATGTTGACACTATTATCCATTAACATTAAATTATTTCTTCCATCAAAAGTAAACCCTGAAACATTTTGTATTTGTAAAGATTTATCAATAACATAATTTCCTGTTTCTAAATATATATCTTTATAACCTGAGTTAATTGCAGCATTTATACTATCAACATCTCCTGTAACACCATCTCCATAACCACCAAATTGGTTAACTGAAACTGGTAATCCTGTTGTATACATAATTGCCTTTTTACCATTATCTAAATTTATAACTTCAAAACCATCTTCTGCTAATACAGAATTATTTACAATAACATAGTAACTTGAGCCTGTAGTTTTACCTTCATAAAATCCAGTAGTCTTAACAATATCTCCGTCTAATAAATTACTAGTAGATTTCATACTTTCTACTGAAGTTACATTATTATCAACTTTAGGTACATAACTTAAATTAACAACATCTGCTCCAATAACATATCTTTTATGATAATTACCAAAACTATTATTATTCATATTAATTGTTTGAGTAGATGAGTCTATTGAATTATACATTAGTAGATAACTTTTATTATTTATATTTTCTCCTGTTACTGTATTATTACTTATATCAACTACAAAATTATTTAAACTAGTATTGTTAATTTTAATTAATTCTGAAGAAGTATTGTTATTAATTTCATCATAATTAATATTTAGAGTATTACCTGTTATACTAACAGCATTAGTTAAAGTAGTATTTTCATAATTAAATATAGTATCTACTTTAGTATTACTAGTTATATTATTATTTGTAAT
>CAYJDP010000093.1:0-3139 GCA_964368975.1 uncultured Muribaculaceae bacterium
TTTCAACAAAACTTAGAGTGGAGTCAGTTAATTATGAAGAGAGTGGTTGTACTGATTTACCTACTTATGGTGGAATACCAAATGATCCAGAGTTAGTAGGTGATATGATACCTGTTATTTATGATGAAAGCTCAAGTAATTGGGTTAAAGCAGATATTAATAATGTGGATAAAACTTGGTATGATTATGACATGCAGATGTGGGCAAATGCAGTTACAGTAACATCTACTAATAGAGCAACTTATGTATCTGCAGCAGTAGGTACAACAATACCAATGGAAGATATAAATACCTTTATGGTTTGGATACCAAGATATTCATATACAATAAAAGATACTTATGGAGTACAAGGATGTGGAGGAGATACTCCGTCAATTACTACTCCAGGAGCTTTTGATATTAAGTTTATTTCTTCATCTACTACTGATTTAGGAAGTGCAGAGTACACAGGAGATGCAGCAGAAAATTGGTTTACAAATTCAGCATTTTGCTGGGGAAACTCATGTGATGGTGAATCAACAAGATCTAATCCAGAAAACAGAGAACTTTCAGGTATTTGGGTAGCAAAATTTGAAACAAGCAATTCAGGAAGTTCTACACCAAACTCATTACCAAATGTAACAAGTTGGCGAAGTATAAATGTATCAACTATGTTTAATACAGTTCAAACAAGTATGAATAGCACAAATGGAGAAACTATTTATGGATTATCAGGTTCTACTTATGACGCTCATATGATGAAAAATACCGAATGGGGAACTGTTGCATACTTAACCCAATCCCGTTATGGAAAGTATGGAAATAAAGATTATACCGGATCAAATAAAGAAGTAGCGATAAATAACTGTTCTTCATTTATAACAGGAATAGCAGGAGACTCTGTAAGCGCAAGTAGTTCATCTTCAAGTTGTTCAACTAATACCTATAATACAGAAATAGGACAATCAGCATCAACAACAGGAAATATAACAGGGATATATGATATGAGTGGAGGTGCTTATGAATATGTAATGGGAAATATGCAAAATTCAAGTGGTAATTTTTATGCAAGTTCATCAGGTTTTTCAACAGCACCAGAAGCAAAATACTATAATAACTATGTAAACGGATCTTCTAATAATGATTACACAAGATATATAAAAGGTGATGCAACAAAAGAAATAGTTGGATTTTATTCAGATATTGAATTTTTTGTTTACCATTCTATACCTTGGTTTAGTCGAGGAGGTTATTACTCAGATAATTATAATGCTGGTATTATGTATTTCAGCAGCTATTATGGTTATGATGACCTTGATGCTTTAAGTTTTCGTTTAGTCCTAGCACAATAGAAAAAGATACAGTCTTTGATTAGATTGTATCTTTTCTTTAATTATTTTTTATGAAGTATGAGTATAGTTCTTTTACTTTTTTTTCATCCATGTTAGGTAGGTTTTTATAGGGATAAGGTATATTTAATTTTATATATTTTTCAGTACCCATTTTATGATAAGGTAGGAAGTCTACTTTTGTTATATTTTTTATTTTTTTAATATAAGTAATTAGACTGTCTATATAATTAGTATTATCTGTAATATTAGGTATTATTACTTGTCTTATCCATACTTCGGTATTACTTTTATTTAGTTGTTCTATAAAGTTTTCTACTTGGGTTATTTCTTGATTAGTTATATCTTTATATAGAGTTTTGTCTGTATGTTTAATATCTAGAAGTACTAAGTTTATATATTTTAATAATTCTTGATAATTACCTAGTCCTACACCAGAGGTATCTAATGCTACATGAATGTTTTCTTCTTGTAGTTTTTTTGATAGTTCTAAGATAAAGTCATGGTGAAGTAGTGGTTCTCCTCCGGAAAGGGTTACTCCACCATTATCTTTAAAATAGGGTTTATACCTTTTTATTTTTTTTATTAGGTCTTCTATTGAATAATTTTGTTCCTGTAATTTCCATGTTTCTGGATTATGGCAGTATTTACATCTAAGTGGACATCCATTAAAAAATATTACTACTCTTATTCCTGGTCCATCTAGTAAACCTAGTGTTTCTATAGAATTAATACTTGCTTTCATTATAACTCATTATGGAATGTTCTTGAGATTACTTCTTCTTGTTGAGATTTAGTTAATCTATTGAATCTTACAGCATATCCAGATACTCTTATAGTAAGTAGTGGATATTTATCTGGGTTTTCCATAGCATCTATTAGTAATTCTCTATTTAATACATTTACATTTAAGTGATGAGCATTTTGAATAAAGTATCCATCTAATACATTTGATAAATTTATAATTTGTTCTTCTTTTGTTTTTCCTAGTGATGAAGGTACTATTGTGAAGGTATTAGATATTCCATCTTCACAGCATTCTTTATAATTTATTTTTGCAACTGAGTTAAGTGACGCTAGTGCTCCATTTAAATCTCTTTCATGCATAGGATTTGCTCCTGGTGCAAAGGCAATACCTTTTTTTCTACCATCTGGAGTTGCTCCTGTTTTTGCTCCATATACTACGTTTGATGTAATAGTAAGAATTGATAATGTATGTTTTGCTTCTTTATAAAGTCTATGTGATACTAGTTTATCATAGAATAAATTTGCAAGGTCTACACCTATTTGATCTGCTCTATCATCATCATTTCCGTATTTAGGAAATTCTCCATCTATTTCAAAATCGATTGTTATTCCATTTTCATCTCTAATTGGTTTTACTTTGGCATATTTAATTGCTGAAAGTGAATCAATTGCTACTGAGAATCCAGCAATACCAAAAGCCATTAATTCTTGAGGAGATGTATCATGTAGTGCCATTTGACCTGCTTCATATGCATATTTATCATGCATGTAGTGAATTATGTTCATTGCATCTACATAAGTTTTTGCTACTTTGTCTAATACTTTATCAAATAATTTATATACTTTATCATAATCTAGTATTTCATCTTCTAGTTTATCTATATCTTCTACTACTAATTCATTTTTGATTTCATCATATCCACCATTTAATGAATATAGTAATGCTTTTGCTAAGTTACATCTTGCTCCAAAGAATTGCATTTCTTTACCTACTGTCATTGCAGATACGCAACATGCTATTGCATAGTCACATCCATGAAGTGGTCTCATAATATCATCATTTT
>CAYJDP010000094.1:0-3120 GCA_964368975.1 uncultured Muribaculaceae bacterium
CTTTGTCTGCTGTACCGTTATTTTGTTTTTTTGTAGATGGGTAAATATGTGGGAATGATTGTACTCCATTATGATCAGTTATTGCAATACCTTTATGTCCAAATGCAATAGCTTGTTTAACTAAAGATACATCATCTGCAAGTCCATCCATTTGACTCATAACAGTATGAGCGTGTAGTTCTATTCTTTTTTCTTCAGCTGTATCAGTTAATACTTCTTCTTCTTTTTCTAATTGAATAATATCTCTTGCATTAAGTACAAGTTCTCTTGCAAATGGATCATTTTTTGTATACCCTCTTATTTTTAACCATTTACCTGGTTTTAAAAGACTACATAATCTTTGATATTCTTCTTTATTTCTAACAAACACTTTACAATAAATACTATCAGTATAGTCAGTTATCTTTAAAGTAATTATTTTAAAATCAGTTTTTGGTGACTCAAAATAATCTACAGCGAATACAAATGCTTCTACTACTATATTGTCATCTTCTCCAAGTAATGTTTTTATAGGAATAGGATTATCACTTATTCCTCTACCTATTATATTCATTGGATCTACTGCTTCTTTTTTATTATAAGTTGGCTTAGCCTGAGGAATAATTTCTTCTACTTTTTTTGTTTCTTGTTTTATTTCTTTAGGTGCTAACTCTTTAGTTATTTCTTCTTGAATATCTGCATCTCTTCTTTCAATTACTTCTATTTTTTGCTCATATCCTAAATTATTATATAATTCATTTATTTTAGAAATACAGTTATTTAATTTTTCAAATTCATTAGATGTAGGTACTACTAATACCAGTTTATCATCTTCAATTAGTAGTGCATCTTCATATATATTTAGTACTCTTAATTCATCTTTTAATTGATTCAATACTACTGGATAATATTCTAAATATGTATTAATATTTTTATTTTTATAAATATATTTAAATGTAATATTAGAGGTAGTTGTTGCTAATCTATGTTTTTTTTCTTCTAATTCTAATATAATACTAAGTGGAAACATATCATCATTTTCAATTGTTATCACCCATTCATTAGTCATAGATAAAACCTGCAATCTAGATAATTTGGCAACACTAAAATATTGATAACTCATATTATCAATATTTATTTTATTAAGTAATACTTTTATTTTTTCATCCATACCCAAACCACCTACATTTACTAAATCACTTCTAGTTGATTAATATTTACTATATGTCTTTGATGTCTTATACAAAAATCAATAAATTCATATAGATTTAATTTTGCTAATTCTTTTTCATAAGCATACTTTTCTACTTCAAATAAAATTCTATCTCTAACCATATAATCTTTCATATTTTCTTTAGAAATACCTAAATACATTAACCAATATGGATATATTTGTCTTTTTAAATATTTAATTGTTTCATCTCCTGTTATATAAGTAGAAATACCTTTTAATCTTGTAGAAAATTCATTTATAATAGCAAGTTCTAAAATTGCTTGTGCAATTTCTTTATATTCATGTTTATATTTCAATAATAATTTTTTTACTATTTTATATACTAATTCAATAATGAAGTTTTGTTCATTTTGAATTTTTTTCCCTAAAATAATACAGTTATCTTCTATTTCAATAGTTGCAAATTTTTCATATATACAAAATACATTATAATTTTCTAAATCAAATTTTAGGATTTCCTTAATATAATTATTAACTTCTTTTTTATTTTCATCCCATGTTTTTAATGATTTTATTCTATATCTTTCTATTGATGTTTTTATTCTTGCAAATTCTTTTGTGTCTGCTACTAAATTAAATAATACATCATTATTTGGAATATAGTTTTTAGGATCTTCTAATATATTTGTTTTTTCTTTATATAATGAATTATATTCTTGTTTATGGTTTAACCATAAGTTTTTTTTAAGACGATGAATTTCTTCATTTACTGATGAATTAAAAAGTAGATTCCATATTAATATGTAATCATTTATTGTAAATCTTAAATTCATTCTACCACATCCTATGTCTATATATTTAATTTTATCATAAGAAGTTTAAATTGTTAAGTTTTTTTGTTTAAAATAAGAAAAATATCGTTTTTTAATTACGATATTTTATTTTCATCTATATATTTTTTTACTGGTCCAAAAGTTTTTCGATGTTCAGATACTATTCCATGTAATTTTATTGCTTCTAAGTGTTTTTTTGTAGGATATCCTTTATTATTTTCTAAATCATAATTTGGATACTTTTTAGCAAGGTCATAAACTAAATTATCTCTTACTACTTTGGCAATAATAGATGCTGCAGAAATAGTTTTACTTTTTAAGTCTCCTTTTATAATTGATGTTGTTTTAATATCTAATTCAAGAGGCATAGCATCTATTAAAATATGTTCTGGTTTAATAGATAATTGATTAATCGCTTCTTTCATCGCAAGTTTTGTTGCTTGATAAATATTTACTTCATCAATTATTTTTTCATCAATTATTCCCACTCCAATTGCAAGTGCTTGTTCATTAATTAATGTATATAGTTCATCTCTTTTTTTCTCAGATAATTTTTTCGAATCAGTTAAGCCAGGCATATCAAAATTTAGTGGCATAATAACAGATGCTGCTACTACTGGGCCTATTAGAGGTCCTCTTCCAACTTCATCTACTCCAGCTATTAAAGTTATTCCTTCTTTAATTAATTCTTTTTCATAAAAGTAAGTATCTAATTCTTTTAAATTAATCTCTTCTTTTTTTGTTTTTAATTTCTTCATTTAATAACTCTATAAACTCCTCTATTGTTACTGACTTTGTTTCTTGTTGGCCATGAATTCTATAACTAATAGTTTTATTATCTTTCTCATTATCTCCTAGTATTAAAGTATATGGTACTTTCATAGTTTGAGTTTCTCTTAGACGATATCCTAATTTTTCATTACGATCATCTAGTTCAGATCTAAAACCATTTTCAAGTAAAATATTATTTATTTCTTTAGCGTATTCTCCTTGGAATTCAGTATTTACTGGAATTACTTTTACTTGAGTTGGAGCTAGCCATAATGGGAATAGTCCAGCGAAATGTTCGATCAATATTCCTATAAATCTTTCTATTGATCCATATATTACTCTATGTATCATTACTGGTCTAAC
>CAYJDP010000095.1:0-2964 GCA_964368975.1 uncultured Muribaculaceae bacterium
TTGATCATTTATACCATCTTTTGCTATATCTATGTTTGTATGTATTGAAATAACTGATATTTCTGATTTTATTACTTTATATACTAGATCATTTGCATCTATAATTTTTATTGGATTAAATATTACTGGATGATGAGTAATTATTAAATTCACTTTCTCTTCTATTGCTTCTTTTAATATTTCTTCTGTTAAGTCAAGACATATCAATATATTATTTACTTCTTTTTCTTTACTTCCGATAAGTAAGCCTGAATTATCCCAAGATTCTTGAATATTGAATTTTGCTATTTCATCTAAGTGATTTAATATATCTTTTACATATGTTTTTTTATTCATTATATCCTCCTATTTACCTTTAAATACTTCTTTTATTCTTTTACTAAAAGTTTTCTTTGTTTTTTCGCTTTTATTTTCATCATACTCGTTTGTTGTTTTTTGATACATTTCTTCTAGAGTATCTTCTTCTATATACTGACAATTATTATTAATTTTATAATCAAGTATTCCTTTTAAAAATTTCTTTATATATTCTGTTTTTTCTTCAGGAATTAATATAGGGTAATTATTTTGATAAAGTAGGCAGTTTGAGTTTTTTCCTATAGTAAAATTATCTTTATTTTCTTCATTTAATTTACTTGGTATTTTAGAAGATTGTTCATATTTTTTAAATTTAATAAATTTACTTGTGAATAATGTTGTTCCTCTAGGAAACTTTGTTATATCATCTTTTATTTGAACAAAGAAATCGTAATTAGGCATATGAAAATTTATTTCTTCAGTATCTAATTTTTTAAACCAGTCCCAGTCTTTTTTTCTGATAATTAAATAATGGGTATTAACTACTTTTTCTGGATTATTGTGTTTTGGTTTTGTTTTTTCTTTTTGTTCTTTAGTTTCTAGGAGTTCTTCTACTAAAGCTTTTTTTACAATATAGTTTTTACCAGTTAAATAACTAGTTAATTTTGCTATATAAGGCATTATAGTATTAGCATCATCTATATGTAAATTAATATATTTTTCATTATTATCTGCTAACTGATTTACTAAACCTTTTATTTCTTTGCATTTTTCTATTTCTATTTGTATTTCTTCTGTTTTTTTCATTATATGTTCTCCTACTTCTTTATAAATTTATTATACCTTATATAAAGACAAAAAGACAACATTTTGTTGTCTTTTGCTATTTTAGTTTTTTTAATTTACTTTGTAATATTTTATAATTTCTTTTATTAATTTCTAATGTGTTCCAATCATCTTCTAAATCTTTTAAGATTGATGTTGCTACTTGTTTATTTTTATTTACTATTTTTATATAAGTAATTATAAATAATAAGGTGTTATCATATTCTTCTTTTTCCTTTTTTAATATTAAATATTTTCTTAAATCAAGTATTTCTTTTTCATATTCGTCATAAAATGAAGTTATATCATTATCTTTTGTAAGTAGACAGTTTAGTTCTGCTACTTTATAACAATATAGACTTTTAATATATTTACTATCATACTCAGTTAATTCTATTTTTTCTAAAGTAATATATGCTTTTTGAAAATCTGTTAAGTTATAATATGCTTGGGCTAGTGCTATCTTTGATAGTAATCTGTTTTTTCTTAAATTAAATATATTATCATGTTTTATTGCACAAATGATTGCTTCTTCATTATTTTTTATTTTTAAGTAATGATTAAGTGTAGAATATAATCTGTTTCCAATATATACTCTTAATAAATAGATTATTGAAATTATTAGAGTAAGTAGTGCTGCTACTTTTATTAATTCTGTTGGTAGTGTTATTATAAGTATAGACATTAATATTATTATAATTAACGTTTCTTTTAGTGATTCTTTTACTTTAAACATGTTATCTCTCCTTTGTTAGGTTATATAATAACATAGTTTATTTATTTATTCAACTGTTCCAAATTTATCAAATGGGTATATTATTAAATTAGTTGTTCCAATTATTTCTTCTTTAGAAATTGAACCAATTATTCTACTATCTACTGAATTATATCTATTATCTCCTAAGCAATAATATTCTCCATCGACTACAACATCTTTAAAGTCATGTGTTCCACTTTCTAGAAAGTCTTCTTCAATATATTCTCCATCAATATATAGTTTATTATCAATATATTCTATTCTTTCTCCTGGTAGACCAATTACTCTTTTAATTAAGTAGTCATCTTCTGTTTTTATTACTACAATATCAAATCTTTCTATTTCATTAAACATATAATGTACTTTATCTAGGATCATCATATCTTGGTCTTTTAACGTGTTATTCATAGAGTCTCCGTTTACTTTTACAGTTGTAAATAGGAAATGTCTTATTAATACGATAACTATTATTATTATTAAGTATATATAATATTCTTTAAAAAAATCTTTTAACTTATTCATTTACTTCACCCTTTTATATTAATATTATAACAAAAAAAACTAGCTTATGCTAGTTTTAATTATTTTTGTCCTCTTTCTTTAATACGGTATTGTCCTACCATACCTTTTAAGAATGTTAATTTAGCTCTTCTAACTTTACCTTTACGTACAACTGTAATTCCAGCAAGTTTTGGCGAATGAACAGGGAATGTTCTTTCTACTCCTACTCCACTAGACATTTTACGTACTGTAAATGTTTCTGAAACAGATCCTCCTCTACGTGCAACAACTACACCTTCGTAAGACTGGATACGTTCTCTTTTACCTTCTATAATCTTAACATCTACTTTTACAGTATCCCCAACACGGAATTCTGGGATATTAGGATTAACTTGTTTTTGATTAATTTTATCAATAACGTTCATAAAATAGTCTCCTCTCTATATATATTTTACTATGATCATAAATTAAGTTCAGCGGATCACATATGACGTGTTTAATTATAACACATATATTTTTTATTTGCAAATATATTTTATTGTTTTTCTATTATAGATTGTAGTAAATAATTATTTTCTTGCTTA
>CAYJDP010000096.1:0-260 GCA_964368975.1 uncultured Muribaculaceae bacterium
TTCTTTTAAATAAGTATTTAATTCTTTTACTAATGTTAATCTTTTGTCTTGATTTTCAATCACTAATCTTAATGCTTTAGCAGTTGATGCTATTAAAGGGGTTGCTGGAGTTCCACTACGATATATAGTAGTTGACTTTCCTCCGTGAATTATAGGTTCAATTGAAATCGATTCTTTTTTTATTAATCCACCTACTCCTTTAAATCCATAGAATTTTTGAGATGAAAAACTTGCTAAATCTACATTTTCTAGGGAAACAT
>CAYJDP010000096.1:270-1668 GCA_964368975.1 uncultured Muribaculaceae bacterium
GTTCTTTTCCTATACTTTGGGTTATATCACTATGAAAAAATAGTTTTTTATATTCTTTTAATAATTTTGCAATTTTCTCAATTGGTTGTGAGATACCTATTTCACTA
Organism: uncultured Muribaculaceae bacterium; assembly: GCA_964368975.1. GTDB lineage: Bacteria > Bacillota_I > Bacilli_A > RF39 > UBA660 > CAYJDP01. The sequence continues at coordinate 378 of CAYJDP010000096.1, forward strand.
TTTACACTTGCTATTGATACTAAAATAGTTTCATCAGTAATTAATTCTTTTAAATGATTTAGATCTACTTGACCGTTATCATCTAAGTTTACAAAATCGACATCAAAACCTAAAGTAGTTAAATAATTTATCGGTCCTATTACAGATGAATGTTCTAATTCAGTTGTAATTATGTGTTTACCTCTATTTTGGTATTTTAAACAAATTCCTTTAATAGCTAAGTTATTAGACTCACTTGCACCTGATGTGAATATTATTTCACTTGGTTTTACATTTAAAAGACTTGCTACTTGATTAGTTGATGCTTTTATTAATTCATTAGCCTCACTTCCTAATTTATGTAAGGAATTAGGATTTCCTATATATGAAGTTGTTACTTTAGTAAAAGTATCTAATACTTCACTAGCAACATGTGTTGGTGCTGAATAATCTAAATATATCATTTTATCACTCTTTTCTTTTTATATTATATCAGTATATGTTTTATTTTTAAATAAAAAAAGATAGATATCTACCCTTTTATACAACTTTTATTTATATTTTGTTTTTGTTGCTTCTAGTAGTTGATCATATAATTTAATTATAGTTATTGGTCCTATACCTTTTGGTACTGGGGTGTATCTTTGAGTTGGTTTTATTTGATCTAATTCTAAAGATGAGGCATTTTCTTTATTATAACCTGCATCTATTACTACTACATTATCTTTTAATTCAGACATTTTAATAAAATTTGGTTTATTTATTGCAAGTATTAAAATATCTGCAGTTTGCATTTCTTCTTTGATATTTTCTGTTTTAGTATTACAATTTACTACATTAGTTGAGTATTTATCTAATATTTTTCTTAATGGTTTTCCTAAGAAAAGACTATTATTAATAATTGTTATTTTTTTATTAGTTAACTCTATATTATAATGAAATAATACTTCCATAATAGCAGTTACTACTGCTGGTGGGTGAATTTCTTGTTTTGTATAATTTAGACCATCTACATCTTTTTGTTCATCTATTAGTTTTAATACAGCTAATTCATCTATATTATCTGGTAATGGTCTTTGTACTAAGATTCCATCAATTGAGTTATCTTCATTTAACTGATTTATTAATTCTACTAAATCTTTTGTAGTAGAAGAGTCAGTACTATAATCTTTTGTTTTTATACCTAAGTTTTCTGCTTTTTTTTGTTTCATTTTCAAATAAATGCTAGTGTCTGCTACACTTACTGTTGCTAGTGTTGGTATTATGTTTTTTTCTTTTAATTCTTTTATTTCTGTTATTATTTTATTTTCTA
>CAYJDP010000096.1:1678-2949 GCA_964368975.1 uncultured Muribaculaceae bacterium
CTAACTTTTCAATTATTGGTTTTGAAATTAATACATTATTATTCATTGTTCCTCCTATACAAAAAAAGGGTCTACTCCCCTTTTTCTCCATCTCCACTAATGTTATATAATTTATAATTTACTTTTGCCATTGCTAATTCAATAGCCATAAGTCTTTCACTATCATCTAAGTTTTCATCATTAATTAAAATATCAAATATTGCATCTGCTGAGTTGTATATTGCTTGTTTGTTTGCTAAAAGTTCTAATCTATCATACATGTAATTCATAAGTTTACCTCCATACTTCTTTTATTATACTATATTTTTTTTAATTAGTCTTCATATTTTTGCACTAATTCTAGTAAATGTTGCATTTTTAAATCTAAAAGTCTTATATCATTTGAACAAGTTATCATTTCTTCTTGTACTTTTTTTGGTAACTTAGATGGTATTTTATATCTAAGTTTATGATCAATACTTGCCCAAAAATCCATTGCAGATGTTCTTATTTGAATTTCTGCTTCCATATACTCTACTTTCTTCTCTAAATGAATTGGTACTAAAATATTTAAATGATAACTATGATACCCAGAATCTTTAGGGTTTTTTATATAGTCATCTTCTTCTAATACTTTGAATTGTTTACTCTTTTTTATTATCTTTATTATTTTATATACATCATCTAAGAAAGGACAGATAATTCTGATACCAATCATATCATGAACATGTTTTTTTATATTATTTGGCGTTTCTACAAATCCCTTTGTTTTTAATTTTTTTAAGGCACTGTCAATATCTTTTATTCTAGATTTTGTGTGTTCTACAGGATTATGATTTTTTTTAAAGACATATTCTTTTATTAATATTTCTAATTCTGCTTCTAATATTTTTTGAGCAAATTCATACTTCATTAATAATTCTTGAAATTTTCTAATATTAGTAATTTCTTTATTCATTTTGACCTCCTTTTTAACTGCTTGTTGATTATATCATAATTGTAGTTAAAAATAAAGGTTTTTATTTAGATAATCGAACGACAAAGTTCGACATTACTTATTTGTATTTTGGTAATAGTTTCTTTCTGATATTGAAATACTTATATTTTCTAAGTCATCTGTTTCTTCATCAATATATTGTTCTATTAGAAAAAGTACCTCTGTTAAGGAGGTACAACTTAAATAATCAATATTATAATAGTTAAGTACTTCTATTTCTTTATTTGATAAGATTAGGTTATCACCTATGTTATTTAATTTTGTTTCATGTAGTTGGGTTGTTACTATATCATTA
>CAYJDP010000097.1:0-1102 GCA_964368975.1 uncultured Muribaculaceae bacterium
TTATGCCTTTTGATGCTTTGAAAGGATTTAGAGAAGCTTTAAAGATTAAGGAAAAGGAAATTATGATGAAATATGAAAAAAAAGATATTAAATATGTAAAAAAGTGATATAATTATAATTAATATATGTTATTTTATTCGGAGGGTTTATGGTAAAAAAAATGAATTTTGGAGTAATAAAGAAGGATGGAAAATATGCATTAGTTTCTACTACTACTGTTAGTCCTAAGAAAATATCAGAGTGTGAAAATTTAAAAGTTATTGTAGAAGGTTTAGATTATATAGATTCTAGTGAAATAAAAAATATGGTAAAAAAATATGGTAATAGTGATAATAATGCGTAGTCATAATAATTATTTAAGGTTGATTTAAGGTTTGAAATATGATATATTTTTTGTAACGAAGTCTAGTGAAAAATAATACGTTATTAAGGAGGTGAAAATGTGAAATTAATTAAATATGGTACATTATTTATCTTAGTATTAGTACTTATGACTGGGTGTGGTCAAAAGACTTTAACTTGTACTATGAATGATGAAGAATTAGGTAATTCAGAAATTGTAGTTAATTTTGATGGCAATGATGAAATTACTAGTTTAGATATGGATTTAGAAATGGATTTTGGCGTTGAAATACCTGAAGAACAAAAAGATAGTTTATGTAATGAATATATCGAAGAAGGTTATGAAGATTCAGTAGAATGTAGTGTTGAAATAGATGGTACTAAATTAATGTTAGATTTATCTTATGATATTACTAAGGTAAGCGATGAAATGAAAGAAGAACTTACTGATGGTAGTTCTGGATATGATGATACTTTAAAGCAATCTGAAGAAGATGGATATACGTGTAAATAAGAAAGAGGAGAGTTTATGAAAAATTTAAAATATGGAATTGTTTTTTCTGCTATATTATTAGTAGTTACTGGTTGTGGAGGGGAAGCAAAAACATTAAAATGTAAAACAGAAGATGAAGCTTTAGCTAATCAAGAAGTTTCTATTGACTTTGCAGCTGATGGTAATATTGAAAATATGGATATGAGAATGTTTATGGATTATGGAGTAGAATTAACTGATGAAGATTTAGCTCCAATTTGTGAAGAG
>CAYJDP010000097.1:1112-1462 GCA_964368975.1 uncultured Muribaculaceae bacterium
TACAGTTGATGTTTTATACGATTTTACTAAAGTTAGTGATGAAGTAAGAGAGGAAGTTGTTGGAGGGGATCAAGATTATGATCTTGTTAAAGAACAATTTGAATCATTAGGATATACTTGTGAATAAAAAAATGCAATATTTGCATTTTTTTTTGGTTGCTTTAATTATATTTTAATGTTATATTTATTTATATAATGAAGAGGTGTTTTTATGAAAAAAATTATTATTATTATATTATTAATTTGTTTATTTCCGATTTCTGTTAATGCTGTTAATACGAAAGATGATTTTTATGTAAAAGATGAGGCCGATATATTAAGTGAGAAAGATATAAATTATTTAATTGATA
>CAYJDP010000097.1:1472-1758 GCA_964368975.1 uncultured Muribaculaceae bacterium
AAGAGTAGTGAATTATCAGTAGTAGATGATACTAAAATTATTGTTCATACTATAGATAGTTTGGATGGCAAAGATATTAGCATATATAGCGATGATTTCTTACTTGACTTAGGATTAGGAGAAAATCAAATTAAAAATAGTGTTTTATTATTATTTGTTTTAGATGAAGAAGAGTTAAGAATAGATGTAAGTGAAAATTTAGATGAAATTTTATCTTTTAATAAAGTTAAAGAATATAAAGAAGATTTTATTGATTATATTTTATTAGATAAGAAATATGATGAAG
>CAYJDP010000097.1:1847-2208 GCA_964368975.1 uncultured Muribaculaceae bacterium
CTGATGCTGGAATTATGATTATTTTAGCAGTTATACTATTCTTTTTAGGAAAAACATCTAATTTATATAAAAAAAATAAAAGTAAGTACAATATTTTATTTATAATATTATCTTGTATTTTAATTATTATAAGTTTATTTATATCAATGTTTTCTTTCTTGTTATGTTTAGTTGTTTATTTAGGTAGTTTACTTATTAATAGATATGAAAGATATACTGGTAAAGTTAGCTTATTTAAGAAGAAAGATAAAGAAGCAGAATAAAAGCATATTTGCATATGCTTTTTTTTATTTATAATTTTTAAAAAGTATTTCTTTTACTCCATGATGTGGTAATCCATAATTAGCATATATTTTGTCAA
>CAYJDP010000097.1:2218-2949 GCA_964368975.1 uncultured Muribaculaceae bacterium
TATCTTCAAATTTATAACCAAGTTTATTTAGTATTCTTTCAATGTCTTCACGTGATGATCCCTCTACCTCTAAAAAAGGTGGTATTCCTGGCCAAATATCTATTTCGATAATATCTTCATCTAATTTATAACTATGTCTTTTTTTCTCTTGAAAACTTTTATAATGAAATCCTAGTGCTTCTAATAATTCATTTGCACTTTTTATATTTGGAACTTCCATTTCTGTTTCTTTCACTTGTTCAATTCCGGAATCATTATCATTTAGGATTTGTTTTACAGCAATGGTTGTTTTGTTTTTACTTTGTCTAAGTCTAATCCACTTTTTTGGATTATTTCCTAAAGTATATAAGTATTCTTCTAATTCTTTGTTATTAATAGCTTCTTTATTTTTTAATAATTCATCTAAATTACTTATATTTGCTAGTTTTAATATATGATTTATTTCTTCTTTTGTTAATGAATTATTTAAATCAAATATGAATTGTTTTAATTTATTTAATGTTACATCATATTTTATTTCTGATTCAATATTATTTAGTAAATGTTTAATATCAATAAATCTTCCGTAAGTTGTTGCAAAATCATATGTATGAAGAATTTGATGTTCTTCATGTAATTTTTTTGCTCCTAAATTTATTAATTTATTGTGCATTTCTTCTAAGTTAATATCTAATATTTTTACTTCTAATTCCATTTTTGCCATTTTAATACCTTCTTTCTTTTTTAGTATA
>CAYJDP010000098.1:0-2922 GCA_964368975.1 uncultured Muribaculaceae bacterium
AATGTTTAAAAGATGAGTTATTAAGTTGTGGTGTTATAAGTGACTTTTCTGAAATTGAAGCAATTGGTCATAGAGTTGTTCATGGAGGAGATAAGTATAGTAATTCTGTTGTTATTGATGATAAAGTTGTTAATACTATAGAAGAGTTATGTGATTTAGCTCCGCTTCATAATCCTGGAGCTTTAAGTGGAATTAAAGCATTTCGAGAAGTTAGTAAGAGTGTTAAAATGGTTGCTTGTTTTGATACGGCTTTTCATCAAACTATGGATAAGAGTAGTTTTTTATATTCAGTTCCACTTGAATGGTATGAAAAATTTGGTGTTCGTAAATATGGATTTCATGGGTTAAGTCATAAATACATGAATGATAAATTTAGTGATTTACTTGGTAAAAAGTGTAATTTAGTAGTATGTCATTTAGGAAATGGGGCATCGCTTTCTTGTATTAAAGATGGTTTGTGTATTGATACAACTATGGGATTAACTCCTAATGCTGGATTAATGATGGGTACTAGAAGTGGTGATATAGATTATACTTTAATAGATTATGTTATGAAAAAGTCAGGTATGAATTTAAGTGAAGTAGATAAATCTTTAAATAAGAAAAGTGGATTACTTGGGATTACTGGAATGAGTGATTTTAGAGATATTGATAAAGCTTATTTAGAAGGAGATACTAATACAGTTCTTGGAATAGATATGTATGTTAATAGAGTAGTTAAATATATAGTTGAATATTTCATGAAATTAGATGGAGTAGTAGATGGTATTGTCTTTACTGCAGGTGTTGGAGAAAATGATTCTTTAGTTAGAGAGAAAATTGTTAATAAATTAAATCCTATTGGAATTTATTTAGATAAAGCAATAAATGAAGAGACTGTTATTAGAAAAGGAAATGAAGGTATTATTAGTACTAGTGAATCTAGTGTTAATGTTTATGTTTATGGAACTGATGAAGAATTAGTTATTGTAAAAGATACTTATGAAGAGGTTAAATAATCTCTTTTTTTATGTTATAATTATTTTAAGAGGTACTTTATGAAGAAAAATATATTAATTATTTCTATATACTTATTATTTTATATTTCTATTATGTATATATGTATTGGTAGTGAGTTTTTATTTGGATCAATGGTTGATTATTTAGGACAACATTTTTTGTTTTTGGATTATTTTAGAGAATTATTTTATAGTACGGGTAATTTATTTCCTGATTTTGCATTTAATGTAGGACTTGGTCAAAATATTTATTATATTGCTTATTATGGATTGCTTTCACCAGTTAGTTTAATTACTTATTTATTTCCAATGATTGATGTAATTTATTTGATTAATATTATTATGATGATATTTATAGTAGGTAGTAGTTCTTTATTATATTTCTTTTTTAAGAAAAAAGGGTATTCTAGTTGGTTATCTTTTTTAGGTGGTTTTATGTTACTTGGGGCAGGACCTTTAATATTTCATGCTCATAGACATATTATGTTTGTAAATTATTTTCCTTTTTTAATATTGGGTTTATTTGGAGTAGATAGGTTTTATAAGAAAAAAGGTAGTCTATTATTAATTATTTCTTTAGTATTCATAATATTTAGTAGTTATTATTATTCAGTAGGTAGTTTTATTACTTTATTTTTATATGGGTTATATTTATACTTAGGTGATATTAAGAAGAAGTTTGATTTTAAGAAGTTTTGTTTATATTCTTTAAAATTGGTTATACCTTTTTTATTAAGTATTTTAATCAGTTGTATTTTACTTGTTCCAATAATTTATACTTTAATTAATGGTAGAACTGATAGCAATACTTATATTGAATTAATAGATTTATTTACAACAGATATGTATATGTTATATAGTAGTTATAATATGGGACTTACTGTTGTTAGTTTAGTATGTTTATCTCTTATGGTATTTATTGGTAAAGTTGTTGATAAAATATTAGCTATTATTTTATTACTTATCAGTATTTTTCCAATATTTAATTATATATTTAACGGATTTATTTATATAAATGGTAAAGCTTTAATACCTTTAATTCCGTTAGTAATTATTCTTACTATTAAGGTATTAAGTAGATTTGATTTTTCAAAAAAAATGAATAAAATTTTATATGGATTAGTTATTTTAGATATTATTATTTGTTGTTTATCTGTAAATTTAAGTGATACTTTTATAGAAAAGGACGAGTATGATAAATATTTTAGTGAGTATAGTGAGGCTTTTAATAAAATAGATGATTCTTCTTTTTATAGAACTGGTAATATTATTGATAGTTTTATGGGCGTAAATATTGTTAGTGATATAGATGAATATAAGAGTAGTTTATATTCTTCTACTTATAATAATTTGTATCAAGATATGTATTATAATACTTTTGATAATCCATTTAAACATAGAAATCAATTTATTAGTAAAGGGGATAATTTCTTATATTCAATGTATGTTGGAGAAAAATATATTATAAGTGATAAGGAATTAGATTATCCTTATGATTTAGTTAGTGATGATGACTTTAATATTTATAAGAGTAGATATTCTTATGGATTGGGTTTTGCTACTGATAGATATATTAATAGTAGTGAGGATTTTCATTATATTAATTTATTTGGTAATATTGTTAGTGATGAAGTGGATACAAATACAGAGATTAAGTCTTTAGAAAAAGTTGAATTGGAGTTAGATGATTTCTCTTTTGAAGAGGCATTTATTTTAGAAGATGATTTTAGTACTAGTGTTGATATAATAAACGATTTTTCTGGTAAAGTTGTTTTTATATCATTTAATGTAGGTAATGTTGAAGAGGATGTTGGAATTATAATTAATAATATTTCTAATACATTAACTAGTAAACATTGGAAGTATAGGAATAATAATAATAGTTTTGATTATGTGTTATATGAACCTGATAAATTAGATATTT
>CAYJDP010000099.1:0-2912 GCA_964368975.1 uncultured Muribaculaceae bacterium
TATTTGTCTAATTCCTTATTTTATTGTATAATTATCTATAGGGTGAAATATATGTACTTAAAAGAGATAGTAGCAGTAGGATTTAAGTCTTTTGCTGAAAAAATTAATATTAAAATGGATGATAAAATTACTTGTATCGTAGGACCAAATGGTTCTGGAAAAAGTAATGTAGTTGATGCAGTACGTTGGGTACTTGGAGAACAATCAGTAAAATCATTACGTGGAGATGGTAGTATGTCTGACGTAATTTTTTCTGGTAGTAAAAGTAGAAATCCTCTAAATGTAGCAAGTGTAGAATTAATATTTGATAATTCAGACCACTTTATTAATGTTTCATACACAGAAATATCTATTAAAAGAAGAGTATATAGAAGTGGTGAAAATGAATACTATCTTAATAATGAAAAATGTCGTTTAAAAGATATTACTAATTTATTACTAGACTCAGGTATGGGAAAAGAATCATTTAATATAATATCTCAAGGAGAAGTAGAAAAAATATTAAGTAATTCTTCATTCGATAGAAGAGTAATTTTTGAAGAAGCAGCCGGAATATTAAAATATCGTAAAAGAAAAGAAGAAGCTCTTCGTAAACTTGATAGAACTCACTCAAATATAGATAGAGTAAATGATATTATAACAGAACTAGAAACACAAGTAGAACCTCTACGTAAACAAAGAGATAATGCTTTAGAATACTTAGAAAATAAAAAAGGCTTAGATAAATATGAAGTAGCGCTTCTGTCATATGATATAACTAATTATAATAATGAACTTACTACTAAACAAATAGAAAAAGAAAGACTAGAAAAACAAATAAATGATTTAAGTAATCAATCAGTTATCGAAGATTCATCTATTTTAACAGAAAAAAATAATCTAGATAACTTAGAAGATAAATATCAAAAATTGAATAAAGACTTAGTTGAAGTAACTTCTGAAGTAGAAAGACTACGTGGAGAAAAGAATCTTTTAAATGAACAAAATAAAAATAATAAAGATGAAGATAAAACTAAAGAAGAGATAAGAACTTTATTAGAGAAAAAAGCTTTAATACAAGGAAAAATTCTAGTAAATAGAGATGATTATAATAAATTAAGTAAAGAGTTCACTACTTTAAAAGAAGAAACATCTATAAATAAAAAAGATATAGACAAATTTACTATTGAAAAAAATATGTTACTACAAGATATAACTACTTTTGATAGAGAAATAGTAAATAATAATTATAAAAAATCAACTCTTACTAAAGAAATCGAAGATGGAGGATCTCTTCCTCATAGTGTGAAACAAATATTAAAATCAACTTCCTTAATTGGAATACATAATACTATTGGAAATATTATTTCAACTAATGAAGAATATACTAAAGCTTTAGAAATAGGTATATCTAGTAGTAGAAACTTCATAATAACAGATGATGAAACTTCATCTAAACAAGCAATTAATTATTTAAAAGATAATAAACTAGGAAGAGCAACTTTCTTCCCATTATCAGTAATACAACCTAGATATATAGATAATAATATCCTAAGTAATCTTAATAATAATCCAGACTTTATTGGAGTATTAAGTGATTTATGTAATTATGATAATAAATATAAAAATATAATTCTAAATCAATTAGGAACAACATTAGTATCAAAAGATATAGATTCTGCTGTACGACTATCTAAGATAGTAAATAATCGTTATAAAATAGTAACTTTATCTTCAGATGTAATCCATGTAGGTGGAAGTATGTCTGGAGGAAGTAATTATAATAGTAGAAGTGTAATTACTCTAAAACAAGAAGTTACAAATTTAGAAAATAAAAACAACTTATTAAATACTCAATTAAAAGATGTCTTATCAGAAAAAACTCTTTTAGAAGAAAAAATCCAAAAATTAGAAAATAAAGTATTTGCAGCAAGTGAATCTCTAGTAGTACTACATGAGAGAATTACTAATAAAACCAAAGAATATAATCTATTAGAAGAAGAAAAAAAACATATTGAAACAACTCTTACTGGACTAGAATCAATATCTTTAAATAATGTTGATGTATTAGAAAAAGAATTAATTAATAAATTTCATGAAAAAACATCTCTAAAAGAAATGATAGAAAAAGAATTAATTTCAACTAAAAAAGAAATAGATAAACTAAAGATAGAGTTAGAAGAAGTTAATGCTTCAATTAAATTAAAAAATTCAACTCTACGTAATTTAGAAAAAGAAAAAAATGACATAGAAGTAATCATTAGTAGATGTAATATCAAAATAGATAATATGTTAGAAATACTTTCTACTGATTATGAATTAACTTATGAGCGTGCTAAAAGTGAATATTCACTAGACGTAGATGATAATGAAGCAAGAAGATTAGTGAATAACTATCGTGCTGCAATAAAAAGAATAGGTATGGTAAATATCGATGCTATTGAAGAATTCGATAGAGTAAATACTAGATATGAATTCTTAACTAATCAAAGAGAAGATTTATTAAATGCTGAAAATACATTACTTGAAATTATGAATGAAATGGATGATGTTATGAGAGAAGAGTTTAAAACTACTTTTGAAAAAATCCAAGTAGAATTTCAAGGAGTATTCACTTCCCTTTTTGGAGGAGGACATGCAAAACTAGAGTTAACTGATCCAACTGATTTATTAAAAACAGGAGTAGATATTAATTTATTATCAGGGGGAGAAAAAACTCTAACAGCAATCTCACTTTTATTTGCAATACTAAATGTAAGAAGAGTACCTTTCTGTTTATTCGATGAAGTAGAAGCAGCACTTGATGAAGCGAATGTCCTAGGTTTTGGTAAATACTTACAAAACTATAAAGATAAAACACAATTTTTAATAATTACTCATAAAAAGAAAACTATGGAATACGCTAATACGTTGTATGGAATCACTATGCAAGA
>CAYJDP010000100.1:0-2527 GCA_964368975.1 uncultured Muribaculaceae bacterium
GTTGATTCAGTCAAAGTTATTAAAACTAAAAAGGGGGACGATATGGCATTTATAAAAGGTAGTGATGAGACTGGAGTTATGGAGTTTACAATATTTCCGAAAACTTATGAGTTAGCTAAAGAAATAATTAGAGGTGATTTAATTAAAATAAGTGGTAAAGTAGAGAAAAGATTAGATCAAATTCAAGTAATAGTTAATAAAATTATGAAGGTTGAGATTAGTAAAGATGTTGAATAAGATTAATAAATTTCTTGATAAAAAGAGAAAAAAGATATATAGTATTAGTTGTATGGTTATAATAGTTGATCAGATAATAAAGTGGATTGTTATGTCAAATATGGAGTTATATCAAGAAATAAGTATTGTTGATAATTTCTTTTCTCTTTATTATTTAAAGAATTATGGAGCAGCATTTTCGATGTTTGAAGGAATGTCTTTTCTATTTATAATTATTGCTATTGGGGCATTAATATATGTAGATAAGTTTATTCATGAAGAAAAACTCGGGAGATTCTCATTAGTTTTATTGGGTATTATAATTGGGGGGATTATTGGTAATTTAATTGACAGAGTCTTTTATGGAGGGGTTGTTGATTATTTATCATTTAATATTATGTCGTATAGTTTTCCAGTGTTTAACTTGGCGGACATTGCAATAGTGGTTGGAATAGTGATTTTTATAGGAATTATGATATGGAGTGATATTAGTGAAAAAGTCAAAAATAAATGAGGCAATAGGGGTTTGTTATGAATTTTTAAGAGTTAATTTTCCAATGGCTAGATTTGATAGAATAAATAATTTGAATGTTGAATTTGTAGAAGGTTCAATACTTGAAGTTGATTGTTTTGATAAGGTTATTAAAATAGGAGATAATCGTTTTCATAATGTTAATTTTGAGAGTGATTTTATGATGGATATTTTAAAAATTATTAGAGTTGATACAAGTAGAGAAGTTAGTGATATAGATATAAAATTAGAAGGTGTTATGCGTGGTTTTGATAAAATACTTGCTTCTAATATAATTGCATTTGATGAGAATATGAATTATTTTAGTAATGGGGTAATTGCTAATTTATTTGATATATTAATAGATGATGATTTATTATACAATGCATATTTTTCTGGTAATACTGAAGTTATATATAATAGTATTGTAGGTTCTGTTGGATTTGATTATGCTACATTTGATGCTTTACTTGAAATGTTAAATAGTGATAGTGATGCTTCATTAGCAGATATTCAAAATACCATAGGTATTTCTTTAATTAATTCTGGTAGTTCTATGTTTGAAGAAGTTAAGGCTGGTATGTTTACTGAAGTTGATTTTTTACCTAGTCATCGTGAAAAATATCTTGACTGTGACAAATGTTTTGATATAATAGATGAACATCTTAAAAACAGGGGATTATTAAATATAGAAGTTGATTCAGTTGAAGCTAGTGATTTAGTAGAAGTAGATAATGTTATGGAAGAGATGTTTATTAATGAAGTAGGAAGTAATATTGAATTAGAAAATTCAATAAGTAGGTAAGTATGATTGTAAATAGTGAAGATAAGTTAGAGAGAATAGATAATTATATTTCTAGTAAGAGTGATATTTCTCGTAGTAGAGTTCAAAAGTTAATTAAGAATGAAAAAGTGTTAGTTAATGGTGGTTCTGTTAAAGCTAATTATGTAGTTAAGATAGATGATGAAATTAGTATTTTAGAAGAAGAAAAAGTAGATATGGATATTGTTCCTCAAGATATAGATATAAATGTTATATATGAGGATGATGATTTACTTGTTATAAACAAAGCATCAGGGATGGTTGTTCATCCAGCTGCCGGACATTATACCGATACTTTAGTTAATGCATTATTATATCGTTTTAAATTAAGTAATATGGATAGTGATAGACCAGGTATTGTACATAGACTTGATAAAGACACTAGTGGTTTAATGTTAGTTGCTAAAAATGATTTTACTCATGAAAAATTAAGTGAAATGATTGCTAATAGAGAAGTAGTTCGCAAATATGTAGCGTTAGTTCAAGGTGTTTTAAGACACGATAGTGCAACTATTGATGCTCCAATAGGAAGAGATATAAATAATAGACAAAAGCAGGCTGTTACTGCAATTAATAGTCGTGATGCAGTTACTCATTTAACTGTATTAGAAAGATATTCTAATCATACATTAATCGAATGTAAATTAGAAACTGGAAGAACTCATCAAATTAGAGTTCATCTTAATTATATTGGTCATCCAGTTGTTAATGATCCAGTTTATTCAAATAAAAAGAGTAATGAATTTGGGCAATTACTTCATTCTAAGTTTATTGCTTTTACTCATCCAAGAACTAAAGAATTATTGAGCTTTGAAGTTGATATTCCTAGTGAATTTAATGAAATATTAGAGAGTTATAAATAATATGAGTTTTAGGGGGAAAAAGATTGTTACTGTGTGTGATGTTGATGGTACTATTACTACTATGGATAAGTTGGCATTACTTATGGGTGACGAGTTATTTAGAAAAGTTATTAT
>CAYJDP010000100.1:2537-2846 GCA_964368975.1 uncultured Muribaculaceae bacterium
AAGAGATAATTAGTAAAATAGGTCTTTCTGGTATTTTTATTGGTTTTAAAAAATATTTAGAATATGCTAAAAATCCAGAATTTAGTGAAATTGTATGTCCGGTTCTTAAAGATATTCAAGATACAATTAGTGATAATTATATTTCAACGTCACGTGCTTTTACAGATAAAAGATTTTTTGGTATATATTTTCGTCATATACTTGAGAATTCTTTAAATAAAGAAGGCCTTAATAATTAAGTATGTAATTATTATGGTGATTCTTATGATAAGAGTAGGTATTGTAGTTTAGTTGTCGCTGATTTAGCAA
>CAYJDP010000101.1:0-2825 GCA_964368975.1 uncultured Muribaculaceae bacterium
TAATCTAAATAAATACCTATTTAATTTAAATACAAAATCATCTAAATAAATTTCGTCTTCAACAATAATTTTATATTTATATAATGCTTCATATACAAAAATCAAAGAATCTTTAATATCTAAAAATCCCATTTTCAAAGGAGAACCAATTATATTTTTATTATATCTATTACTTGTAGTAATCATTTTAATTAAAGATTTAACATCTTCTCTACTAAATAAACTATCTAACATAATAAACCTCCTTTATTATAAATAAATTATACTATATAAATAAACTATTGTAAACAAAAGAAAAAGAAAGAAAAATATCTTTCTATTTATTCAAAAACCACATTGCAATATAATAAACTACTCCAAATAAACCTATTCCAAATAATGCAAATAAAATACCTTTTACAACAGGATGATTAATATCATAATAACTAGAATGCTGACTCTGAACATTTTCCATTATTTTTTGAAATTCCATTTCATTTCTAAAAGTAGCATCATCTTTATTATCAATTGAAGAATTCACAACAGCTTTTTCCTCAACTTTAGCAGCTCCCATACTAATAAAATTATTATTTGTATTTTCTACTAACTTATCTTTATCACCAATATTAGCAGCACCCATGCTTACAAAATCTTTTTCTAGATTAGAATCAACTATAGCATTATCGAATCCCAAAGAGGAATTATTATCATTACTACCCATATTTTCTAAACTATTTATTATACTATCCGCTGAATTAGCATTTAAAAGATCCGAAGAATTAACATCTTTATTTTCCATAAAACTCTCCTCCTAGTATAAATATATCATAAAATTTTAAAAATGACTAGGGTTAAAATCTATATCAACTTTAATTTTACTATTACTTTTATAATGATCTATTATCTTCTCTAACAAAGGATATAAATCACTAGAATCTTTATATTTTAAAGTAATACCATATCTAAATATATTATTAATTTTAAAAGGATTACAAGTAGTAACACCTAATATTGTAAACGAAACAAGATTTCTCTCCAAAGATTTTTTTATCTTATTCGCCTCTACCCCAGTATACTTCATATCTCTACCACTTATTCTAATATAACAAATATAAAAATAAGGTGGATATTTTAACATTTTTCTTAACTTCATCTCTTCATTATAAAAACCAACATAATCATGTTTTTTAGCGTATTCAATTGCATAATGATCAGGATTAAATGTTTGAATAATAACTTCACCACACTTACTACTTCTACCACTTCTACCTGCTACTTGAGAAAGTAGAGAAAAAGTATTCTCACTACTACGAAAATCAGGAATATTTAAACTAGTATCTGCATTAATAACGCCAACTAAAGTAACGTTAGAAAAATCAAGTCCTTTAGCAACCATTTGAGTACCCAGTAATATACTAGCTTCCCCCTTTTCAAAAGATTCAATTAATTTTTTATGTGCTCCTTTTCTGCTAGTAGTATCCACATCCATTCTTAAAACACCAACATTAGGAAACAATTTATTCAACTCTTCCTCTACCTTCTGAGTACCTACTCCAATATCAACAATACTCTCTTCACCACAATGACTACAAACAACCTTTTTATTAGTAGCATAACCACAATAATGACATCTAAGCATATTGCTAGTTTTATGATAAGTCAAAGATATATCACAATTAGGACATTTTTCTACTTCACCACAATTCTTACAACTTACAATAGATGAATAACCACGTCTATTAAGTAATAAAATAACTTGTTCACCCAAATCAATTCTTTTCTCAATAGATAAAATCAACTCCTCAGAAAAATAACTATAAGTTTTCTTCTTTTCCTCATTCATATCAATTAATTTAACTAAAGGAAGAGCTCTTCCATTAACTCTATTTAATAACTCCACTAATTTATAATTGCCTTTTACTGCTCTAGCATAACTCTCAATCGAAGGAGTAGCACTACCTAAAATCACTGGACAATTATTAACTTTCCCTCTAATAATAGCAACATCTTTAGCACTATATCTAGGAGATGAATCTTGTTTATAAGAATCACTATGTTCCTCATCTATTATTATAATACCTAAGTTTTCTAAAGGCGCAAATATTGCACTACGAGCCCCTATTACAATTGAAACTTCTCCTTTATTAATTCTTCTCCACTCATCATACTTTTCACCATCACTCAAAGCAGAATGTAGCGCTGCAATATTAGAACCAAACCTCTTAGTAAATCTATCTACCATTTGCGGAGTTAAACTAATCTCAGGTACTAATAAAATACATGTTTTCCCAAGAGAAATAACTCTCTCAAATAATTCCATATATACCTCAGTCTTACCAGCACCAGTAACACCTCTTAATAAATGAACACCAGTCATATCAGACCAAATAGAATCGACTACTCTACTTTGATCATTAGTTAAATCATATTTAAATGTATCCACTTCTTCATACTTTAAACGATAATCCTCAACTAACTCAAGTACTAAAATACCTCGTTTAACTAAAGTATTTAAACTACTAATACTAATCTTTAAAATATCTTCTCGAAGTACTAATTCTCTATCTTTAAACAATGAAATTATTTCCTCTTGTTTAGCATTATACTTAATACTATAATCAAGCTTTAATCGATAATACCTTTTATATTTTTTATTAACTAAACTACCAACTTTAGCCTTTAAAGCCTTAGGTAGCATCACTTGATAACAACTAATTAAAGTTGCTAAAGTATTATCTCTTATAATCTTACCTAATTTTAACATCTCTTCATTTAAAACAACATCACTATCTACAACATCTATTATTTCTTTAACATCAATATCAGTAGAAGATTTAATTCCTAGA
>CAYJDP010000102.1:0-2706 GCA_964368975.1 uncultured Muribaculaceae bacterium
TGATGGAATATCTAGTTTAATGCTAAGACAATATTATCAAAAACTAGGATTTGGTAAACAAACAGGTATTGAATTACCAAATGAAGCAAAAGGAACATTGAAGTTCCAATACGAAACAGAAATATTTAATGCTGGATTTGGACAAGGTATTACAACAACTCCAATTCAACATATTCAAGCAATGACTTCACTTACAAATGATGGAATCGTTATGGAACCATATATTGTAGAAAAAATTGTAGACCCAACTACAGGAGAAATAATCTTAGAAAATGATAAAAATGAACAAGAAAGAGTCGCATCAACTGAAACAGTACAAAAAATGTTAAGTCTACTAGATCAAACAGTTAATGGTGGAGTAACTGGTGCAAATTATACAATTGAAAGTGGTCAATTAATTGGTAAAACAGGAACTGCTCAAATAGCAAATCCAAATGGAGGAGGGTATCTTACTGGTAAACAAGATATAATTTCCTCATTCTCAGGAATATATCCAAAAGATGACCCAGAAATAATTATTTATGCAGCAGTACAAAGACCAAGTAATGGTAGTCAATTACCAATATCTAACGCAGTAAAAAGTATAATAGAAAATATATCGAAGTACTATGGTAATGATGATTATAATGAAACTAATCAAGTAGAAATTACAGAGTATGTTGTACCTAATTTTAATAATAAAAATATAGACACTGCAATAACTGAATTAACAACAAAAAATATAAATTATCAAGTAATTGGAACTGGAACTAAAGTAATTAATCAATACCCAAATAATGGAGAAATAATTACTAGTAGAGATACAGTATATTTAATAACAAATGATTCAGCAATATTGATGCCAGATTTAACAGGGCTTTCTAGTAAAGATAGTCAAAATATAGCATCAATTCTAGGACTAAATGTTAAATTAGAAGGAACAGGTAATGTAGTAGGACAATCAATTCCTACAAACACTCCAATACTTCCTAATCAAGAAATAATATTATACTTAAATCCAAAATTCACATAAAGGAGAAAATATGAAAGAAAAAATAATGAGTCAAGTAATTGAACAAGCTCTAAATAATCAAGAAGGCGGACCATTTGCAGCAATAATAACTGACAAAGAAGGTAATATCATAGCAACAGGACACAATAAAGTAACATCATCTAATGACCCAACTGCTCATGCTGAAGTAGATGCTATAAGAAACGCATGTAAAAAATTAAATACACACCAACTAGATGATTGTATAATTTATTCTTCATGCGAACCATGTCCTATGTGTTTAAGTGCAATTATTTGGTCTAATATAAAAGAAGTATATTATGCTGCAACTAGACATGATGCAGAAAAAATAGGATTTAGAGATAGTATTATTTATGACTATTTAGCTAATAAAAATAATATAATTATTACTAAAAAAATTGATTTATCTAATGAATCAGAAAAAACTCTTTTAGCAATATTTATACTTTTAGCAATCACCGTAATATCTTTATTTATATATTACTTAACTATGGATAAACCTCCAGAAATAAATAATGAAATAGCATTACCATTAATAAATGAAGAGCCTATATCAACATCTATATCAATCTCTAATTTAAATACAGAAGATAATGAAGAAATAGAATATTTATTCCAAGTTACAAATCATAGTAATGATGAAGTGAGTAAAGAAGTAAAAGATTATAATATTGAAATAATAAATGCAAGTAATTATAATATAGAAATTCAGTTACAAAAATTAGATAATGAAGAATATAAAAAAATAAACTTGTCAGAACAATTTATATCTGAAAATATATCTTTTAATACAAAAGAAAAAGACAATCATAATTATAAATTAATTATATCATCAACTGAAACATTTGAAGAATTTTCATTTATAGGATTATCTATTAATCCAGTAATAGATTAAAAAAAAACACTAAAAAGTGCTTTTTTTATGAATAACTATTATGCATCAACTGAAGATTTTGCTTTAACAACCCATTTACCTTCAGGAACAACTCCGAAGAAATAACGACCTTCATTATTAGTCATACAAGTTTTTCTAAGTTTAAGAGATCTTTCTTCTCCAATTCCAACTATTTCGTATAAACCAACTGTAGCTCCAACTATTGGAGTTTTTCTTGCTTTATTAATTACAACCCCATTAATTGTACCTTCTTTAGCCTGAGTAACTTTATTTAAATAAACATCAACTTGAGTATTAGTACTATTAGCAACATCAACTGGATATGGAGTGTATATATCATAATCATCTGCTATAGCAGTAATTGTATAACTACCAGCATCTATTTTATTAAAGAAATACTCTCCATCACTTGCACTAATTGTTTCTCCAACAACAGCACCAGCTCCATTTAATAATCTAATTATAGCACCATCAAAAGCATTACCATGATCATCAAATGCATATCCATAAATATTCCCTTTAACATATTCAGAATCAACTGTAATGGCCATATCAGCTAAGTTAACATCACTACCAGTAAAAGTTAAAGAACGCTTAGTAGACATTAAATAACCATCTTTAACTGCATATAAAATATATTCACCAATTGGAATATTTTGAAATGTATAATTACCATCAGCATTAGTCATCGTATGCTTAATTGGATTAAAATCAGTATCAAATATCTTAACAGTTGCATTTTCTATATCAGAACCAGTAGAATCTTCAACTCTTCCTCGAATTATCCCCGTAACTATCT
>CAYJDP010000103.1:0-342 GCA_964368975.1 uncultured Muribaculaceae bacterium
ATTTAACTTTTGATGATGGTCCTAATGAAGAGACTACTGCTAGGATATTAGATATATTAAAAGAAAAAGGTGTTTCTGCTACATTTTTTGTTATGGGAGGTGGACCTGATCAATTAATTAAGAGAATGTTTGATGAAGGTCATACTGTTGGAGTTCATACAAATAGTCATGTTTATTCTGATGTTTATTCTTCAGTAGAAAATTACTATAAAGATTTAGAAATTATTAGCAATAGAGTATTTAATATTACTGGTGAGAAAAGTTTTGTATTGAGATTTCCTGGAGGAAGTAGTAATACTATTAGTAATAAATACAGTAGTGGTATTATGAGTACTTTAGCAA
>CAYJDP010000103.1:352-2682 GCA_964368975.1 uncultured Muribaculaceae bacterium
GGAGTAGTGTAGATGATGTTTATTCTAATGTAGTAGGTAACCTTAGCAAAGATAAATATAATATGGTGTTATTACATGATACTAAGAAGAAAACTATAGAAGCTCTTCCTAGAATAATTGATTATGCTAAGGAGAATGGTTATAAATTTGAAAAAATTGATAGGAATACAGAAATGATTACTCAAAGAGTAAATAATTAGACTTTATTTGTAAAATATAGTATAATAAAGGTGGTGATTATATGAATAAGTTTAGACCAAGTATATATAAGAAAAATATATTGGAGATTGATTATGATAAATTAAAAGAGATGGGTAAGACTACTTTGATTTTTGATTTAGATAATACTATTGCTTTAATTGATGATGATAAATGTAGTGATGAGGTTTTTAATTTGATTAGAAAATTACAAGATGATTTTTTAATAATTATATTAAGTAATAATGTTACTTCTAGGATAAAACCTTATAAGAAATATTTAGGTATTGATGGATATGGTTATGGGATGAAACCATTTGTTTTTAAGTTAATTAAGATAAGACATAAGTATAAGCTAAAGAAAAAAGAAATGGTTATGATAGGTGATCAAATTGTTACTGATGTATTAGTAGGTAATAGATTTAGAATTACTACTATATTGGTAGATCCTTTAGGGATGAAAGATTTGAAGATTACTAGTTTAAATAGATTTTTTGAGGATAGAATATTAAAAACATTTAAGAAAAAGGGTATTTTTGAAAGAGGTAAATATTATGAGTGAGATGAAAAAATGTAAAGGATGTGGAGTTACTTTACAAGATCAAAATGTATTACAAGAAGGTTATGTTATTAGTATGGAACAAGATATTTGTCAAAGATGTTTTAGAATGAAGAATTATGGTGAATATCAAGTTGTTACTAAGAGTAATGATGAGTATTTAGATATATTAAAGAGTGTTGCTCATACTAAAGATTTAGTATTATATATTACTGATTTATTAAATTTAGATAAGAATATTGAAGAGATTAGAAATTATTTACCTAATAAGATGATATTAGTACTTAATAAGAAAGATGTATTACCTAAGTCTGTTAAAGAAAGAAAATTAATAGAGTATATTAAAGATAAAGGTGTAGAATTTGAAGAGATTATTGTTACTAGTGTTGCTAGAAATTATAATATAGATTATTTAGTTAAAAAAATTAAGTATTTTCAAACTACTAAAAATGTTTATGTAGTAGTTCATACTAATGTAGGGAAGTCTACTTTAATAAATAAACTTATTAGTAATTATTCTACTAATACACAAGAGTTGACTATGTCTCCTTTACCTTCTACTACATTAAATACTGTTAATATAGAGATTGATGATCATTTGACTTTAGTAGATACTCCAGGGTTAGTAGATAGTGGTTCGATAGTTAATTATTTAGATGATAAGTTAGTTAAGAAAGTTTCTCCTAGAAAAGAGATTAAGCCTAGAACTTATCAATTAAGAAAAAATCAATCTATTATAATAGAAGATTTAGTAAGAATTGATTATGTTGAAGGGGAAAAGAATAGTTTTACTTTATTTGTATCTAACGATATTAAAGTAAAAAGATTATTGAATGCTAGTAATAGTGAGTCTTTAAAAGATTTAAATAAGACTAGTATTGAAGTTAAATATTTAGAAGATATAGTTATATCAGGACTTGGTTTTGTTAAGATTGTTAATAAGGGTAATGTTGATATTTATATTGATAAAAATATAGAAGTATTTACAAGAAAATCACTAATTTAGTGTTTTTTTTATTTGAATTATGTTATAATTTTATTAAGATATGATTGGGAGAATATTTATGAAAGAATTTATTTGGAAGTTTAAGTTTATTATATTAGGAGTAGCTGTATTATCATCTTTTTTAATAGGGGGTACTTATGCTTGGGTAAATATTGAAATTATTGGAGAGAAGACTAATAAGATTATTTCTGGTAGTTTAGAATTAACTTTAAATGAAGATAGTTGTACTGAAATAAATTTAGTTAATGCTTCACCTATAAGTGATAATAAAGGGATGGAGAATGTAGCTTGTACTTTTACATTATCTAATACTGGGAGTCATGATAGTGAATATTCTTTATTATTAAATGATTTAGAAATAGAAGCATCACAAACTAGAGTGGATGATAAATTTATTAAATATTCTTTAGTTAAAAATAGTGTTAATGAAATTGATTTATTATCTAATACTGGAGTTAATCCTAATAGAGTATTAGATAAAGGAATGATTGAAATAGGTGAATCTGTTAGTTATGAATTAAGACTTTGGATAGATTATGATGCTACTAATGAGGCTATGAATAAAGT
>CAYJDP010000104.1:0-2618 GCA_964368975.1 uncultured Muribaculaceae bacterium
TAAATTCATATCTAATTGAATTGTTCCACACTGCCACTCTCTTCCTAAAGAATCTTTAACATGAAAATCTAGCTTAGGTCCATAAAATGCTCCATCTCCTGGATTAACTTTATATGTTTTTCCTGCTTTTTCACATGCTGTTGCTAATGCTTTTTCACTCTTTTCCCAAATTGATAAATCTCCAATATATTTATCTTCAGGTCTTGTACTTAATTCTATATTATAATCTAGTGATAAACTTTTATATACTCTATCAATAAACCCTATTAATCTTATAATTTCAGATTCTATTTGATCTTGAGTCATAAATATATGAGCATCATCTTGAGTAAATGTTCTTACTCTAAACAATCCATTTAAAGCTCCACTAGCTTCATGTCTATGAACTTGACCTAATTCTCCTAATCTTAGAGGTAAGTCTTTATATGAATATAATCCATTTTTAAATACTAATAATCCACCTGGGCAGTTCATTGGTTTTATTGCAAATTCTTTTTCGTCTACTAAACTTGTATACATATTTTCTTTGTAATTTTGCCAATGACCACTAGTTTCCCATAGTTCTTTAGACATCATAATAGGTGTCTTACAAAAATCATAACCTTCTTTTGTATGTTCTTTATACCAATAATTTTCTAATATATTTCTAATAATCATTCCCTTAGGTAAGAAAAAAGGCATTCCAGGTGCGTATTCATTTATCATGAATAAACCTAATTCTTTTCCTAATTTTTTATGATCTCTTTTTTTAGCTTCTTCTAACAATGTTAAGTGATTATCTAACTCTTCTTCTGTTTCAAAACATATTCCGTAAATTCTTTGTAAAACTTTGTTTTTAGAGTCACCTTTCCAGTATGCACCTGATGCTTTTAATAGTTTGAAATATTTAATTTTTTTAACTGTTTCTACATGAGGTCCTCTACAAAGATCTGAGAAATTTCCTTGGTTGTAACAAGTAATTACAGTATCAGATTCATTCATATTAGATATTAAATCTAATTTATATGGGTCATCTTTAAATTTTTCTAAAGCTTCTTCTTTTGATAATTCTTGTTTAATTATTTTTTTTCCATCTTTAGATATTTTTTTCATTTCTTTTTCTATTTTTGCAAAGTCATCTTCACTAATAGAATCCTGCCCTAAATCAATGTCATAATAAAATCCTTCTTCAATTGTTGGCCCTACCCAAAATAAAGCATTTGGATAAAGATTTTTCACTGCTTGCGCTAGTAAATGAGCACATGAGTGATTTAGAACGCTTAGTTTTTCATCTTCTTTTATATTTATCATATTTTCCTCCTTAAAATAAAAACTCCTACATATAATATGCAGGAGTGAATTACACGGTACCATCCTTGGTTTTACTTAATTTAGATAACGGGATTAACCGGAATTACTTTTAATAATTCAACTCGAAAGGGAGTAATAAATTAGACTTTAATTCGTTTTCAGCAACCACGAACTCTCTAAATAAAGCTATTAATTTATCTTATCCTTTGTCTTGGTAATTGATATTATATTATCATTTTTTTATATGATAGTCAAGTTTATGCTTCTTTATAACTTTGACAAACTAAAGTTACATCAAAAATTAAATTATTATTTTCTTGTCTTGTTATTGTTATTTTTGTTTGTTCAGCTATACAATTAACATCATGAGGATCCTTTACTGGATCAATATAATTTTGATCAATTAACTCACTTAAGTATATTATAGTAGTATTTCCTACATTAGCTGGTCTTTTTGATGTATTTGCTTGTAAGTAAGTTTGAGCTGCTAGTGAGATATTTTCTTTTTGATTTTCATAAAAGTCTTCATTAATACCTGCTCTGATAGCATTGTATGATACAATTCCTACCCCAGCTAAAATTCCTATTATTACGATAGTTGCTAATAATTCTACTAAACTAAATCCTTTATTGTTTTTCATAATACTCTCCTCTACTATATATAAAATATCATGAAATTGTTTTTTTTTCAATTATTTAATGATTATTTTTGAAAGTTGAGATGTTTTTTCTAAATCAAAATGATGAGGATTTTCTTTAGACATTTCACGTAGAGGGATTGTTCTGTTTTCTTCTTTTAATACTGTTGCTATATCTCTTAATTTATTATAGTTTTCAATAAGTGATTTTATATCTGTTTTTTTACTTTCGTAATTTATCGTATTAAGCCATTTTAAGATTCTAATATCAATTGCAGTAAGATTTTCTGTTTTAATTGAAGAAGATGATATATATTCATTATCATAATTAGTTGATGCCCTTCTTGCTTTTACTTCATGAGATATTAATATATCTACCTCAGTTGGAGATGAAGGATCATATAATATTTTTTTACTATCTATTTTTTTATCATCTATAACTGATAATGATATTTCATCTATTCCATTTATATGTGAAGAGAAATCAGATAATAAAAATAGCTGTTGTTCTGTTAATTTAATGTATCCTTCTTTATTTAATTTATTTATAGAAATAATTCCTCTTTTTAGAATTGAAGTTACATGTTCATATTTACTATTATGATGAAATCTATGTATTATAGGTGTGTCTTTCTTTGCAATTACGTTGTTAACCATTTCTTCAATATATTCAATTACCTCTTTTTCTTG
>CAYJDP010000105.1:0-2491 GCA_964368975.1 uncultured Muribaculaceae bacterium
ACCCAACAGTTTCACTTCCTAAATCAATCCCTTCATATAACTTTTGTGCAACACTCATCGTCTTCTTAGCAGAAAAACCTAACTTAGTAGAAGCTTCTTGTTGTAAAGTTGAAGTAATAAAAGGTAATCTACTCTTTTTATTTTTAACTTTACTAGATTTATCTTCTACTTTATAATCAAGTCCAATAGAAGATAAAACTTTATTCGCATCATCTTCACACTTTAATTCTATAGTCTCATCACGGTACTTAAATAATTCAGCATCAAACTCATCAAATACAGCTTTAATATTCCAATACTCCTCAGGAATAAATGCTTCTATCTCTCTTTCACGATCAACTATTAACTTTAAAGCAACACTTTGTACTCTACCAGCAGATTTAGCTCCTATTTTATTTTGTAACAATTTAGACAAACGAAAACCAATTATTCTATCAAGAATTCTTCTAGTTTCTTGACTTTTCACTAAATTATCATCAATCATAATAGGATTATTTATAGCGTCAACTACTTTATCTTTAGTAATTTCATTAAATAATACTCTCTTATAACCATCATCTTTTATACCTAAAGCATCTTTTAAATGCCAAGCAATAGCTTCCCCCTCACGATCGGGATCGGATGCAAGATATACCATATCACTATCTTTAACTTCTTTTTTCAAATCTTTAATTACAGAACTTTTACCTTTAATAGCAACATATGAAGGTTTAAAATTATCTTCTATATCAACACCTAATCCAAATTGACCTGATGTTGCTAAATCACGAATATGTCCCTTAGATGAAGTAACAACAAAATCTTCTCCTAAATACTTTTCAATAGTTTTACTTTTAGAAGGACTTTCCACAATCACCAATTTTTTTCCCATCTAACCACTCCTTTGTCTAATTATTTATACTTTATTTTTATTAACTTGTCAATATCTTTATACTTATATTATTATAAAAAAGTAGGAAGCTTACCTACTTTTTACAACATATTATAAACAAAATATCCTATACCAACAACTACAACTATTAACAGTACCACCAATAAAACTTTAATAATACCTGGAACTTTCTTTTCTCTAAATTCCAAATCAAAATCAAAATCTTTATCACTTAAATCCATACTACGAGTATAAAAATCATTATCTGCATCATTCATAACACTTTTTTCAGCTATAACTTCTTTACTCTTTTCTTTAATCAAATTTACATCTTTATCCAAAATCTCTTTAGATAACTCTAATTTATCATCAACTTCATCAATATCAGAAACATCTACTTTACTAGTAGCCATCAATTCACTAAGAAGTCCAACAGTAGCTTCTTTATCTAACTCTCCAGCTAATGTTTTAGAAGTAATAGTATCTATTAACCCACGAAGTTCTTCTTCATTAGGCTTAACAACTTTTTTCTCTCTATATTTTTTATATTCTTCCAATTGATTTGGATCAATAGACGCTAAAATATTATAATTAGTATTTTTTAATTTACGCTTATTTTCTAAATCATCATCACTTCTATTTCTACGAGCTTCTTCCAATACATTATTAATATCATAATTTTTCTTTTCATGATTTTTATATAAATAATTAAAATCATCTAACTCTTTTCTAACTTTAGGTTTATTAATAAAGTTATCATACTCTTTTAATTGATGATAACCCTCTCTAGTTTGACTATTTCTAGTAGCACTAGAAATATCAACAGCGTTAGTATTAGTAACATCCGTAGTAAAACTAGTATAATCTCGATTATCATCTAAATTTCTATATAATGTTTTATTTATATCTCTTCTAGATACACTTACTTCAGTATTATCATTATTATTATAACGATCCATTCTACTTGACATATTACTCACCTACTCTATATTATTTTAACATATATAAATTAAAAATAAAACTAATTTTTAAAACTTATTAATTATCTATTTACACAAGTAATAATTATATACTATAATAAAGAAGTAAAGGAGATATAATTATGAAAATAACAATCAATGAACCTGGATGTATCGGATGTGGAGCATGCGTTGCTATATGTGAAGATGTATTCGAAATGAACGACGAAGGAATCTCTGTTATCAAAAATAGTAATATAACTGATGACATGAAAGATTCAGTAACAGAAGCAATTGAAGCTTGCCCAACTGCTGCTATTATTGAAGCATAAAAAAAAGCACATAGTGCTTTTTTATTTTGCATGTAATCCATATACTTTTGCTACTTCCTTAGGAGTAAGTTTTCTATATTCTCCAGGATTCACACCCTTCAAGTCAAAAAAACCTTCCTTTTCACGTTTTAACTTAACTACTTTAAATCCAACAGCTTCAAACATACGCTTTACTTGATGATTTCTACCTTCATTAATTGTAATTTGAACAAAAGATACATTATTACTAGGATCAGCTTTTTTTAATTTAACACGACTAGGTCTAATAAAAATTTCATCGATTGAAACACCTTCTTTTAATTAATTAATAGCATCTCCCTTAATAATAC
>CAYJDP010000106.1:0-930 GCA_964368975.1 uncultured Muribaculaceae bacterium
AGTATCCTCTTCTTTAGTTAATACTAATACATGTTTTGAAATAGTATTACTATCTAAAAACTGTGGATCCCACTTATAACAATCAAAAATTAAATCAATTTTATAATCTTCGAATTTTTCATTTAAAATAGATACTAATTTCATAACTACTCCCTTACATTTTTATAAGTTTAACTTCATCAACTCTTCCTTTTTCAACAAAACCAACATTAATATACGCCTTATTTGAAGAAGGGTTTTCAATATCAGTATATAAAGTTGGTATTTTACCTTTATCCATAATTAATTTAGAAATATATGCAACTAATGCAGCAGCATAACCTTTTCCTCTATACTCTGGATAAGTATAAACCTGATTAATAGCAATATGCATATCAGTTTCTCTAGAAGTCTTTGCAGTAGCAACTACTTTATTTGCATCTCTTATAACAGAAAATAACGGATTCTTAATATCTTCTCTCGCTTTTTGTAGGCAAACTTGTTTGTCTAATTCAATATTTTCACATTCTTTATAAAACTTACCAATAGCATCAGCTATATCATTAATATCATCAAGAGATACTCTATCAATTACTACATCCTGATTTCTAGCAACTTTCAATTTAGTATTTTCAAAAGACTGCATCTTCAGTCTATTTTCTATTGAATAAGAACTATCTTCAAATGGTTGTACTATCGTATCAACAACTTCTATTTTTGCAACTATTGTAATATTTTTATTTGAACTCAACTTATTAAATAAAAATTCATTAATTTCTTTAATAATATTTTTATCAATATTATTTATTGTCCAAATCCAGATAGGTCTATCTAAAGAACTAGCACCAATTATATAGTTTTTTTCATCACTTACTAATAAAACTGGATTAAGTTTAATTATTTCTAATAAACTAAAGGGAACTATATCTTCTAAATATTCCTTACTTTTAA
>CAYJDP010000106.1:940-2489 GCA_964368975.1 uncultured Muribaculaceae bacterium
TATTATATTATCTTTACTTATATTTTTAATCATTTACTATCTCCTTTTACATCTAAACTTTTATCACTATTATCTAAAGAACTATTTACTAGCATAGCACTTAAAACTTCTTTAGATTTTTTATAAGATTCGTTTCTACTTTCAAAAAGAATATCCCTATCATAAATACCACAGTTTTTTTCTACATCTTCATTTACAATATCATTTAATTCATTAAAATTATCTTCTCCTACCATCGAAAATAAATAATCCATTTTATTAAATAATCTTGCTTCATAATTATCTTCTCTAAACTCATTAAAAAAATCTTTTATAAACATAATACTTCTTTCATAACTAGTAGCATGTCTAATTTTACTAATATCTTTATCTTCAAATAAATAAATTCCATCATTATGCATTTCCTCAGTTATTTCCATAGCAATTAACTGAGTAACAGCCTCAGATATTGAAGTATAAGGTCTTGCCACTGTACTTTTCGAAGCATCTTCATCCTTCTCTCCAGTTAAAATTTCATACCCACTCTTATATACACCTTCTTCTACTAAACTACCTTCTATACAGTGAACTAATTCATGAATAAATGAAATATCAGCATAACCATTTATAGTAGCACCTTTAGAATAAAATACTACCGGAAGAATATCTTTATCACCATCTACTTCAACCATAGCCATATTCGAATAAATATATTTTTCTTTAATATCTTCTAATTCAAAATCACAATTATCTAAAATACCAAGCCTATCAATATATTGTTTATTATCCTTATACGTACTAGTACACTCTAAAATTTCTAATTTCTCTTTTTTTAAATATTCATTCTTTTTAGAAATCACTAAATTAATAAATTCTTTACTTGGTTCATTATCAATTGCATCATCACTTAATAAAAATTCATCAATATCTTGACCATCTTTATAAACACCAATATATTTATAAAACTTAATCTTATCTTCTTTAATTTTTTTTACTGCAAATTCACTTTTATTATTATAATCATCCACTAAAAAACATTTTAAAGTAACATCATCTCTTAAACTTCTTCCAAACAAATTATAAAAACCAAACTGTTCATAACCACTTCTATTATCTTTATTTTTTAACATAGTTAAATCCATTTCATTAAACATATAACTAAACTCATTAACAAACTCAAAATAATTTTTCCTCTTAATAGTATTTTCTAATAAAATACCTTTATTAACAATATCACTTAACTCTTTATATTGAATATTATCTTCTTTAAAACTCTTATTATTATTAATTAAAACACCTATTTTTTCTTTAATATCTAAAATCTTATCCAATGTTTTTATTCCAATATCATCTATATCAGCACCAAAATAATTAAATATCTTTACTTTATTCTTATTATTATATTTACTATCATCTAAATTCCAATCATCTGTTTTTACAAAAGTAGAATACTCATTTATAGTATTACTATTAAAACAAATATCTAAAAATAAAGCTACATCTTTATTCTCATTTATATAATTACTTTTATTTAATACAAATTTCTTTTTATCATCATCACTAAAATCAA
>CAYJDP010000107.1:0-2458 GCA_964368975.1 uncultured Muribaculaceae bacterium
AGTGATAAGGTGTTAAAAGCTATGGATGAGGTTGTTTTTAAGTCTAAAAATAATACTGGATTAGTTGTTAATATATTACTTAATTATAGTGGAGAAAATGAAATTGTTGATATGACTAAGTCATTGTGTAAATTAGTTAAAGCTGGAGAGTTAGATATAGCTAAAATAGACATTAATACTATTTATGCTAATTTATATCATAACTTAGGACCTTTAGATTTAGTTATTCGTACTGGTGGAGATAAACGTTTAAGTAATTTTATGATGTTACAATCTAGTTATAGTGAATTTTATTTTACAGATGTTTTATTTCCTGATTTTTTAGAGGATGAGGTTATAAAAGCAGTAGAATCATTTGGATTAAGAGAAAGAAAGTTTGGTGGAGTGAATGAAAAGTAGAATTGTTAGTGCAATTATTATGTTAATTATTTTTGTACCTGTATTATTAATAGGTGATTTACCTTTTGCAATTTTTGCTGGTATATTGTCTGTTGTTGGATTGAATGAGTTATTATTAATGAGAAAAGAGAGAAAAGAATTTCCAATTACTTTGAAAATTATTGCTAGTGTTTTAGTGTTTTTTGGAACTATGTATAATTTTAGGAGTATTGAGTTTGTATCTCAAATAGACTATAGAATTGTTGCTTTAATTATTTTTGTATTTTTAACTCCTATGGTATTTATTAATGATAATAAGAAATATAATTTAAATGATGCATTATATTTAATAGGATCTGTATTATTTATTGGACTTAGTTTTAATTTAGTAATTATTATGCGTAATTTGGATTTGCAATTTTTAATATATTTATTACTTATTACAATATTATCTGATACTTTTGCTTTAGTTACGGGATTATTAATTGGTAGACATAAATTAATACCTAAAATTAGTCCTAAGAAAACAATTGAAGGTTTAATAGGTGGAGTTTTAATTGGAAGTTTTGTTGCTAGTACATTTTATTTAGTAGTAGTTGATACCAGTGCTTCATTATTAATTGTTAGTCTTGTTACAGTATTTTTATCAATAGTTAGTCAACTTGGTGATTTAGTATTTTCTTCTATAAAAAGATATTATGGAAAGAAAGATTTTTCTAATTTAATACCAGGACATGGTGGAGTACTTGATAGAGTTGATAGTTTGATATTTGTATTACTTGCAGTTGTGTTAGTAATTAGATTTTTATAGGAGGAAGATATGGGGATTATTTTAAATATTATTTTATTTGTATTAGTACTTGGTGTAATAGTATTTGTTCATGAACTTGGGCATTTCTTATTTGCTAAAAAAACAGGTGTTTATGTTTATGAGTTTGCTATTGGGATGGGGCCTAAATTATTTAGCTTTAAACGTGGTGAAACAGTTTATTCTATTAGGGCAGTTCCTATAGGTGGTTTTTGTCAGATGGCTGGTGAAGATGTTGAAAGTGATGATGAAGAAAAGATTCCTAAAGGACGTAGTTTACAAGATAAGACTATTTTTCAAAAGTTTTTAATTATGTTTTTTGGAGCAGGGTTTAACTTTATTTTTGCAATTATTGTACTTTTCTTTATGGCTTTAATATGGGGAGCTCCAGGACTTGAACCTTTAGTTACAGGTTTAGAAGAAGGTCTTCCTGCAGATGAGGTTGGTATTGAAGTAGGTGATATGATTGTAGATATTAATGGGAATAGTATTTCTAATATAGATGAAGTTGCTATTGAATTAGGTATTAGTGATCCGGAAATTGGTTCTACAATTACTGTTGAAAAAGAGTCTGGTGATATTAAAAAATATGATATTAAACCTGAAAAAGTTGAAGTTGATGGTAATGAGTTATATAAATATGGGATTGGCTTAGAACAAGAAGTAGATAGAGGATTTGTTTCTTCTATTAAATATACTGTTGGAAAAACTGCTTCTATTTTTAATCAAATGTGGATTACAATATCAGAGTTATTTACTGGTGGAGTAAAAGTTAGTCAATTATCTGGACCTGTGGGAATTTATTCTATAGTAGGAGATTCTGCTAGTGCTGGTGTTGAAAATATTATTTATTTAGTAGCATTTTTATCAATAAATGTTGGATTCTTAAATTTATTACCTTTACCTGCATTTGATGGTGGAAGAATATTATTCTTATTTATAGAAGGTATAAAAGGTAGTCCTGTTAAACCTCAAACAGAAAATATGATTCATACTGTTGGATTATTCTTGTTAATGGGATTAATGATATATGTTACTTTTCAAGATATTTTAAGATTATTTTAAAAAAGAGAGGGTTTTCTCTTTTTTTTTGTTATAATATAGATAGATTGGAGGGAATATTATGGTTGTAGAAGTGTTAGTTGAGTTATCTAATAAAAATATTGATAAAGTATTTGATTATAGTGTTCCTGATAAGTTTATTAATGATATTAGAGTAGGTATTAGAGTACTAGTTCCTTTTGGCTATCAAGAGTTAGAGGGGTTTGTTCT
>CAYJDP010000108.1:0-2457 GCA_964368975.1 uncultured Muribaculaceae bacterium
AGTTTCTGTTGTAAATGTTGTTTGATTAGGTGTTACGGATGCTACTCCTGATAAATTATCGGTTGCTCCTACTCCCGAAATATTTACATCTGTTATATACCAATTATTTTCTCCTGTTGTTCCATTAATTGTGTAATTTGAAATAGTTGGATTTATGTTATCTACTTTAAAAGTTAATTCTTTAGTAGATGTGTTCCCAGCATTATCTATTGCAGTAATAGTAACAGTTTCTCCATTAGTTGTATAATTAATAAATGGTTTATCTGTTGATACATCTTTTATTCCAGATAAATTATCTACTGCTCCATTTTCTGTTATTAAAACATGAGTTTTATACCAACCATTATCTCCTTTTGTCCCTGTTATTGTTGGTTCATTTATTATAGGAGCAGTTCTATCTATAGTAACTGTCTCACTACATTTTATTTCATTAGTTACTGTATCTAATACACATACTTTATGAGTACCTTCAGTAGTAAATTTTATTTCTGACGTTAGATTAGTATTTGGAGTACAATCAGATGATGAGGTTGTACAATATAATAAATTATTTGTAGATGAGATTGTTATAGTAACATCTTCTTTTGTATAACCTGTTTTACTATAATCAAAATTTATTATTGCAGGTTGTTCTGGCACGGTAGTTTCATCTTCTTCAACACTTGGGTTTTGGGTATTATTAGTTACTGGAGGTGTTGTAGTAGTTGTTTGATTAGATGAAGTTGATTCTTGATTATTTTCAGTTTCTGTACTTGGAGTTTCTTCGACTTCTTGTTCTATAATATCTTTATCTTCTGATTCTTCTTCTTTTTCATCTTCTTCTATATTTTCACATATAAAGTCTTTTCCATCATATGTACAGTAATCTTTGTATTCAGTTTTACCTTCTTCTTTTATTTTGCAATTATAAAACTCTAACATATCATTTTCATAAGAAATTGTTTCACAAATAAAGTTTTCATCATATAAATTTGTATCTTTTAAAAAGTCATCTTCGACATCTAATTCTTTATAATCGTTTCTAGACAAGTAATCATGAAGGTCTTCATAGAAGATTCCATCTTCAGTACACGATAAACTTAATAATAGAATAATTATTAGTATTATAATTGTTATTATAGTTAGAATAATTGTTTTTCTTTTACGTTCTTGTTTATCCATGTTAACCTCCTTATAGTATATATAGTGATTTTATCACTTTTACTACTTTTATTCAATAATATTTTCCAATTTTATTACTACTTAACAAAAAAAAAATCAAACTATTATTAGTTTGATTTAATTACTATTTGGAGCAGTACGGTCTTCTTATACGAACCCCAATTTTCTAACTCCTCGTTGTATTTTAAGTATATCACAACATTTTTACAATTCCTAGCAGATGATTTAAATACCATTATTTTTTGCTTTATTTTCGTTTATTTCTTGAATAAAATTTGATTTCATAATTAAAAATTCCTTATATATAGGGATTTTCGAAATATCAAGAATTTTTTATTTTCAATATAATTTTATTATCAAAATTCATGACTTTTTAAACTTTTGAATGATTTTCTATTGTTTTTTGAATATTTTGCGACACTACTTTTCAACAGTGACATCTATGATTTCATTCATAATTATACCAATTTTTTTAATTATTTTATTATTTTTATATGTTTAATCACATTAATTACAATTAAATGTGAACCCCCATATATTATGGCATACTGTATCTTTAGTTTGTTCATCAACTTTCACTAACCAAGGATACCAAGATAAAATTCCTAAAATTATAATGACGATTCCTATTTTCTTTAATATATTAAGTGTTTTTTCTTTCACTTTATGCCTCCCTTCTTTAAAAACTTTAATAAATTTGTTTTTTATTAGTTTTATTTTTTTGAATTATTTATATTTTATAATACATGTAACAATTTAATAATCTTTTTTTATAGTTAATAATGAAAAAATAAAAGCAATCCCTGTACACCAATAATAATTACTCATATAATTTGAAAATATATTACTAACCAATAAGTAATATCCAAATAATATTACACCCCGGACTATAATTGAAATTATAAATATATAATGACCTTTGGGTATTTCAAATAATATTGTTCCAATTATTTGTGAAAA
This sequence comes from uncultured Muribaculaceae bacterium, assembly GCA_964368975.1. Taxonomy (GTDB): domain Bacteria; phylum Bacillota_I; class Bacilli_A; order RF39; family UBA660; genus CAYJDP01. The sequence continues at coordinate 2,122 of CAYJDP010000108.1, forward strand.
TGCAAAACTGCTAATAATTAAAGTTAACAATGCTACTACAATAAATATATTTTAATTCTCCTTCTTTATTTTTATCATTAATTTCTTCTTAATAATTATAACATATATTCGACGTTTTATACAACATTTCTAATATAACATCAAAAATATGCGAATAACTTTAGTTTGTTTTTTGATTATTTTTCGTTTTAATTTTGACACTACAATTCATTTTTTTTATTTTAGTACTTTCTTTTACACAATTTAATAAAAAATTGCACAAAAAAACATCGTTAAATCTTAACGATGCCTTATATTATCGAACATTTTGGTGTTCGAGTAATTTCTACTTGGAGG
>CAYJDP010000109.1:0-313 GCA_964368975.1 uncultured Muribaculaceae bacterium
TTAGTGAAACTAAAGAAGAGGAAGTTATTGCTACTAAAGTAAGTGGTGGTGAATATGATAAAGATCTTACTAATACAATAGTTTTTGAAAATGGAGTTAATCCTACTAATGATAATGTTGTACCTAGAAGAACAAGTGAGCAAATTGAGGAAGATCTTTCTAAGACATCAATGTTTAGAGTTATTTCAGTCGATTTAGATGATACTGATAAAGTATTAGAAGAAGTCACACATGAGGTAGAAGAAAAAGAAGAATTAGAAAAAGAAAAGTTAATAGAGAAAAAGAGAGTTGCTGAAGAAAAAGAAGCTGCTAA
>CAYJDP010000109.1:323-1160 GCA_964368975.1 uncultured Muribaculaceae bacterium
GCTAGTCATGTAGAAGAGGAAGAAGAAGATTTAGTAGATATTACTTTAAAGCATTTAGAAAAAAAGATTAAGAAGAGTAAGAATTTAGTTGAAAAAGTTATTGCTTTAAATGTAGAAAAACTTAATGAAATAATTAAAGTAATTAATGGTCCGAGATTAGCTGTTAATGAAGCAGGTATAAAAAATGATTTTGTTACTGCTTACTTAGATGCTAAATATTATAATTATTATAGTGATACACATAGTAGTTTATTTGGAGAAAATGTTCATTCTAAATTAGATAAAGTAATACGTGAATTTGGTGTTAAATTAGCTAGTGACTATAAAGGCAATGATACTAAATATAAAGATAAGGTTGCTAAGTTTACTTCAATGTTTTTACTAATAAATATTTTAGAAAAAAGTTTTGATGAAATTCCTGATACTAGAATTAGAGTAGATTTATATAAAGAAAAATTAGTTAAATTTTATAAAGATGAGGTTATTACTCACGGCGATATAAAAGATATGGCTAAGGACTTTAATACTATATTGAAAAAGTATAAAAAAGTTATTAAGCATTTATTAGAAGTTATGAATACTAAAATGTTTAATTTAGAGATTAATAAAATATCTAGAGAGTTTAATGGTGTTGTTTTAAAACATAATTTAGACTTTAATAAAGTTTATAGTGACTTTATCATTGATAAAACATATACAGATGGAGTTATTGCTGAAGATAAGATTAATGTATTATTTAATTTATTAATGATTAAGTTTGTTGAAGATATTCAAAGTAAGCAATTTAATAATAAATATTTAGTTAATATTCCTAGTAGTTTATATGCTAAAGAGAAA
>CAYJDP010000109.1:1170-2445 GCA_964368975.1 uncultured Muribaculaceae bacterium
TTGAAGATGTTGTTAAGTATAAAGTTTTACTTAAAAAGTTAAGAAAAGAAAATTATACTTTTGCTATTATGTTAGATAAAGTTTGTAAGATGACAGTAAGAGATAAGAATAATATGTATATTGCAGATTATATATTTGCAAATAAAGGACATAAAGATATTAAGGAATTATTAACTTATTTACCTAGTGATCTATTAAAAACAGTTAGTTATATAGATTTAAAAGGTAAAGTAGGGGATATAGGGAGTGAGTAATTATGGATACATTTGTTAGGTTTTTTTATGAATTTATTGCTATTTTCTTTGATGGGATAGCTAAAATATTTACAGGTTTATTTGAGGGGATTGGAGGAATGTTTAATTTCTCTGATTACTCAGATGTTGTTAGTAGTTATAGTGATAGTTTTAATACATTTGAATGGATATTAGCAATTCTTGCTATTATCTTAGTACTTGCTATTGTTATAGGTGGGTTAGTGTTAGTATTCTTCTTTATTAGAAAAATATTTAATCTTAGAAAAAATGGTACTAATCAAGAAGAATTATTAGAAGAAATTGGTAAGTTAAATGATCAAGTTAGAAAATTAATGAAGGAAAAAGATGAATTGATGGCTATGAAAGTTTCTCAATTAGGACTTAGTCCTGATGATGATCCTAATGGTGAATCTATGGGAGAAGAGTCTGATGAAGATATAGATACTAGTAATTCTAGATTCCCTAAGATGACTGCTATTGATGAAAAATTTGCTAATGTTCAGGTTAAAAAGTATGATTTAGATACTAATTTAGAACAATTAGTTGATGATTTTAGATGTTTTGCAGCATCTCAATTAAAACTTTATTATGCACCAGGTTTACTTAGAGCTTTTATTGGTGGACTTGCTTGTGGTAAGTTAATTATTTTACAAGGTATTTCTGGTACAGGTAAAACTTCACTTGCTTATGCATGGGGAAAATTTGTTAATAATGATTCTTGTGTTGCATCAGTTCAACCGTCTTGGAAAGATAAGACAGAGTTAGTGGGGTATTTTAATGAGTTTACTAAAAAGTTTAATGAAACTGAAGTACTAGGTGAGTTATATAGAGCTAATTATGATGATAATGTTCATACAATTATTCTTGATGAAATGAATATTGCTCGTGTTGAGTATTATTTTGCTGAGTTATTATCAGTACTTGAAATTCCAGCAAGAGATGAGTGGATTATTGAATTAACTACTAGTGGATGGGATACAGATCCAAAAATGATTGATAGAGGTCGATTAAAATTACCTGG
>CAYJDP010000110.1:0-2405 GCA_964368975.1 uncultured Muribaculaceae bacterium
ATAGATTTTAATAAATCTGGATAAATATATTCTTTTGAATAAGTTTTTTGATAAATTTTATTTATTAAGGTAGATAATTCTTTAGAAAATGTTTGATACTTAAATAAGTCTTTATTTGGATTTATATTTTTATATTTATTTGAAGTGTTTTTTTCATAGAAGTACCCATCTAACATATATTCATATTTAGTATGTAGTCCATTGTATTTATAAGTTTCTTTATCTTTATTGTTATATACTCCTGTTTGGTAAAATATATAAGGATGGAGATTTTTATCTAAGATGTAATGAGAAAGTGATCCATATAGAAAAGATAATGCTTCACTATTTTCTTCTAAATTATTTTCTTTTATGTATTCTATAATATTTATAAAATATTCATTTATATTTTTTCTATGAGCAAGTTTTCCTAGTTCAGTTATTGTTTTATCTTTAGAAAAAAATAAATTATCAAAACTTTGTGAGAATATTTTATAAATATTAAAAGATGGACTTATTTTTTCTTTTATAGAATTTGGTAGTCCATTGTATACATTTGTACTAAAATTTATATGCGTATAAATTGCAGGCATAATTATCACCAGTTATATTATAATATAAATATGGTAATTATAATAGATATTTGTTATACTTTATTTATAATAATTTATAGGAGGAAGATATGAAAAATTATAGAATTAATCCAGATAGTAAATATGTTGGTATTATTATGGAGGGATTACAAAAAAAAGATGGACATTGTCCTTGTAGATTAAATGTTGATGATACTACGTTATGTCCTTGTGATGAGTTTTTAAGTGATGGTATTTGTAAATGTAAGTTATTTATTAGTATGGATGATGCTAAGAAGAAATTAGAAGAATTAAATAAATAAGTTTATAATATTTTAATTTTATGTTATAGTAGATGTGGAGGTAAATGATATGATAAAAAAATTAAATATACTATTTCTTGCAATTGCAATGATGTTAGTTTTACCAATGTCTGTATTTGCAACTGATGAAGTTGATGCAGTTAGTGATGAAGGGACTGAGGTAGTTAGTGAAGAAAGTGATGAAGTTAAATTTTATTTCTTTTGGGGTAATGGATGCTCTTATTGTGATTTAGAAAAAGATTTCTTAGCAAGTATTGAAGATGAGTACGGTCATTTATTTGAAGTAATTGATTATGAAACTTGGGAAGATGCTGATAATGCTGCTTTAATGGAAGAAGTTATTTCTACTATGGGGCAAGATTCACAAGGTGTTCCTTTTACAATAATTGGGAATCAAACTTGGGTTGGATATATGGATGATTATGCTCAAGAAATGATTGATGCTATTGTTGAGGAAAGTGAAATTCCAGTTAACGAAAGATATGATGTAATGGATTTTGTAGATGCTAGTTATTTAGATAGTTCTACTGCTAATACAATAGAAGGTTTAACAGGAGAAACTCAAGAAGAAGAATCTGGTGGTGCTGCTTTAGTAATTACTTTACTAGTAATTGGTGGTATTGTAGGATTAATTATTTATACAAGAAAAAATATGTAGAAGAAAAGATATCAAATTTTTGATATCTTTTTTAATTTGGTATTTTTAAGATTTGTCCAATTGATAGAAGAGTTGATGTTAAATTATTTGCGTCTTTTAATTCATCTATTGTTATATTAAATTTTCTTGCTATTGAATATAGAGAATCTCCTGATACTACTTTATATTCATTTGTAAAAGCTACTTCATTTGGGACTTTTAATTGTTGTCCTATTTGAAGTACTGTAGTATTAAGATTGTTTAATTCGATTAATTCATCTGGAGTTATTCCATATTTTTGAGAGATAGACCAAATACTATCTCCTTTTTTTACTTCATAGGTAGAAAAAGGTTCTTGTGGATCTGTTGATGAGGGTACTTGTAAAGTTTGTCCGATAGTTAAGAAATCTGTAGTTAAATTATTAATTGATTTAAGATAGTCTACTGTTGTATCAAATTGTCTTGCTATTGAATATAAAGTGTCTCCACTTTTTACTGTGTAATTAATTGTTTCTACTGGAATAGATGATGATGTTAGTTTTAGAGTTTGTCCTACTGTTAATAAATCTGAGGTTAAATTATTTATTTCTTTTAATTTATCTACAGAGATATTATATTTTCTTGAAATACTATATAATGTATCACCTGGTTGTACTATATAAGTTCCAGTAGTTTGTCCTGGTGGTGCATATGCTACTCCACTATAATCTGCTATAGCTTCTACTACTCCTTCTACATAATCATTTAGATTAGCAGATAATCTTTTTGCATCATCTGGATTATCAATAAAACCATATTCAACTAAGATAGCTTCAGTATCAGCTGTTTCTCTTAAGATAAAATAATAATCTTGAGTAGGATCTTCTGGTAAAGTTCTTTGATAAACAGTTCTTA
>CAYJDP010000111.1:0-2388 GCA_964368975.1 uncultured Muribaculaceae bacterium
AATAATAATAATAGTTTTGATTATGTGTTATATGAACCTGATAAATTAGATATTTATGTAGAAAAAGGTAAATATGATTTAAGTAAATTAGAAGTATATACAATTGATTATTTAGAATTAGTTGATTATATGGATGATGTTTCTTTATTTGAGGTTGATATGTCTAAAACTAAAGGTGATTATATTTATGGAAATATTTCTGTAAATAAGGATAGTTATCTTACTTTGAGTATTCCATATGATGAAGGATTTACTATAAAAGATAATGGTAAAGTAGTAGATTATTCTTTAGTAAATGAGGGATTTATTGGGATTGAATTAAGTTCTGGAGAACATAATATTTCTATTGAATATAATTCTTTATGGAAAAATATAGGTTTTTATATTAGTGTATTTGGTGTTATAATGACTTTAGGTTATTTAGTTATTGAAAGGAAGTTTAGATTATGAAATTATTATCAATAGTTGTTTCTTGTTATAATGAAGAAGATGCTCTTCCATTATTTTATGAAGAAGTAAATAAAATTAGTAAAGAGATGAAAAAATCTTTGAATTTCGAATTTGTATTTGTAAATGATGGATCTAGTGATAAGACTCTTGAGGTTATGAAGAAATTACATAAAAAAGATAAGAGAGTTAGATATGTTTCTTTTTCTAGAAATTTTGGGAAAGAGGCAGCTATGTATGCAGGTCTTGAAAATAGTAAAGGGGACTACGTTACTCTAATGGATGCTGATTTACAAGATCCACCTAGTTTATTAAATGAAATGTATAATATCCTTATTGAAGAAGGTTATGATTGTGTTGCTACTAGAAGAGTTACTAGAAAAGGTGAACCTCCGATTAGAAGTTTTTTTGCAAGATGTTTTTATAAAATAATTAATTCTATGAGTAAAGTTGAAATGGTAGATGGTGCAAGAGATTATCGTTTTATGACTAGACAAATGGTTGATTCAATTATAGAAATGAAGGAATATAATCGTTACTCTAAAGGGATATTTAGTTTTGTAGGTTTTAATACTAAGTGGTTAGAATATGAAAATATTGAAAGAGTAGGAGGTGAAACTAATTTGAGTTTTTTTAAGTTATTTAAATATGCTTTAGAAGGATTGATTTCTTTTACTACAGCTCCTTTAATGTTATCATCATTACTTGGGATAATTATTTGTTTATTAGCGTTTACTTTTATTTTAATAATTATAATTAGGGCATTGATATTTGGGGATCCTGTTAGTGGGTGGCCTTCTACTATGAGTGTTATATTATTTTTAGGGGGTATTCAATTATTTTGTATGGGTATTCTTGGACAGTATATTGCAAAAACTTATTTGGAAGTTAAGAAGAGACCTATTTATATAGTGAAGGAGACTGAGAATGATTAAGAAGTTATTTTCTAAGTATTATGAAATTATTAGTTATTTGTTCTTTGGTGGACTTACTACTTTAGTTAATATATTAGTATTTTATTTATTTTCTTTTGTTTTTAATTATGCTATTAGCAATGTTATTGCCTGGATTGTTTCAGTTATCTTTGCATTTGTTGTGAATAAGTTATTTGTATTTAAAAGTTTAGGTAAAGATAAAGTAAGAAAAGAAATAATTTCATTTTTTTCTTTTAGAATATTATCTCTTGGAATAGATATGTTATTTATGTATTTATTAATTAGTGTTTTATTTGTAAATGATTTGATTTCTAAAATATTAGTAAATATAATAGTAGTTATAATTAATTATGTGTTTAGTAAGCTATTTATATTTAAGAAGGTAAGTTGATTACTTTCTTTTTTTGACTTTTAAAATTCTTTAAAATATAGTATAATATATATAGTTTTTAGAAATGAGGTAGAAAAATGAAAATATTATCTATAAATGCAGGGAGTAGTTCCTTAAAATTTGGATTATTTAATATGGAAAATAATTCTTGTATATCAAGTGGATTATTTGAGAGAATTGGTTTAGAAAGTAGTAGTTATACTATTAAAATTGGTGATGAGAAAGTAATTCAAGAAGTAGTTATGGAAACTCATGTAGATGCAGTTAAGATTTTATTAGATAAATTAATTACTTTAGAAATTATTAAAGGCTTTTATGAAATAGGTGGAGTAGGACATAGAGTTGTTCATGGTAAAGATAAATATAGTGAATCTGTTATTATTAATGATTCTGTTATTACTGATTTAGAAGAGTATAGTGAATATGCACCATTACATAATCCTGCAAATATAATGGGGATTAAAGCTTTTAGAGAGGTTTTACCTGATGTTGTTATGGTTGCTGTTTTTGATACGGCATTTCATCAATCTATTGAATCAGTAAATTATTTATATCCAGTTCCATATGATTGGAATAGTAAATATGGAGTTCGAAAATATGGATTTCATGGAACAA
>CAYJDP010000112.1:0-1152 GCA_964368975.1 uncultured Muribaculaceae bacterium
CCTAGTAAAGAAAGAATAATAAGTAAAATAATTCTTATAAGCATTCCAATAAAAGTAGCATACATAGCTTGTCGACTTTTTCCTATAGCTTCTAAAGAAAACATTAAAGGAGCTTGAATATATTGTAATATTGCAACCGGTGCAAGAACTCTTAAATATAAAACTCCTTCAGTAGTATTATAAATTAAATCTAAAAAAAGACTAGGATAAATAACAAACAATAAAGTAACTGGAATACCAATCATTAAAGAAAACATAATAGCTTGTCTAATCCTTCTTCTAACCACACTTAATCTACCTCTAATATATTCTTTAGTAACAACAGGTAATAAAGCTTGAGAAATAGCAAATGTAAAAAAAGAAGGTAATAAAACAATAGGTAATACATATCCAGATAAAATACCATATTCAATTGTAATAAAATCCATAGAATAACCTACATATACTAATATATTAGTAAGAATTATAGGTTCTAAAAAATAACCAATACTTCCAATTAATCTTCCTGTAGTATTAAAAATACCAATTGATAAAGCATCATATAAATACCTCTTTTTAAATACTAAATCACTTCTACTAATAACAACATTCTTAGGTAAGAAAAAAATCAAAATAATAATTGAGGTAATCTCACTAATAACATTAACACTTACTACAAAAAATACCGCATATTCTATTCCATAACATAAAAGTCTTACAACATCTTCTACTAAATTAGAAATAACATGAGGAATCATTTTTTCTTTCCCAAAAAAATAACTTCTACACAAACTAGAAATACTAGTAAAAGGAATAACAAAAGCAATTGCTAAAATAGCATAATAAGTCCTAGAATCTTTCAATAAAGTATTAGAAAGAATAGGTGCTAATAAAATAATAACAATAATCAAAAAAATATTAATTACAAAAGTAATAGGTAATATAGAAGCAACAAGTTGCTTACTATTTCTTTTTCCCTCAGCAATTAACTTTGACAAAGCAATAGGCATACCAAATTGAGCTAATCCTATAAATAACATAAATGTAGGTAAAACCATCATATAAATACCTAATCCTTCAGTACCTATTAGCCTAGCTAATAATATTTTTATAATCATACCTAATACTTTAGTAATAAAACCACCAATTAATAAAATAAATACAGATTTAATA
>CAYJDP010000112.1:1193-2339 GCA_964368975.1 uncultured Muribaculaceae bacterium
TTTTCTTTCATACAAAAATATATGATAATAATTAAAAAAATATATAAAAAAACTAATTAATATGATAAAATAAGTAATAGATAATAATAAAAAACATTTTATCGAACAAGAGTTTTATTTTGTAAAAGACTTTTGTAAAAATATAAAAATAATTATAAATATCGTAACTATTTCTTTTAAATAAAATCTACTTATGATAATATTATAATATGAGGTGAACACAATGAACAAAATAATTGAATTTTTAACAACAAAGGAATTAATACTAGTATATACTGTAGTTATAGCAGCAGCAGTAATATGTTCAATTATATATTTTATAGATAAATTGAGAATAAAGAGAAAACTTAAGAATAATACTAAGGAATTAACTGAATTAGCAAAAGAGATTAATATTGAATTACAAGATAAACAAAGTAGTGTAATTCAAGAAGAAAAAATAGAAGAAGTAACAGAAGAGTTAACAATCGAACCAATTAAAGTAGAAACTCTTGCTACTGAAAATACTAAACCTGTTTTTGCGCCAGTAGAAAAAGTAGAAGAAATTCCTGCAATTGATGTATTAGAAGAACTTATTATAGAACCAATTCAAGAAGTGAAAAAAGAATCATCTAAAATAATAGAAGAACCTATTAAAGAAGAAGATTTAATTTATGCACCAATTGAACCTAATCAAACAGAAGCACAAGCAGAATTAAAAAAATTAACAGAAGTATTAATGAAAGCTGAAGAAGAAGAAAAGAATATTGGAATAACAAATTTTGAAACTGAACAAGAAGAAAATGCTATTATAAGTTTAGATGAATTAATGAATAGAACAAAAATGTTATATGAAAATAATCAATTAGAAACTATGGATGATGAAGGAGATGAACCAATTTCCTTAGCAGACTTAGAAAAAAGAAAAAAAGCTTCATTTGAGCAACCTCAAGTAGTACAAGAGGTAATAGAAGTTGAAGAACCTAAAATTGAAGTATTATCTCAACCAGTACAACAAATACTAAATTTAGATAATAAAACTGAAACAGAAATAATAAATAAAGCAAATGATTTGAAAAAATTTGTAAGTAGTCCAATAATATCCCCAATATATGGAATAGAAGCAAAAGAAACATTAAGTGCCTCTATGATGGAATTAGAAAACAC
>CAYJDP010000113.1:0-437 GCA_964368975.1 uncultured Muribaculaceae bacterium
TGTTCTCTTTAGCTAAAAACAAGAAAAAAGATATAGTAGAAGAGGGAGTACATTTCAAGAGTCATATTGATGGTAGTAAGTTATTTCTTACTCCTGAAAAGTCAATTGAAATTCAAAATAAATTAGATAGTGATATAGCTATGAGTTTTGATGAGTGTCCTCCATATCCAGCTAGTTATGATTATATGAAAGCATCTGTTGATAGAACTCTTCGTTGGGCTAAGAGGGGACTTGTTGTACATAATAACCCTAATCAATCTTTATTTGGAATAGTCCAGGGTGGAGAATATGAGGATTTACGTGAGTATTCTTGTAAGGAAACTGTTAAAATGAATTTTGATGGGTATAGTATTGGTGGTACTTCTGTTGGAGAAGGAAAAGATGTTATGTATAAAATGGTTGAGTATGGTGTTAAATATTTGCCAGAAGATAAAGTT
>CAYJDP010000113.1:447-1872 GCA_964368975.1 uncultured Muribaculaceae bacterium
AATGGGAGTAGGTGACCCAATTGATATAATTGAATCAGTTATTCGTGGAATGGATATTTTTGATTGTGTTTTACCTACTAGAGTTGCTCGTCATGGACAAGCTTTTACTAGAAGTGGTAAAATGAATTTAAATAATGCTAAATTTAAGTTAGATTTATTACCAATTGATGAAGAGTGTGATTGTTATACCTGTAAAAATTATTCTAGAGCATATATTCGTCATTTAGTTAATACTGATGAAATGCTTGGAGGTAGACTCTTATCAATTCATAATATTCGTTTTTTGATTAAATTAACAGAAGAATTGCGTGAAGCAATAAAAGAAGATAGAGTATTACAATATAGAGATGATTTTACTAAAAAATATGAAAAGAACAATTAATTAAAATTGTTCTTTTTCATATATAAAATATTGGTTTGTTAGTAGTATTTTTAGTTGTTTGTTGAGTTGTTTGTTGTACTTGAGTGTTAGTATTACTATTTTTACTTGTTTCATCACTTTTTAGAGCATCTGCTATTTTAAACATTGTTTTAGCATTATTTACTATTGGTTTTACTTGATAAACTATAGGTATCGCTTGATTAATTACACCTAATGTTTTTTGAGTACCATCTAATAATCCTGCCCAACTAAATCCTTTAGCAAGAGATGCTCCTTTTGATAATACACTTGGTCTCATCATAAATGGATAATTAGTAAACATATATTACACCTCTACTTTAATATATGTATATAAGTAGTAAATGTTGAAAAAGATTTGATTTAATACTTTAATTAAAAAGTTTACTATGATATAATTTATTATAGAATAGGAGGAGTTGTAGTGATAGAGAATATTTTAAAACCGTTTATTGCTATTAATCACTTAACTAGAAAAATATTTGGTGGTTCTTCTAAAAATAAAAGTATTTCTAGAGAGGATGCTATTAAAACTACTGTTGATAATGAATCTAATGTTAGTGACTTAAAACAAGAAAAACCTGAAGTTGCTCCTGCAAAAAAATTGATTTCTTATAGATATAATGTATTAAATTTAAGAGGAAAAAAAGAAAGTGGTTTATTTGAAGCAGAGAGTTTGGCTGAAGCTAAAAACTTTTTGTTGATGCAAGAATATAAAATTATTTCAATAGAACCAAAAAAAGCTTATGATATTGAGTTATTTGCAAATGCTCAAATGAAGTCGTCTATACTTGCTTTTTCGCTTACTCAATTAGCAACTTATATTAGAGCAGGAATACCTTTGGTAGATTCTGTTAAAATATTATCCAAACAATCTACTGAACCTAAGAGTAAAAAAGCTTTTGCTATGCTTACTCATGAATTATTAAAAGGAGAAAGTTTTTCTAATGCGCTTGCTAAACAAAAAACTATATTTCCATCTCTTTTAGTTAATATGATTAAAACAGCTGAAATGACGGGGGATT
>CAYJDP010000113.1:1882-2324 GCA_964368975.1 uncultured Muribaculaceae bacterium
ATGGAAAGAACTAAAAAACAAATGATTTCTGCAATGACTTATCCATCAGTAGTTATGTTTGTTGCTTTAGGAGTTTTAGTATTTATGTTAGTGTATTTAGTTCCTCAATTTGTTTCGATGTTTGAGTCACAAAATGCCGAACTTCCGTTTTTAACGATATTGATTATGGATGTTAGTGATTTTATTAGGGTAAACTATCTACTATTAATTGGTATTATTGTTGTTCTTGTAAGTTCATTTATTTATTGTTATAAAAAACTTAAGTCATTTAGAACAATGGTTCAAGTATTTACTATGAAAATACCGGTATTTAAAAATATTATTATATATAATGAAGTTGCTAATTTTACTAAAACTTTTGCATCTCTTTTAAATCACGGGGTTTTTATTACTGATAGTATGGAAATATTAGGTAAAATTACTAAAAATGAAATATATATTG
>CAYJDP010000114.1:0-2217 GCA_964368975.1 uncultured Muribaculaceae bacterium
GTAGTTTGTTTTTTATTTGTAATTTTTAATTATTTATGATATATTGTTTTTTACGAGGTGGATATATGTCAAAAAGTAAATTAAAAATGAGTCATAAGGTTGTTACTAGCTATCTTAAAGATTTGAATAACTTTAAAGTACCGATGGAAATATTTAATATAAGTGAAGTTAAAGTTAATACAAGTGATGAGGCAGTATATTATAATGCGATTATGAGTACTGATGATTCTGCTGTTTCAATTATTTGTCAATGTGTAATGAATGATTGTAGAATGGAAATGATCGGGGCACTAGATTATCATAATTCAAATGTTTCTTATTTGGATGGAGTTTATTCTATGAAGCCTAGATCAATTTTACCATTTATTATTACAGCAGAGGTAAAAGGTAATAACTTAATAGTAGATAGTGTAAATAATGGAAATAAAGATACTGTTGTTTTACCAGTAGAGGATAATTATTCAATTAAAATGGGATTAAATGCTAATAATGGAGAATCTTCTAAACTTAGTTATAAATAGGTACTTCTGTACTTGTTTTTTTTTCTATTTTATAGTAAAATATATTATGTTTTGAGGTGAAGAAAATGATACAAGCAAATAATGTGAGTTTGAAATTTGGAAAGAGAACTTTATTTGATGAAGTTAATATTAAATTTAGTAACGGGAATTGCTATGGATTAATTGGTGCTAATGGTAGTGGTAAATCTACTTTTTTAAAATTATTATCAGGAGAAGTTGAGACTACTACTGGGGAAGTAGTTATTTCTAAAGGTGAAAGATTATCTTTTTTAAAGCAAGATATTTATCAATATGATGAAGATATGGTTTTAAATGTTGTATTAATGGGTAATCAAAAATTATATTCAATTATAGAAGAGAAAAATATAATGTATTCACAAACTGAGTTTACTGAAGAAGATGGAATGAAATTAGCTAATTTAGAAGCTGATTTTATGGAATTAAATGGATGGGAAGCGGAAAGTGATGCTGCTACATTATTAAATAACTTAGGGATTAATGATGAATATCATTATATGACTATGAAAGATATTCCAGTTAAGGAAAGATTTAAAATATTACTTGCACAAGCTTTATTTGGGAATCCAGATATATTATTATTAGATGAACCTACTAATAGTTTGGATATAGACTCAATTAAGTGGTTAGAAGAGTTTTTGATTAACTTTAATAATACTGTTATTATAGTTTCTCATGATAGACATTTCTTAAATAAGGTTTGTACGCATATAGCTGATATAGATTATGCTAAAATTAAATTATATGTTGGTAATTATGATTTTTGGTATGAATCAAGTGAATTGTTACAAAGACAAATGAGAGAGTCAAATAAGAAAAAAGAAGAGAAGATCAAAGAGTTACAATCATTTATTGCAAGATTTAGTGCTAATGCATCTAAATCTAAGCAAGCTACTTCTAGAAAGAAGATGTTAGATAAGATTGAATTAGATGAAATAGTTGCTTCTTCTAGAAAATATCCATATATAGATTTTAAAATAGAGAAGGCTGCTGGTAAAGAAATTTTAAAAGTAGAAAATCTTACTAAAATAGTAGATGGTAAAAAGATATTAGATAAAGTATCATTTACTGTATTAAAAGGTGATAAAATTATGTTTGCTGGGATGGATGATTTTACTAAGACAACTCTTTTTAATATTTTAGCAGGAAAAGAAAAATATGATAAAGGTACTGTAGAATGGGGTAAAACAATTAAACCAGAATATTTAATGCAAGATAATTCAGAATTCTTTGATTGTAATTTAAATATAATGGAGTGGATTGGAACTCATTATGATATTAAAGATGAAACTATTCTTAGAGGTTTTTTAGGTAGAATGTTATTCTCTGGAGAAGATGTATTTAAAAAAGTTAATGTATTATCTGGAGGAGAAAAAGCTAGATGTATGTTATCTAAAATAATGCTTAGTGAACCTAATGTTTTATTGATGGATGAACCTACTAACCATTTAGATTTAGAAAGTATTACTTCACTTAATAAAGGGATGACTAACTTTACTGGAGAAATTTTATTTACATCACGTGATTATGAATTAAACAGTACTGTTGCTACTAGAATTATTGAAATTTTAGAAGATGGTAAGATAGTAGATAGAAATATGTTATATGAAGAATATTTAGATAGTCAAAATAAATAAATGTTTATTAACTTTACAATTTTTGTAAAGTTTTTTTATTT
>CAYJDP010000115.1:0-2158 GCA_964368975.1 uncultured Muribaculaceae bacterium
GAAAATTATTTAAATAATAATTTAAATTTAATTAAAGAATTAAATATTGATAAAAAACTAAATCATGAATTAAAAGCTATGAATAATTATAATATAAAAAAACACATTAGATTAATGCGATATGATTTTCATCCTATAGAAGATAGTAAATGGGCAATTAGTGAAGTTAATAGTGATGTACCTGGAGGTTTTGCTGAAGCTTCATTATTACCTAAGTTGGCAAAAAATGTAATTGGTGAAAATAATTATGATTTTTATGATTTTAGTGAAAACTTAGTTGAAAAAAATGCTACTATTGCTTTAGTTCATTGTACTTGTTTTAGTGATGATAGACAAGTTATGCAATTTTTAGGAGATGAATTAAGTAAATTAGAGTATAAAGTTATTTATTGTGCAGCTGATCATATTAGATTTATATCTAATAAAGCTTTTTCTATTCTTGATGGTAATGAAGGAGAAATTGATTTTATATTTAGATTTACTCCGATAGAGTGGTTAAAAGATATAAAACCTAATAATTGGAAAGGTTATTTTAATACTGAAACAAGTTCTTGTAATCATCCTATTGCTTTATTTGCTCAAACTAAGAGATTTCCACTTATTTGGGATTTATTAGAGGATAGGGGGTTATCATTAAATACTTGGAGAGAGTTGTTACCAGAAACAAGAAAGGTTAATCTGAAAAAATTTAGTGATACATTTATTTATAAACCTGCTAATGGTAGAGTAGGTGAGAAAATTACTATTAAGGAAGCTTGTATTGATAATGAATATAATGACATTATGAAAGAAGTTAGAAAAAAACCTAAAGAGTTTTTAATGCAAAAAAAATTTAGTAGTGTACCTATTATTAGTGATGAGGGAGTAGAATTTCATTTATGTTTAGGTTCTTATACTATTAATGGAAGGCATGCTGGATATTATGCAAGAGTTAGTAATTTACCTAGAATAGATTCTAATGCTTTAGATATTGCAGTTTTTGTTGAGGGTGAATAGATATGAATAAAAAAGAAATATTTAAAATATGGTATGACTCTAGTAATAAATGGTGTGCTTGGATTAAGCCTGTTTCTTTTGTTAATTTGAATTATAAATATAATGAATATATGGATTTTGATTTTAGTAATAATAAAGTAGAGTACATAGATAAGATGAAATTAGATACTGCTATAATTGTTGATTTAGCAGGTAAAGATAGTATTGTCGAAGGAGTTAAATTGGCTAAGTTAGGATTTAGACCTATACCAATTTATAATGGCGTTAATCCTCAATTAAATGCATCATCAACTATTTTAAATCATTATATTGAAGTTGGATTATTGAAAGCAACAGATGAAATTAAGAAGATTAATTTTAATAAGAATGCTTCACCAGTTTTTTTATTAGATAGTAGTAGAGTTAATAGATATAGAATTAGTGATAATTTATTTGATAATAGTTGGGATGTTTATTCTCAAGATTTTCCTACTTCTAAATTTTTCTTAGAAAATGGTATATATAATATTATAGTAGTAAGTTATAAAATAAATAAAGATTTAGAGAAAGTATTATTTAAATTTCAACAAGATGGATTAAATATTTACTTTACTACAGGGTCTGAAATAATTAAGAAATGTAGTCTTAGAAAAAGTAAGTATAAAAACTAAGATATAGGGGTTAGTATAATGATAAAGTTTAATAAAAAAATTGTTCAATTTGGATTTGGTGCTGTAGGTAAAAGTTTTTATGAGAAAGTTAAATTAGAAATTAATTTTAATGAAAATAATTATTATATTATTACAAGGGATCTTTTAGAGTTTGATGATTTTATTTTATTAGGAGGTCTTGCTAGTAATTTTATAGTTAAGGATGTAGATAAGAATAATTTTAGTTTGATTTTTAATGAATTATTAAGTGATGGAGATTTATTAATCGATTTTGCTGATACGGTTGGTACTAAAGATATACTAAAGTGGTGTATTGATAATAAGATAATGTATATAAATACAGGAGAAGCAGATTGGCCTGATAATTGGTATAGTATTTTTGAGGAAAATAAATTGAAAGTTGAGATGAAAAATAATTTTATTAGTAAATATCCTATATTATTACAGCATGGTAATAATCCTGGGTTAGTATCTTATTTTGTAAAAGAGGCTATTGAATATATTATAAAAAG
>CAYJDP010000116.1:0-779 GCA_964368975.1 uncultured Muribaculaceae bacterium
AATTAGAGTCTTTAATACTAGAAATAACTTTAATAAAAAAATATGACCCAAAATATAATATCTTATTAAAAGATGATAAAACTTATCCTTATATAGAACTTACTAATGAAGAATATCCTAAATTAAGAATAGCAAGAAACGTCAAAAGAAAAAAAACAACTAACTACTTATATGGACCTTATCCAAATGTATATTCAGCAAGAGTTGTAGTGAATTTATTAAATAGAATATATCCCTTAAGAAAATGTGAAAAACTAAAAAAAGAAGTATGTCTATACTATCATATAAATGAATGCCAAGGTTAAAGAAGATATATCTACTATGAAAAAAGATATAATAAAATTTCTAAAAGGAGATTATACTAAAGTAGTACAAGACATTACTATAAAAATGAATAATTTCTCAAATAACTTGAATTTTGAAAAAGCTTTAGAATACAAAGAAATGTTAACTCATATAGATGAAACTCTTAAAAAACAAATAATAGACTTAGGTAATAATTATAATTTTGATATGATTAATTATTACAAAAGAGATAATTATTTATCAATAGAAATATTCTTTATCAGAGAAGGTTTACTATTCGGATCAAATAATGAAATTATTCAAGTAATAGATGAAGATAATTTAGAAGAGTATATTATAAAATTTTATGATAAAAATGCACTTCTTCCTAAAGAAATCTTAATAAATGAAAACACTAATACTAATTTACTACAAGAATACTTTAATATAAAAATAACATCTCCTAAAAAAGGTAAATTAAAGAAATTACTAGA
>CAYJDP010000116.1:789-2135 GCA_964368975.1 uncultured Muribaculaceae bacterium
ATGGAATCATTTGATAACTCACATTTATTTGGAACATTTTATGTAGGAGGTATGGTAGTATATAAAGATTTTATTCCTCAAAAAAAAGAATACCGTAAGTATAAAATAGATACTGAAGTAAAAGATGATTTATCAGCTATGAAAGAAGTATTATATAGAAGATATTATAAAGTAATAATGGAAAATCTAGAAAAACCAGATTTAATTGTAATGGATGGTGGGAAACTACAAATATCAGTAGCAAAAGAAATATTAAACTCACTAAATTTATCTATTCCAATAATAGGTTTAGTAAAAGATAAAAATCATAAAACTAGTCATATAATGAATGATAAATATTAAATATTAAATGTAAAAAAGAATTCAAATCTATTCGTATTTTTAACTAAAATACAAGAAGAAGTTCATAGATACGCTATTACATATCATAGAAATATTTCATCTAAAGGGGCTCTTTCTTCAATTTTAGAATTAATTCCAGGAATTGGTGAAGTAAGAAGAAAAGAACTTTTGAAAAAATTTAGATCATTAAAAGCTATCAAAGAAGCAACTATTGAAGAATTAACCGAAGTACTAGAAGAAAAACTTGCAATAAACACCTATAATTATTTAAAAGAAATGGAGAATAAAAAAGATGAAAATAAATAACAAAGGCTTTAGTTTAGTAGAATTACTAGCAGTAGTAGCAATAATAGGAATACTATCAGGTCTTGCAGTAGTAACATATACAGGATATTTAGAAAACTCTAGACAACAAGCATATGATAATATGTTTGAAAATATGAAAATAGCAGCAGAACAATATATGATAGAAAACAACATTTATCCAAAACAAGAAACATTTACAGCAGAAAAATTAATGTATGAAGGCCACTTAAATGAAATGATTGATCCAAAATCAGATAATTTAGAATGCGATTATAATAAATCAACAGTAACTGTAACAGAATCAAATGCCACAGGTCTAAAAGAGTATAATTATAGTGTATATATAGAATGTCCTACCTTCAAAGATACAAGAACAATAGAATAAACAAAATAGGAGTAGTTATGAATAAAATAAAGATAATGGATAATGTCCTTGCAAATAAAATAGCAGCAGGGGAAGTAGTAGAAAAAACTATGAATGTTGTCAAAGAACTAGTAGAAAACTCAATAGATGCAGAATCAGATGAAATAACAATTAGATTAATTGACTCTGGAGTAAAAGAAATAGTAGTACAAGATAACGGAATAGGAATGAATAAAGAGGATGCTATAAATTCATTTCAAAGACATGCAACATCTAAATTATTAGATGTAGAAGACCTATTTAATATCGATTCTCTAGGCTTTAGAGGAGAAGC
>CAYJDP010000117.1:0-2072 GCA_964368975.1 uncultured Muribaculaceae bacterium
TAATCCTTTATTTTTAGAATTTATTAAATTAAACAGTGCTAAATTTTTGAAAAATGACATAGTTATTCTCCTTTTATTTCAGGCATTTTTTTATCAAAAGTTACATCTTTGTAGCAAGTTATATTTTGTTCATCACATAATTCTTTATATTTATCATCCCAAGATAGATTATATGATTCTTCTTTTTTTAAATTTAATACATTAAGCCAGTATTCAATATTTTTTTCAGGATTAATTTCTGTTTTACTTTCTATTTCTAAGGCTATTCCAAAAGGATATTCATCTACTGCTATTTCAATATCTTTATTTGAATATGTTGTTCTATATCTTTCATAACTTTCTATTAAATCAAATTTCATTGCATTCTCTATTAAAAAAATTAAGTTATCATATTCTTCTATATTAATATTTATTTCTTTTTCTTCTTCTGCATTAATATTATTATTTAATTTATTAAGTCTTCTTTTCCAACTTATTTTACATTTAGAAGTATTTTCGTTTTTAGATACTCTTATTCTAAATCTACCATCAATTTCTTTTGAATAAAAATTAAATCTTTTATCGCAATGATTATATTGAGTTGTCTTTTCATAAGTTCTAAGAGATTTATTTAATTCTTTTATTTCGTTTAATTTTTCTATTACTACTTTTATTTCTTCTAATGGTTTGTAATATCTAATTTCATATTCCATATTATCGCCTCTTCTTTACATTATCTTCTTTTTGTTAAAATATAATTTAGTTCCCATAATGCATTTTTATTACTTTCCCAAGTTAATTTAGATATGGCTTTTTCATAAGTTAACCATTCGTAAGTTGTATGTTCTTTTGATAGAATTATTTCTTCGTTTGTTACATCTACTCCAAAACATTTTTCTGTTACTAGTAATGTTTCTTCTTTGAAAATTAGTTTTTTAGTTATATTTACTACTGGTATAGTAGATATTGATTTTAACTTTATTATTTCAGCATTATTACTAATATTTGCTTCTTCTTTTATTTCTCTTATACAAGCTTTTAAGTAAGTTTCTTTGTCTTCTACTCCACCTGCTAGTCCTTGCCATCTTTCTTTAATTCCTACTCTTTTAAAGATTGCATAAAGATATTGGTTATTCTTATCTTTTTTATAAGGGAGTGCTAGTATTTGTTTTGCTTGTCTCATTTAGTCTCCTTTTATTTATGTAATACTCTAATATAGATTTATCTCTTGTTACAATGAATTTAGTATGATATAAATTTTCATATTTACTTGGTAGCAAATCATCAATACATTTAGTTATTTTTATTAAAGCTTCGTCTAAATCTAACCACTCTAGTTTTCCGCCTTCATCTATTTCTTTTTGTGTTAAATTTAATTTTTTAGTATCTTCAACTACTTTACCTACAAATACATGTGATATTTGTTTAAAATTATCATAACTTTTATGTTCTTCTATTGTTCCTAATTCTTCTATAATTTCTATATCCATCCCTGTTTCTTCTAACACTTCTCTAATAAATGCATCTTCAGGTTTTTCATTATCATCTACTCCACCACCTGGTAATTTATATTCGTTTTTATTAGATTTATTAAAGATTGCTATTTTACCTTCTTCATTAATAACAATCCCTCTAGCTCCAATTCTAATTCTTGGATTAGTCATTTTTATATTTTCTTTTTGAAAGTCTTCATCAGTAATAATTTTTATAATATTCATACAATCACCTCTCTAATTTCATTATACAATAAAAAGTAGATTTTTGGTCTACTTTATTGTTTTTATACAGTTTTCCCTTGATTTATTTCTGTTGTGGCATTTTTTGATTTTTCATAATTCAAATGATTATTAAAGTGTTCTTTAGAAAGATATACTCTACTATCATAGTATACACATCCATCAATTTCATTGTATTCTTCTAAGGATTTTGTTATTTTATTAGGATTAAATTTTTTTATTGTTTTTTGAGAATTAATTGATTCTTCATATTTTTCATATTCAATAATTTTTTCTAAATCAGGTTCTGCTGTAACACTAAGATCTTTTAAGTAATAATAATCTGGATTTTCCACTTCATCATAACATCCATGTTTT
>CAYJDP010000118.1:0-1266 GCA_964368975.1 uncultured Muribaculaceae bacterium
AATGTAATTAAAGAGTTTTTTAAAAATTTAAATAATTTAATTAAAGAGTTGAAAAAGACTCCTAGAGGAAAAGCTATTTTGTTTTTTTCCTTTTACTTTGTTTTTTTTATATTTTTATTTATGGTTATAGGTAGTATTGATACTTATGATAATATAAATAGTGAGAAAGATGATTCATTAAAGTTTTCAGTAAAGAGTTTAGAATCTGCAAATTATAATTATAAATATGATATTAATATAGCAGGTATTAATTATTTATATGAGGGATATAGTGATGGAGATGAAGAGATTTTTACTTTTAATTTAGAACAGTATTATTATGGTGATTTTTTTATGAAAAATGTTGATGGTACTTATGTTTTAATTAGAGATTTTGATATTTTATTTAATAATATTATTAATAATAATAAATTAATAGAAATATTTAATAATTCTACTTATGTATCTAAAACAGAATATGATAGTGGAAGAGTAGATTATTCATATATTATTAGTACTACTACTTTACTTAAACTTTGTGATAATATTGATGTTGATATTGAAGATTTAGGTAATTCAATTAAAATTTCAATAGATGAAGTTGGTAATATAGTAGGTATTAACTTAGAAATAAGTAGTTATAGTAATTATTTGGGTTTAGGTGATTCTAGTATAAATTTAAGTTATAGTGATTTTAATAATATAGAAGAGATTGAAATTTAGTTTAATTATATGGAATTATTTGGTATAATTAATAAATGGAGTGGTGATGGTGAATAATATATATAATTATACTAAAGAAGAGATGAAAGAGTATTTCTTAGAGATCGGTTCTAAAGGATTTCATGCTGATCAGTTATTTTCTTGGTTATATGAAAAGAGAATTACTAAAATAGAAGATATTTCCAATATAAGTAAGGAGTTACTTGAAAAGGTTTTTTCTGAAAATAAGTTTGAAAGATTAAAAATAGAAAAGGTAGAACATGGAAAAGATGTGTCTAAGTATTTATTTTCTTTAAGTGATGGTGAAGTTGTTGAAGCGGTATTAATGAAACATGATTATGGGAATAGTATTTGTATTTCTTCACAAGTTGGATGTAATATGGGATGTAAGTTTTGTGAAAGTGGTAGATTAAAGAAAATTAGAAATCTAGATGTTTATGAAATGGTATTACAAATAATACAAGTAGAAGAAGATATTAATATTAGAATTAGTCATGTTGTAGTTATGGGAATAGGTGAACCTTTTGATAATTATGATAATTTAGTTAGGTTTTTACATATAAT
>CAYJDP010000118.1:1282-1973 GCA_964368975.1 uncultured Muribaculaceae bacterium
ACTTGTGGAGTAGTTCCTAAAATTAAATTGTTTAGTGAGTTAGGTTTACAAGTTAATTTAGCTATTAGTTTACATAGTGCAGATGATAATATTCGTAATGAATTGATGCCCATTAATAAAGTTTATCCTTTGAAGTTATTAATCTCTAGTATTAAGTCTTATATAGATAAAACTAATAGAAGAATTACTTTTGAATATATATTATTAGATGGGGTTAATGATAGTTTAGAAGATGCTAGGAAATTGGTTTCTTTAATAAAAGGTATTAATTCTTATGTTAATTTAATTCCTTATAATGAGACAAATAATTTACAGTATAAAAGATGTTCTACTGTTCAATTGATGAGATTTTATGATATACTTAAAAAAAATAATATTAATGTAACAATAAGACGTGAGTTTGGTAGTGAGATATCTGCAGCTTGTGGACAACTTAGAAGTAAGAAGGAGGATTTATGAGATCGTTTTATTTAACAGATCCTGGTAAAGTTAGAGATCATAATGAAGATAGTGTTATAATTGTAAAAAATAGTAATGATGAATATTTAATGGCTATTGCTGATGGAATGGGTGGTCATTCTGCTGGAGAAATAGCGTCTAGTATTGCTATTAGTTATATAGGTAAGCATTTTACTGATACATTTATTAAATTAAATAAAGTAGACGCTGTTAGTTGGATTAGAAATGCAGT
>CAYJDP010000119.1:0-1958 GCA_964368975.1 uncultured Muribaculaceae bacterium
CGGAGAAAAAATTGGAGAATTCTTAATTAATCAAGATATAGATATGATCTGCTTTACTGGAAGTTCTAATACAGGAAAAAAAATATATAGCGTAGCAGCGTCTAAAATGATTCCTGTAGTTATGGAACTGGGTGGTTCTGCCCCTGGAATAGTATTTAAAGATGCGGATTTAGATAAAGTTATAGAAGGTATATTTAAAAAACGGTTTTCAAATACAGGTCAACTATGTCATGCATTAAAAAGATTAATTGTCCATGAAGATATTTTTGATGATGTAATCAATAGATTAAGATTAATAGCAGAAAAACAAATTTTAGGTAACTATACTAATAAAGAAGCTACAATGGGATCATTAAGCAATCAAAAACAATTTGATAAGATAATTGAACAATATAATGATTCAATAACTAAAGGTGCAAAATTAATATGTGGTGGAAAAACACCACAAAACTTAAAAGGACTTTACTTCGAACCAACAATATTAATAAATATAACAAGAGATATGAAAGTTTGGAACGAAGAAGTATTTGGCCCTGTTTTACCCGTAGTCAGTTTTAAAACAATTGATGAAGCAATAAATTTAGCAAATGATACAAAATATGGTCTTGGAGGTTATGTTTACACGCAAGATATGGAAAAGTACAACTTAGTAAGTAAAGAACTTAAAACTGGTATGATATCATGTAATAACTCTACATATTTAGGTGCTCACAATCCATTTGGCGGCACTAAATCATCTGGCATAGGTAGAACTAGAGGGAAATGGGGATTCCAAGAATTTTGTAACATTAAGATAATCAGTTATGAAAAAATATAAATACATAAAAACATTTTCCAATATTTTTTAAATAACTAAAAAGTTTTCGTATGATAATTAACTAAGTCTAATACTTAGTTTTTTTTGACAAAACTTCTAAACAAAATCCATAAAAAAAAGAACTATTTCTAGTTTCAGTTTTTTAAACACTTTTACCTTCATTACTAATTGAATTAATACTATTTCCTGAAACAGCATTAATTAAACCATCATTACTTTTAGTCATATTACATAAAATTTTACCCATATCACCATTATATTTATTTATTCCTTCAGGTAAATATTCTTCTATAAATTGAACAACTGAAATTTCTCTATTGTCTAATAAATTAACTTTCCCATTTGAAGGAATATGTGGTGCATATACTTCTTGAATATATTGTTTATTAGACATTTCTCCACCATCAGGTAATGAAACTCTATTATTTAATATTTCAGGATTAATATAATCAACAATTTCAACAGGATTAATATTCACTTCTTCATTACCCTTTTCTAATGAAATAACTCCATTATTACTTTTAGTATTATTAGCTAAGTATTTTGAAAAATCTCCATTATACAAGCTTTGACATTCAAACAATACATATTCTTCAACAAACTGTTTTGTAGGTACAACAAAATTATTAGAAAGAGTTACAGTTCCCTCTTTTGGTAAATGTGGGAATACAAACTCTTCAATATACTGTTTAGCAGATACCTCTGAACCACTAGGAAGTGTTACTATATTATCAGTTAAAGCAGGATTTAATGTACTAATAAAATCATTTGAATTCATATAAATATTTTCATTATTAAACATTGAATTAATTGTATAATCAATATTTTTTTGTTTATAACTAACTTCATTATTATTAGCAATATTATTATTTTTTAATTCTTTAGATATATAAGTATCAAAACAAAACTTTTCAGGATCTATTCCAATTTTACTAGACTCGCTTTTTATTCCTTCTTGTATTGAACCTTTAAAATCAGAATCTTTACTAGAAATTTTACTTGCGATTTCACGAATAGTCTTGTCTAATTCAGTTTCTGAAAACTCAATTTTTTTACCATTTTTAACATCTATACTTATCGAATCAAAATTATCATTCATTATCATATCTTCAAAAGATTGATTAATACTCGCACCTAAATG
>CAYJDP010000120.1:0-1925 GCA_964368975.1 uncultured Muribaculaceae bacterium
TCAATAACATTACTAGTATCAAAATTACTTAAATCTAATGTAGTTGCAGCACTAGCAGTAAACATTCCGCTCATATTAGTAACATTGCTAGTGTCAAAATAATTTAAATCTAATACAGTAGCAGCATTATTATAAAACATAGAACTCATATCTGTCACTTTGCGAGTGTCAAAATTGCTTAAATCTAATGTAGTAGCAACACTATTTCCAAACATATAACTCATATTTGTAACATTTGCTGTATCAAAACTACTTAAATTTAATGTTTCAGCAGCACTGGCTCCAAACATCAACTTCATATTTGTAACATTTGCTGTATCCCATAAACTTAAGTCTAAAGTATATTTAGGATAGATAGTTGGATCACTTGCCATTATATAATTTTCATCAAAAAACATTACTGTCATTGATTCTACATTTTTAGTTTCGCTGTTTATAGTGTAGGTTCTTCCGGGATTTGGTAGAGGATCTCCTGGATTCCAAATGTTTCCAATACTGTCTGTAAATGGTAGGTTATTAAAAATTGCGTTTTTAAACTCTTCTGTTAGAGAAACATGATTTGTTTGAGCGGGGATTATTAAACTACCATCTAGATCTGTTTCTGGAGTGTCTCCGTAAGTATAGTAATCTGTTATGTTTTCTATTACTGGTTTTGGTATGTCGGAGTTGGCTGTTAATTTTAAATTGGTTTTTAATACTTTGTTCATTGCTTCATTTGTTGCGTCGTAGTCTATCCAAAGCCTTAATTCATAGGTGATTGATTCTCCTATTTTAAGTGTTCCTGTATCTAGGTTTCTACTAGTAGATAATAATTTTATAGTATTTTCGTTATTTTTAATTAGTGAGTATTTTATAAATTTATCATCCATTCTAGTTTGGGAAGCTTCTATTTCTAAATCATTTAGAGAAAGTGTGTATTTACTATCATGACTTCCAGTATTAGATAAAGTAAATGTACATGCTATAGTTTCCATACCTTGGTTATCTGATATGGGAGATGCGTTTTGTAGATTTATTTCGGTACAGCTTTCTTCATTTAGAGTTAGTTCTAGACTACCAGATATTATTTTATTAGTTTTTTCTCCAATTATTTCAATATTAGTCCATGCATAAGTTCCTCCTATTAAAAGTGTTGATAGGAGTGCTATTGCTATAATTATGAATTTATGTTTTAAAATTATTTCTTTCATATACACCTCTTATTATATTAATATTACCATGAAGAGATTATTTTATCAATTATTTAATTCTTTTAATTGATTTATTGCATCATTTAGAGAATCTACTCCTATTAGTTTAATATCTAGATTATCTTCTTCAATAGTTTTTTTAGCTAGGTCATAATTATCTCCATTTACTGCAATAAATATATCCATTCCGGCTTTTTCTGCACCTCTAATTTTATGGTCTACTCCACCTATTTCTCCTGCTGTACCATCTATTAATATTTCTCCAGAGCCTGCTATTTTTAATCCATTAGTTATGTCTTCTTTTGTTAACTGATTATATAAATATAGTGTTGTAAGTAATCCTCCACTAGGACCTCCTTCATCACTATCAAAATTAAATTCTACTTCTGGATTAGTTTCATACTCAGTTATTTTATAAATGATTACTCCCATTATTTTTTTTTCTTCTAATTCTGTTAAGTTTACTTTGATTGTTTCTTCTTTTTCTTCTCGAAGAAGTTTTACTTCTATTTGATTAGTTATATTATAATCTTTGAAGAAATCTTCTGTTTCAAAGAATTCTTTTACTGGGGTATTATCTATAGATATTATTTCATCCCCTATTTTAAAATTATCATTTATTTCTTTATCGTAGGTATATATTACATAGTTAGTTTCTTTTTCTTTTATTTCTTTATTTGCTAGGGCGTAAGCATTCTTAATTGAAGATTAATTTGCTTGTTTTAAGGCTATTTG
>CAYJDP010000121.1:0-1889 GCA_964368975.1 uncultured Muribaculaceae bacterium
TGTTTTATTCCAGTTATTGTTAGTGAAAATGGTTTAAGTGATAAAGTCTATAATGATTTTTATATAGGAGATAATGCAGAAGTTACAATTTATGCAGGATGTGGTATTCATAATTGTGGTAGTTCTACTAGTGAACATTCTGGAATACATAGATTTTATTTAGGCGTTAACTCTAAAGTAAAATATATTGAAAATCATTATGGTAGTGGATATGGTAGTGGTGATAAGGTTTTAAATCCAGTTACTGAAATTTATTTAAAACCGGGAAGTACTTTAGAAATGAATACTAGTCAAATAGAAGGTGTTGATTCTAGTTTTCGTGAGACTAAAGGTGTTTTAGGAGATAATTCAACTTTAATAGTTAGAGAAAATATTAAGACACATGATGAACAATTTACAAAGACTATGTTTGATATTTCTTTAGAAGGAATTAATTCAAGTTGCCATTTAATTTCTAGAGCGGTTGCAGTTGATAATTCGTCTCAAGAATTTTATTCTAAGTTAGTTGGTAATAATAAATGTTATGCTCATAGTGAGTGTGATGCTATACTTGAAGGGAATGGTAAAGCAGTAGCAGAACCGTTAGTTATTGCAAATAGTGTAGAAGCAACTTTGATACATGAAGCTACTATAGGTAAAATAGCGGGAGATCAATTAACAAAATTAATGACCTTAGGATTAAGTGAAAAAGAAGCTGAGTCTGTAATAATAAATGGTTTTTTGAAGTAAGTTTACTTCTTTTTTTTCTAGTATTTTTTTTAAATTTAATGTATACTAATAGTAAGTAAGATAGGAGGATATTATGAAGGGAAAGTTTTTGCTTTTTGGAATATTTTTTATTTTAATTTCGATTACAATTATTTCTGTTGGATATGCTTCTTATAATACTCAATTGATGATTAGTGGAGAAGCTGTGGTTGATCCTGCTCAGATTATTGAGATTACAAATATTTCGGTTGATTCATCTGTTAGTGGTGGCTTTGAAACTTATGTTGCAAATTTTTCTAAAGATGATAGTAAAATTTATGCAACTTTACCTAATCAGAGTTCTAAAATAACTTTTAATATTACTGTAACAAATAATAGTAGTGATATTTATAGAATAGAGAGTATAGAAGAATTATTTTCTGATAATCCTAATATAAAGTATGAAATTATTGATCAAGATATTTTATATTTTAATCCTAATAGTAGTACTGATATACAAATTACATTATATTATGATAGTAGTATTACATCTAATACTTCGATTGGGTTAGGTTTAAAATATAATTTTGTTATTGTTAATTATGATCCTATAGAATATGTTGTATTTAGTGGAACTCAATATATTCAAACAAATCTTTCTAATACAGGTGATTATATTTTTGAATCAGAAGTGTATCAAACAGAGTATACTAATAACGATGGAGGCTGGATTTTTTCTGCTAGAACAACTGCTGCTTATACATTAGGTGTGTTTATAGGGAAAACTGGTGTTTACAAAGGATATGGAGGAACAACTTCTCCAAAATATCCTTACAAAGCTATAAATAATTGGATACTAGACATTTTATTGGTTATATGAAGTATTTTAAAATTACAGATGCTACAAATGGAAATGTTCTTTTTAATTTTGTTCCTGCTAAAGTTAATGGAGTTATTGGTTTTATGAATTTAGTTGATAATAGTTTTTATGATGCTGATGGAACTGGATCTTTTTTAGAACCTTAATTTATTATTAGAAAGTAGGTATATAATGAAGAGTAAACTTAGTTTATTGTTGTTAGTGTTAATTTTGTTTTCAATTACAATTATATCGATTGGATATGCTTCTTACAATACACAACTTATGATTAGTGGGGAAGCTGTTGTTTCACCAGATAAAGGTATTAAAGTTACTAATGTAG
>CAYJDP010000122.1:0-1852 GCA_964368975.1 uncultured Muribaculaceae bacterium
AAATCATCAAAAGAAACATCTATACTATTAGAAACAACGCTACCATCTTTTTCTAGTTCTAAATACCAACTTCTTACACCAACTTCTGTATTCAAACTACTTCTAGCACTATATGCAAACCAAGCAAAAGTCATTGATAAAAAAGAAACTGTTACTAAAAACGCTGTAACTAATCTAAATTTTAATCTCTTTGATTTAAAAAATTCCATAAACTCACCTCTTACATAATTTTTAGTTAAAACATACTATTTCTTCTTTTTTCTTCTTTTTCAAGTAAGTAATGAAATACCTCACTTACTATAAAAAACATTACTGGTATTATAATAAATAAATAAAATCCTGCAGAAGTGCTAATTATTTTAGAAACAGGAGAAAGTATCGGAACTGTACCAATAACTTTACCAAATATTTGATCTTCACTAACTATTGGATCCTCTACAATATTAGCAAGACCTTTCGTAGTAAAATACTTAAATCCATCTATTTCTTCTATATTAATAACTTCATGAGTAACAATTTTATCTTCAAATTCACCACTGTAACCAATATAAGTAACAACATCTCCTACAACGATTTCATCAATATCAACTTCTTCAGATAATAAAACATCTCCTATTTCATACTCAGGCATCATACTTCCTGATACTACAGTAAACATTCTATAATTGAATAATGATATTTTATTATCAGTAAATCTTTGTAAGAAAACCATTAAAACAAATGCTAATACTAAAATAGTTAAACAAACTTTAATAATAACATTAATAATTTTAAATGGTTTACTATTTAAAACATCTAACATTAAAAATACCTCTTCCTATAAATAATTTTGTGTTTGATCTAAGTAATCAGAAAGTGCATTTTTAAACATATCTTTAACTTCACCATTACCACGTAATTTCTTTTCTTTTTCTCTATGTAATTCCTCACCAATTAGTTGCATAATTTCTTTATCACTAACTTGTATACCTGCATCAAGTAATAATGAAACAGCTCTCTTAATCAATTGATTAACAATTAATACAGCATGCTTTCTTAAATTTTCTTTTTGCGCTCTCTTAGAATCACAAATAATATCAAGTACTGCATAACTATCAGAAAAAGCTCCATCTAATATATTAATTAATATATCATTTCCAGTAGTATCTAAACTATCATTTTCATTTTCTGTCTCATCATTATATCTAATTATATATTCCCATAACTTAGTAGCCATTTGAAAATTAGGATTTTTTAATATCAAATTAGTCTTCTTAATTGGAGGTTTAACAGGAGGAACTTTTAACTTAGTTAAATCCTTCATAAATATATTCGCATACCAACTAGACATATATTGTTTGATTCTTTTAATTCTAGATCTAATCTCTTCTATTTGTTTAGCAAACTCTTCATCATCTTCCCCATTAAATTCTTTAACAGAAGTAATCTTCATTTCTATTAAAACTTTTTCTCCATTAACAACCGAATCAGATTTATATTCTAACTCTTTATCTTTAACAGCTTCAAATTCATCAAGAATTTTCTCTTGCTTTAACATAAATAATTGTACATGGTTAATTAAAGTAAATACAAATCTATTTTCATAAGTATTAAAACTTTCTTCATTATAAACCTCTAATATATTAGAAACTTTAACATCAGAATTAGCTTCATCATAATCATCAATATAATTAGTATGCCTAGCTAAATGCTTAACAGATTCGACATTAATTTTTTTTGCTTTCTCAACTTTTTCAACAGATGCTTCACTTATTAAAATAACTCTTGGTTTTCTGACAATATTATCTATATAAGGACAAGCCTCTTCTACATGATCTAACCAAGTAAAATTTAAATCAGTAGCAGAAGAAGA
>CAYJDP010000123.1:0-1809 GCA_964368975.1 uncultured Muribaculaceae bacterium
AACCTCCGCTTGATTCAATGGATTTAATTAAGTCAAAGTATTTAGATGTTGCAAAAAAGAAAAAAATAATATTAGATAGCGAAAAATTAGATATAATAATTGATAAATATAGAGATGTAGTTATTAAAGATATTTTATTAATTATGGATGTTAGAGTTAGTGATATAAGTAGGTTAGTTGAAGAGTTTATTCAAAAAAAAGATACAGATACTATTAAAGTTACTAAAACTCAGTTAAATTCTATTAATAAAAAAATGAAAACATTAATTAAAGAGGTATTAAAAGATTGTGTTAATAAAATATTAATTGATTCAATGAAAGAATTTTTATTTGATGATGAAACTAATTTTATTAAGTTTAGAGATGATGTTATTAAATATTTAAGTTCTAGTTATCAAAAACAAGTAATTGATAATATTGAGTTTAAATTATTAGTAAAAGATACTACTTTAATTAATGGTTTTAAAGAAAATGGAGAAAGGTATTTATTTACTTTGAATAATTCGCATATCTTGAATTCAAATTAGAGCAAATTTATGCTCTTTTTTTTGTAAACTATTAGTTGGAAATAATTACCAAAGGAAATTTTGGGATTTTTGTTTATAATATAGATAGATAGTTTGGTAGTTATTAATTTTATAAGTATAAATAATTTTCAATTGTTAACAATAGTATTATAAAGAAAGAGAGGAATAATATATGAAATCAACAGGAGTTGTAAGAAGAGTGGATGAACTGGGAAGAATTGTTATTCCAAAAGAGATAAGAAGAACTATGAGAATTAGAGATGGTGAATCTTTAGAAATATTTGTTGATGATGAAGTTATTTCTCTAAAGAAGATATCTAAAATGTCAGATTTAAATGATATTGCACAATACTTAGTTGATGTAGTGCATAGTATATCAAATAAAAATGTTTTTATCGCGGATAGAGATAAATTTATAGCTGGTTCTGGTGATTTAAAAAAGAAGTTATTGGAAAAAAATATATCTAATCAATTGGAATTAATTATGAGCGAAAGACATAATATTATAAAATTAAATAAAGAAAAATTAAATATTATAGAAGGTATAAGTGATTATTATTCTTATATTGCTATGCCTATTATTGTAAATGGTGATGCTATTGGTTTGGTATTAGTTTTATCTAATGAAGAAGATATTAATAAGTTGCATGAGAGTATTGTTTTATTACTTTCTAAATTTTTAGGTAAATATGTTGAAGAATAAAGTTTATTATGTTATAATACGTTCATAAATGTTTTGAGAAAGAGTTTTATTTAGATAAATTATTTATAGAGATCTCTGTTGGTGGAAATGAGAATTAATGTTAAATAAAATATGGCTTTTGAACTGTTATATCGATATGTAGGTATAAACGTAGATAGGCGTTAACTATTAATAAGATTTTAACCTTATAGAATAGTATTTTTTTTTAGGAGGTAATTATGGATAAAAAATATTATATTTCGACAGCTATTGCTTATGCTTCTGGTAAACCTCATATAGGTAATGTATATGAGATTGTTTTTGGATATGTTATTGCTAGGTATAATAGATTAAAAGGTTATGATGTGTATTTTCAAACTGGTACTGATGAACATGGACAAAAGATTCAAGATAAGGCAATTGAAGCAGGTGTTGAACCACAGGAGTTTGTTGATAAAATTTCTTCAGATATAAAAGATATTTTTGATTTAATGAATATTTCATATGATAAATTTGTTCGTACTACTGATAGTGTTCATAAAAAAGTAGTGCAAAATATTTTTAAAAAGATGTATGATTCTGGAGATATTTATAAGGGGG
>CAYJDP010000124.1:0-1778 GCA_964368975.1 uncultured Muribaculaceae bacterium
AAGTGGATATATATCTTATCCAGAAGTATATAAAAGTAATAGAAATGCCATAACTACATTTGTAAACGGAAGAATTATTAAAAATAATGACATAAATAAACAAATAATAGAAGCATATCATACCTATATACCAAAAGATAAATTCCCGATAATTATATTAAATATCGAAGTAGATCCTATTCTAATAGATATAAATATACACCCAACTAAAATGGATATTAAATTCTCAAAGTCAAACAGTCTAAAAGAATTAATCTATAAAACAATATCTAATAAACTAAAAACACTTAATCTAATTCCAAATGCATCTATTAGAACAGAAGAATCTATTAACGAAGTTAAAACCCAAATAATAGAACAAAAATATATACCCCAAACCATCGATAGTGAAGTAGTACAAGAACAAATAGAATACGTCGAACAAACCCTTGACTTTGAGATTGCCGAAGAGTCTACTCATGATATAACTTATAATATGAAACCAATGATTCCAAGAGGTATAGTACATTTAACTTATCTTATTGCAGAAAATGAAGAAGGACTATTTATAATCGATCAACATGCTGCAGCAGAACGAATTAATTACGAAAAGTACTTAGATGAATTACGTAATCCAAAAAGATTAGTAAGTGATTTACTAATACCAATCAAAATAGAATTAACTAATCAAGAATCATTAAAATTAAAAGAAAATTTAACTCTCTTAAAAGACTTTGATATCGATATTGAAGAATTCGGTATAAATACCTTTATAGTAAGAAGTCATCCAATCTGGTTACCAAAAAACTATGAAGAAGTATCTATAAAGAAGATAATTGATTTAGTTATTGAAAATGAAAGTTTTTCGCTAGAGAAATTTATTGAAAAAACAGCAATAACCTTATCATGTAGATTATCAATTAAAGCAAATGATTATATCGACTATGATGAACAAGTTTATTTAATAGAAAACTTACGTAAATGCAAAAATCCATTTACTTGTCCACACGGAAGACCCACAGTAATTACCCATACAAAATATGATTTAGAAAAGATGTTTAAAAGAGCACTAGATTAGAGGTGAAATGATGAATAAAATAATAGTAATACTAGGACCCACTGGCGTAGGTAAAACAAAATTAAGTGTAGAACTAGCAAAAAAATTAGATGCAGAAATTATAAATGCAGACTCAGTTGCAATCTATAAAAAATTAGATATTGCCAGTGCTAAACCAACTATAGAAGAAAGAGAAGGGATAGTACATCACTTACTAGATATAAAAGATATAAATGAAGAATACAATGTTTATGAATATCAACATCAAGTAAGAGATTTAATTAAAGAAATATCTAATAAAAATAAAAGAATAATTATTGTAGGAGGAACAGGGCTTTATATTAAAGCTTCGCTTTATGATTATAGATTTAATCAAGAAACAACACAAAACTCTTATGAAGATCTATCTAACGAAGAACTACTAAATAAAATAAAAGAAAAAAACCCAACTACTACAATACATCTAAATAACAGACAAAGACTAGTAAGACAACTAAATAAACTAGAAAATAATAAAGAAGAAATTCAAAATAAAGACAAATTATTATATAATATAAACATTATAGGTCTTACAACTAATAGAGAAGACTTATATCAAAGAATAAATAGTAGAGTAGACCAAATGATTAAAAATAATTTATTAGACGAAATAACTAGTTTAAAAGATGATTATAACACTTCTAAAATACTAAATAGTGCAATAGGTTATAAAGAATTCAAAGATTATCTATTTAATAATCAA
>CAYJDP010000125.1:0-1056 GCA_964368975.1 uncultured Muribaculaceae bacterium
AGTTTTTCAAAATATTTTATTATGGGATTTATCAAAAAATTTAGATAATTTTCATTGGCAACAATCCCCAATTTTATTTCCTTCAGAAGCACTACAAAAATATTCAACCAGAGATGAATATCGAAATAATATATATAATTTAGTTAATTGTCCTTCTAATGAAACATTAAATAATTGGACTGCTTATTACTTAACTATATTAGAAAAACAATTATACATGAATACAAGTAAAATAGAAAAAACAGCAAAAACCTTAAATAAAAAAATATATTAAACTACGAACTTCCGTAGTTTTTTTTATATTATCTTATAAATAAAAAAAGAAAAAGATTTGCAAATCATTACAAATCTTAAAACTTATCGATATTTATTTTAACATATTTATCATCATTAATATAACTACTAGCTTGTACTAAAGTTCTAATCGCATTAGCAACACGTCCACTACGACCAATAACTCTACCCATGTCTTCATCATCTACCATTACTTGAATTAAAATAGTATTTTCTTCTTCAGTATCAAATTCTTTAACACTAACAGCATCATTATTTTTTACTAAAGATTTAACTATTTCTTCTGTTAATTTAACTAAATCCATATTACTTAGCCTTATTATCTTTTTCTTCAGCGTATTTTTTCATTACTCCAGCTTTAGATAATAAACTTCTAACTGTATCAGTAGGAATAGCTCCATTTCTTAACCATTTTAAAGCTACTTCTTCATTAATTTTGTTTTCAGTTTTATCACAAGGATGATAACTTCCAACTAATTCTAAATATTCTCCATCTCTACTTCTTCTTGCATCAGTTGCAACAATTCTATATTGTGGATGTTTTTTAGAACCCATTCTTGTTAATCTTAACTTAACTGCCATATAATATTCCCTCCATTTCTAAATAACTGAAATTATTATAAAACAAAAAAAGATTGCTGTCAACCTTTTTTTTATAACACTACTCAAATTCTTCAATAAAATCTTCATTAACTTCATTATCAATAGTACTATCTATATTTGATACAACATCTTCTTCTAATATTTCATCCCATAAATCTT
>CAYJDP010000125.1:1066-1723 GCA_964368975.1 uncultured Muribaculaceae bacterium
TAACTTTAATATCTCCTACTAATTCAATACCTAATTCTTTTTCAACAATATAATTTATTTTACCATCACTTATATCCACTTTAATACAATTAGGTTGCTTTAAACTTCTAATAACAATTTCTTCATTAACAACATCATCTCTATTATTTCTCATACGAACAACTTCATTATAAGATTTACTCTCTTTAATTACTTCTGTTTTAGTATCATTATCAAAAGAATACCAAATATTTATATCATAACTACCATTAATAGAAATACTATCTCCATTTTTAGTACCACTAAATTTGTGATTAATAACCCAACACCCAAGTATTGTAGAAGCAGTATCATTAATATTAACACTACCAGTATCAGTAAATAATTTTTTTCCTTTACTAATAACTGCTTTAGTAACAATTTCTCTATAATTTGCCATAAGTTATCCCTCCTAATCTAATGTATGCAACACCTAGAAAAAAAACACAATTTATGATAAAATAACTACTAAAGGAGTAAATTATGGCATCAACAACTATACATTTAGCAATAGCTAAACTACTAGAAAAAGAACTAAATATAAATAATCAATCAGATTATTATATAGGCAGTATAATACCTGATATAGCAAAAACAATAAATATTTCTAGAGATAAAACTCATTTCGTAGAAAACGAA
>CAYJDP010000126.1:0-737 GCA_964368975.1 uncultured Muribaculaceae bacterium
AAAAGATGCAATAATTAAAGTTGACTTATTATCCAATTTAAAATCTTCTATATTATTTAAAATATAATTAACTCCGTTATTTTGAAATCTATTTTTACAATAGTCAATCATATTTTTATTATTATCTAATGCTGTTACTGTTCCTTCATATTTAATATTGTTTATTATATAATTACATACTTTACCTGTTCCAGTTCCTAAATCTACAGGGTTAATTACTTGATGATTCAGATCGTTCAGTATTTTATTTATTGCTTTAAGAGATTTTTTACCTTTATCTTCCGCTTCTGAAAACAGATTGTATTCTTTTGGATGATTGTACCATGAATCGTATTTGTCATTTATATATCCATTATTCATAATATATTTCCTTTTTCTATTTTATTTTTTTGATGTTGTTTTTTCTTACTATATATACCTCTTTAGATAGTTCCATCATTGGATAGTCACACATTGAATCTGTATAAAATTTATCTATTTTTTGATTATTATAGTATTTATTAAATAAAACAGTTTTATTTTTACCGATACATAAATGTTTTATTGTATTAGTTTTTAAATCAAATTCAGAATATAATACTTTATTTGTATTAATCTCACTTTTTATATCATCAAATAAAAAATTAGGACATCCCGTAATTATTAAATCATCAGGAGTAATCATTTCTAGAAAAGACTGTTTTAATTTCTTTTTATTCTTTTTCCAAAATTGGTTGATGTATATAGTATATTTTTCA
>CAYJDP010000126.1:747-1654 GCA_964368975.1 uncultured Muribaculaceae bacterium
TAGATATACTATTAAACTTAAGTCTTTAGACAAACAAAACAAGAAAAAATCAAGTAAACTCTCTCCGTCGTATATTGTATTATCAAAATCAAAAACTTTCATAATATTCCTCCATTTTTAAGACTGTTTTTTTAGTTTTCCAATCCTTATTCCTATAAATATTTTCTCAAGTTTCAATCATTAACTCTAACAGTTCATTCCCTGTAGTATATAGTTTTTCATAAAATTCATTTATTGAAATATTTTTATATTGACTACTATAAACTGATTCAAAAGTTAAATATCCAGTATAATTATATTCTTTTAATTTTATCATTACATATTCCCAATAAACTGTTCCATCTTACGGTATTAAGTGTTCATCATCTTTACCGTTGTTATCATGTAAATGAACAGCAAAAATTCTATTTTTATATAAGTCAAAGTTAAAATTATTTATACAATATGCATTATAGTGCCCTGAGTCAAAACATAGTCCAACATTTTTATTTTTTATATTACTTAAGACGTATTCTAAATGCTTATTGCTTTTTTGATTTTCAAATGCTATTTTTATATTCAATGCTTCTGCATGTTTTGTTATATCTTTTAATCTATTTAATCCTAATTCATTACATCCTGGTGGGTTGTAACCACTAGCTAAGTGCATGATAACTAAGTTTATATTATTTTTATAACATTCAGCAATGTCTTTTATATATCTTTTAAGAAGGTTACTACCTTCTTCATTATCTAACCATATATTATTTATTCCTTTATAACCTAAATGAGCAAATATTATATTTAAATTTAGTTTCTTACATAAGTCTAATTGTTTAAATTGTGTGTAATCCCAGTTTTTATCATTATCATACCATTGAATAAAAACATCTTTAAATTTACTTTTTGAAATTGATATTATTGTATC
>CAYJDP010000127.1:0-1648 GCA_964368975.1 uncultured Muribaculaceae bacterium
TTTGTAATGGAAGTAGATTAGTAGATGATAAAGTAATTTCTTATCGTGAAACGGGTACATTAGTACAAATAACACAAGATTATGCTATTTTAGAAGAAAATGGAAAAATAAAAACATTTTGGCTTGATGCTCCTACTGAATTTGTAGGAAATATTTATACACACGATTTTGAAAGAGTTTATGATAGATATAGAGATTATAAAACAGGTGAATATACTAGAAAAGAAAAGGTATTAAAATATGAAAATATTACTAGCAACAACAAATAAAGATAAAGAAGAAATAGTAAAAAGAATATTAAAGTCTACAATATTTAAAGATGCAATATTTTATAATTTAGAAGATATTCCTCCTATAACTGAATTAGAAGAGATAGGAGATATTATTAATAGAGCTAAAGACAAAGCATTAAATGTATATAATCAATTATTAAATAATGAATTTGATTTTATTGTTGGAATCGATGACGCTATTAAAATAAAAGGTAAAGTAATAGAAAATGTAAAAGAATACTTAAATAAAATAATTAATGAAAATTATTTAGAAGAAAATGAAATAATTTATATGTTAAGAGCATTCACTTTAATAAATAAATTAGGTAAAGAAAAAACAATTCTTACAGAAATTCCTTATGAATATAAAAGTAGTAAAGAAAAACTAACTATCAAGAAAAATTCATATCCACTAAACTATGTTCTATATCCAATTA
This sequence comes from uncultured Muribaculaceae bacterium, assembly GCA_964368975.1. Classification (GTDB taxonomy): domain Bacteria; phylum Bacillota_I; class Bacilli_A; order RF39; family UBA660; genus CAYJDP01. Next base: position 710 of record CAYJDP010000127.1, read on the forward strand.
ATTCAAATGAATCAATTGCAAATTTAGATAAAGAAGAATCAAATAATTATTTTGTGAGTTGTATAAAAAATAATTTAAACGAACTAAAAGAAATATTTTAATTGAATATTTCTTCTTTTTATGATAAAATATAACTCGATTAAATGGAGGGGATTCATATTATTAGTATAAAAGAAATAAAGAAAATAGAAAACTATTCAAAAGAAGAAAAAATTGAATTTTATGAAAATTTATTTTCTTTAATAGAATTAGGAACAGCTACAGTTTATGAATATAAAGAAATATTTGGACTATATGATGTTGAAGATAAATACATTTTAAGAGAAATAAAAAATGTAATAGAAAAATTAACAGTTAATTATAGAAGTTTATTTGAAAATGGAAATTTACCTGAGAATTATATAAAAAATCAAACTAAAATAAGGAATGCTATAAATAAAGAAGTTAATAAAATAATCAGTTATCTACCAACAATTAATAATCTACCGATTTCAGTAGGGTATTTTGATAGAAAAAACAATACAGAAGTAATTTATGAAATAAAAGAATCTGATATTCAAACAGGTATTTATGAAGTATATAAAAATAATGAATATATATGTGCAAGAACAGTAAAAGAATCTATTTTAAGACAGTTAAAACAAATATCTAATAAAAGTGCTCTTTTAGCAGAATATCAAAAATTATCAGAAGAAGAAAAGATAAAAATAGAAGAAATGGCAACTACAATTCCTTGTAACTTTTCAGAAACAGCGAAAGCAATGATAGTAAATGTATCTTCAGAACAATCTATTTCCTCTATAAATTGCAAATTTATAGGAGAAAAAAGAAAGATAAAAGGTCAAACTAAAGATCGTCCATCACAAAGATAAAATTAAATAAAATATAATTTATAAAATGGAGGGAAATAATATGAAAAAATTTAAAGAAATAGAAAAA
>CAYJDP010000128.1:0-303 GCA_964368975.1 uncultured Muribaculaceae bacterium
ATGTTAAAAGAAGGTCAAACTGGTATTCCTGTTACTGATAGTAAAAATAAATTTATTGGGTTAATTACTATTAAAGATTTATCTCAAATAGTTGTTAATGATAGAAGTGAGCATTTTAATACAAGTTATAATAATATTATTGATGTATTAGCTGGTGAAGAGGTTCTTAGATGTGATGAAGAGATAGATGGTAATTTATTAGTGGCTGCTTATCGTTCTACTACTTTTATGAATACAGTTAAATTAAATTCTAATGATATTTTAATTGTGGGAGACAGACATAGTATAATTGAATATGCAGTA
>CAYJDP010000128.1:313-1265 GCA_964368975.1 uncultured Muribaculaceae bacterium
GAGGAAGGTATTAAATTGATTATTCTTACTGGAAATGGTGAGATTAAAGATAAACATTTAGAAATAGCAAAGCAAAATAAAGTTAATATTATTCGTACTAGTAATGATACTTATACTGTTTCTAGGTTAATGCCATTAGTAAATTATATTAAAACATTAATTAGAAGTTATAATCCTACTAAGTTTTTAGATACGGATTATGTTACTGATGTAGTTGAAATTAATAATAAATTAAAACATACAAGAAAAATCCTAAAAAAGTAATATTAGTTGATCATAATGAAAAATTACAAAGTGTAGATGGTTTGGAAGAAGCAGAAATATTAGAAATAATAGATCATCATAATTTAGGTAGTATTACTACGATGAGTCCAATTAATTTTAGAAATATGGCTGTTGGTTCTACTTGTACAATTGTGTATAAAATGTTTATAGATAAAAATATTACTATTCCAAAAAAAATAGCGGGTTTACTATTAAGTGGGATATTATCAGATACATTAATTTTAAAAAGTCCTACTGCTACTAAATTAGATATTGAAGCTGTTTATGCATTAAGTAGTATTTGTGAAGTTAATTATGAAGAATATGGAATGGAATTATTAAAAAGTGGTACTTCTTTAGAAGGTATGAGTAAGGAAGATGTTTTATATAATGATTTTAAATTATTTAATATTGGTGAGAAGACTTTTGCTATTGGACAATTTTTCACTATGAATTTCAGTGAAGTTGAAAAAGAAATAGATGAATATATTAGTGTATTAAATGAAGTAAGTGTTTCACATGAATATGATTTCGTAGGATTATATTTTACAGATATTATTCGTGGAGGAAGTTATGTTTTATATAATGAAAATAGTAAAAATGTTATGGAAATTGCATATAATTTAGAAAATATTCCTCAAGGGTATTTTGTAGAAGGTTGTGTTTACAAAATAAAAAGGAGTATATA
>CAYJDP010000128.1:1275-1642 GCA_964368975.1 uncultured Muribaculaceae bacterium
AAAAATGTTGTTCCATTAATAATGGATGTTATGGATAATTAGGAGTGTATATGAAATAAAATATTATTTTAATGATTAAGGGATTCTTTTTTGGAATTGCAAATATTATACCTGGAGTAAGTGGGGGAACTCTTGCTTTAACAATGGGGATTTATGAAGAGTTACTTGCTTCTATTAGTAACATCTTTACTAAGATGAAGAAAAGTTTGTTATTTTTAATTCCTTTAGGAATTGGAGCAGTAATATCAATGCTTGCTATGAGTAATGTAATAGATTATAGTTTAGAAAATTTTAATGTTGCTACTATTTTATTTTTTATAGGTTTAATAGTTGGAGGACTTCCTTTACTTACTAAAAAAGTTAAGAA
>CAYJDP010000129.1:0-1632 GCA_964368975.1 uncultured Muribaculaceae bacterium
TCCAACGATAAAGAAATTTACTCGTGGTGCAAAATGGAAAACTGAAGAAGTAGATATTAAAGGTGAACATTGGAATGCAGCTTATTTACCTGTTTGGTTATATAGTTATCAACAAGAAAATAAACAGTTACATTATGTTGCAGTTAATGCAAGAACTAAAGAGACTATGGGTAGTGTTCCTGTTAATAAAGTTAAACTTTTCTTAATTTCTTGTTTAGTTGAATTTTTATGTTTTTTTGGTACTTTCTTTATTGATATGGATGGTGGAGAATATCTTTTACTAGTAGGTGGTTTTGTTTATTATTTTATGATTTATAGTAAATATAGAAATAATGATGCTAGACATACTTATGAAAAAGATACTAAGACTGAAATGGAAAATTTAGTTTCTAATGAAGTGTTTGTTAAACATAGAAGAGGTCTTACTAATCCAATGATTAAAGGACAAAATAATACTAAAATTAATGATAAAAGTTTTCAACAGATAGCTGATGAAAAAATGAATAAAATTAAAAAGTAGCTTGTGCTACTTTTTTTGATTGTAATAAAAAAATATTTATTATATAATTAATACATAATAGAAATAGGAGAGTCTTATGAAAGAGTTTATTTTAAAACATAAATTTATGATTATTGGAGTATTTATTTTAACTGCAGTATTAATTGGTGGTACTTATGCTTGGATTAATATAGAATTATTTGGAGAAAAAACAAATAAAATAATTGCAGGTACACTAGAGTTAGAATTAGATGAGAGTACATGTACTGAAATAAATATAACTAATGCAATACCTATTACTGATGAAGAAGGTATGAAACAAGTAGCGTGTACTTTTACTTTAGAAAATACTGGATCACTTGACTCTGATTATACAATTTATTTAGATGATGAAGAACTTCTTTCCGGTGAAACTAGAATGAATGATAATGATGTAAAGTATTCTCTTATGAAAAATAGTGTGAATAAAATTGGGTATTTATCTCAAACAGGAACTCATCCGAATAGAGTAGTAGATAATGGAATACTTATGGTAGGTAGTTCAAACTCTTATGAATTAAGACTTTGGATAGCAAGTGATGCTTCTGTTGATGCAATGGGTAAAACAGTAGCAACAACACTAAGAGTAATATCAGGAGTATATCAACCTACTGGATGCCTAGATATTCCAACATATGGAGGAGTAGCAAATGAACCAGAATTAGTAGGTAATATGATACCAGTTGTGTATGACGGAACAAATTGGGTAAAAGCTGATACATCAAATACATCTAAATCATGGTATGACTATGATGAACAAATGTGGGCAAATGCAGTTACTGTAACTGAGGCAAATAGAGCAACACATGTTGCAGCAGCAGTAGGAACAACCATACCAATAGAAGATATAAATACATTTATGGTATGGATACCAAGATACTCTTATACAATAAAAGATACTTATGGAGTACAAGGATGTGGAGGGTCAACACCATCATTAACTACTCCAGGAGCATTTGACATTAAATTTATTTCCTCTTCAACTACAGATTTAGGTAGTGCAGAGTACACAGGAGATACAGCAGAAAATTGGTTTACAAATTCAGCATTTTGTTGGGGTAACTCCTGTGATGATGAAACTACTAGATCTAATC
>CAYJDP010000130.1:0-1622 GCA_964368975.1 uncultured Muribaculaceae bacterium
TAAAAATATGATATAATACACCACATAAAAGAGGGGATATTATGTTTAAAATACCAGATAATAAAAATATTGAAATAAATAAAGGATTATCAATTAATTTAACCAAAGAAGTATATAATTCATTACTAGAGTTATCTATTATAATTTTACTGAATCTATCGAATTATCAGCTGATAATTCCACTTATTATGAAGTATCTTTATCTGAAGAAGATGAAATAGAAATAAAAGATAAATTAGATGAGGAAACATTCAATACAATAGCACTTATTCATACTCATCCAATTTATCATGATGAACCTATATTTTCACAAAGTGATTTTCTAAAACTAGTAGAAGAAACATCTGATTATAAAAATATAATTGTATTAATGGGTCTAATTAATATTAAAGAAGATAATTCTGATATTACATTCATAAAATATGAAGATGAACAATTTATAAGAATAAATAATATAAGTACAGAAAATAAAACTTTACTTAAAGAAAAATATTATAACAAATTAAAAGGAGTACAAAATGACACAAATAGATAAAAAATTAGCAAGAGAAATAGCATTTAATTTAGCACAAGAAGAAAGCAAAAAAGAGGATTACCATTATACAACATATTCACCATTCTATACAGGTCCATTAATGAATGCAAAAGGTATTCTAGATGTAATAAATGTAGAAGATAAAAAAGTTTTATCTTTAGGAGCTGCTGGACTACTTGGTTTTGAATCTTTAATAAAAGGAGCAAAACAAATAGATTTATTTGATATAAATTATTTACAAAAAGTGTTCTTTTTATATTTAAAAACTGGAGTTAAACATTTGAATTATAAAGATTTTATAAAACACTTTTGTGTATCTAAAAATAATTTAAATGAAATACCTTTATTTTTAAATAATGATATTTATCAAGATTTACATAGTGAACTACCAGAAGAAGTTAAATATACATTTGATCCAATATTTGATTATTTTGATCAACATACTATAGTAAACAGCAAATTATTAAGATCTCCAATTGCTTGTACAGAAGATAATATGAAACACTCATCACTTTATCATGAAGATGGATTTAAAATAGCACAAGAAAGATTAAATAAAGAAAAAGATATATTTACTTATAAAACTACATCACTTACTGGAATAGAAAAAGAATTGCCTGGAAAGTATGATACAATCTTATTAGATAATCTTTTATCATATTATCAAGATATGCCTGATGTAGGAGATAAAGGTAGTTTATATATGCTACTTAGAATATTAGAAAACAAACTAGAACCTAATGGTACTATTCAATCACTATCAGCGTTTTATAGTATTACTTACTTATTAAAAGCAATTTATGATAATGATTATTCGCATAAATATTCACCTACAAAAAAAGAAGCAGAAATGAGAAAAACTTCTTTACAAAGAGATACTCCTTTTACTGACTTAATAGAAGTATTTGGATACAAAACAACAGATATCCCTGCAGTAGATGCAGCCGGTGATTCTACAAAAAAGAATATTATATTAACAAAAACAAAAAAATAAATGATTAATTTCATTTATTTTTGTTTTTTAATTTGTTATAATAAAAAACAGGTGAAGTATATGAAACGTAGTGATATAAATAGAGAAAAATTA
>CAYJDP010000131.1:0-1142 GCA_964368975.1 uncultured Muribaculaceae bacterium
TCATCTGAAAAATCACATATTTCAAGTCTTAAACCATCTAATATATTAGCATGTCTAGAAAAAAAGTCATAAAATAAACCTAAATCCTCAACATCTCTAACCAAACTATAATATCCTACATATATACTTAAATATTGATTATAATAATCATATATATTCTCTTTTACTCTAACTAAATCTATCATAAATCCCCTAATAAAGAATAGCAGTGCTAATTATAACACAAAAACTATCTAATAGCAAGTTTAGAAATAGCTACTTTTTACTACTAGCTGTTCCTATTCCATGAACTATATCATTAATAACTACTTCAACTGTAAAACTTTTTTCATGTGCAGGTCCCTCTTCATTAATTAAGTTATACGAAACACTTTGTTGTGATGTTTGAACAAATTCCTGTAACGTTGTTTTATAATCACTAAAAAATACTACATTATCATCTTCAATATAAGGAACTATTACTGATAAAACAACTTTTCTAGAAGTAGAATAACCTAAATCTAAGTAAATAGCACCAATTAAAGCTTCAAATACATCCGCAACAATAGTTTTTTTATGATTACCATTTTCTTTTTGTTCTCCATTACCAATCTTAATATAATTAGACAAACCTAACTCATTAGCATACTCAAACAAAGCATTTTCACATACATAACTAGCTCTAGTTTTAGTCATTTCCCCTTCACTAAAATCCTTTTTAGAATATAAATAATCCGCAATAACCAAGTCAACAACAGAGTCTCCTAAAAACTCTAATCTTTCATAGCTACTTTTTCTTTTATGTTCATTAGTATATGAACTATGCGAAAAAGCTTTTTCATATAAAGTTATATCTTTTATTTGAATATTTAATTTATCAAATAACTCTTTCATAATAATCACCACATACATTGTACCAAACAAATAAAAAAAAATCTATAAAACTTCATTAATTAAAATAATTTAATATACAGTAAAGTTGCTATTTATAAAAAAATATAGTAAAATAATACTAGGTGGTTCCATGAAAAAAATATTAATTAAATCAATTCAAATATACCAAAATATTCCTAGTAACATTCACAGTAGTTGCAAACATTTACCCACTTGCTCTAATTATGCAATAGAAGCAATAGAAAGATTTGGATCATTAAAAGGAAGTT
>CAYJDP010000131.1:1152-1620 GCA_964368975.1 uncultured Muribaculaceae bacterium
TATAAAAAGAATATTAAAATGCAATCCATTTTTTAAAGGTGGAATTGATTTAGTACCAGAAAAAAAGGAGAAAAAATGAAAAAAATACTAATACTAATATCCCTATTATTTTTATCAACTGGTTGTTTTGAACCAGAAAGTGAATATTTAAGTGTAGGAGTAACCAATTATGCAAATGAATTTATTACAAAAGAATTATATACAGAAAATTCAAATATTACTTCAATTTATCCAGATGGTATAGATACATCAACTTATACTATTAGTGACAAACAAAAAGAAGATTTTTCAAAAAAAGATATATTTATCTATAATGGATTAATTGAAAAAGAAAGAGATTTAGCAGTAGAATTACTAGATATAAACCCTTCTCTTAAAATAATTGATTCTTCTTATATATTAAGTACAGAATATGCACCAGAAGAACTTTGGTTAAACCCATCATCATTCTTAATGATGACTCAAAAT
>CAYJDP010000132.1:0-677 GCA_964368975.1 uncultured Muribaculaceae bacterium
AGACAAAAACATTTGTTATACTATTGCAGCTTATCATGATGTAGGTTTGAATGTAAATAGAAAGCACCATGAATACGAATCAGGAAAAGTATTAGAAAATGATATAGGATTAAAAAAATATTTTTCAAAAGAAGAAATCATATTAATGAAAGAAGCTGTTGAAGATCACAGAGGTTCTAAAAAAGATAGACCAAGAAGTTTTTATGGAGAAGTATTATCTGATTGTGATAGAGATTTGGATGTAAAAATATTAGCAAATAGACAACTGTTTACTTCAATAAAAAATTACCGAAATTTAACAAATTTTGAAGAACACTTTGAAAGAAGTTATAATTATATTTTAAATAGAAATAATAAATCAAAAGGAATCAATTTATGGACGAATAATCCAGAATTAGTAAAACAAAGAAATGAGTTTGAACAAATTTATTTAAATAAAGAACTTACAAAAGAATATTATAAAAAAGAATACAATAACTTAATAGAAAATATAACTTTAGATAAAATACTAAATCATTATGAAGATTATTAAAAGGAGAGAAAAATATGGGAATTAAATTAGTGAAATTGGAGTACAACTCAATAGCAGAAAGAACATCAAATGAAACGGCATATACAGTAACAAGAGAAAGAATGGATGTAATTAATCATTCGATTGAACAAAAAACCAAAAGAAA
>CAYJDP010000132.1:687-1609 GCA_964368975.1 uncultured Muribaculaceae bacterium
AAAGGAGTAAATATGCCAAGTATAGCAATACATCTAGCAGTAGCAACAAAATTAGTAGATAAAGGAATAATAAAAGAAAATACAGAAAAAAACATTTCTGATTTTTATGCAGGAAACTTATATCCGGATGTATACATAGATAAAGATGAAGTTCATCATTATCATTACTTAAATAATAAAACATATATTGTTCCTAATATTGAGATAGTAGAAAAGAATTTAGATGTAACCAATTACTTTAGTATTGGTATATTTACTCATTTAATAACTGATATATTGTTTGATATGAAATATTTATCAAAACTAGTACCAGAAAAAGAAATTCTTCAATTATATTATAGCGAAATAATATATAAGGAATACAGTAGTATAAGTAAATCTCTAGTAAAGAAATACAATTTACTAGAAAAAATAAAATACTTAGAAACACTAAAAACTAAATCAACTATAAAAATAGAATCTTTAGAAAAAAATATTAACTTCTTAAAAATAAAAAATAACAATGTACCAGAAATATTAAACGTTGATTTATTAGAGCAATTTATAGAAGAAACAAGTATCCATATAATAAATAAATTAAATAAATTACAAAAATAAAATTCTCAGGAGAAATAATGGAAAATAAAAGTAAAAATATTCAAGTCAAACCAAATATAACGAAATTAAGAAACCTCACTTTTTCTTTAATATTAATCACTTATAGCATTTATATGATTTATATCACTCTTTATGAAAGCCCTGAAATAACATCATTATATGATTTAATATCAATATTAATGTTTTATACTGGAACTTTACTATTTCTAATATATATTTTTATTAGTAACTTAATACCTAAATACTATAAAGAAATGAAATTTAACAAAAAATACCTATCTGTAAAAGAAGTAAATGAATTAATAAAAGATGAAATATTTATTAA
>CAYJDP010000133.1:0-1593 GCA_964368975.1 uncultured Muribaculaceae bacterium
ATTATTTAATGAAGAATACTGATTTACAAATTAGTTATAATTATAATATGGTAGCTATTGTTAATAGACGTCCTAAGTTACTTGGATTAGTTAAAGCATTAGATGCATTTATTAATCATCAAAGAGAAGTTGTTACTAAAAGAACGGAATTTGATTTATTTCATGCTAAAAAAAGACATCATATAGTAGAAGGATTAATTAAATGTATTTCTATATTAGATGAGGTTATTAGAGTAATTCGTGCTTCTAAAAATAAAAATGATGCTAAAGATAATTTAGTTAAAGAGTTTGAATTTTCAATTGAACAAGCTGAAGCTATTGTTACATTACAACTATATAGATTAACTAATACAGATATAGTTTCTTTAGAAGAAGAGTTGGCTAATTTATTAAAAATAATAGAAGGACTTACTGCAATACTTGGTAATCCTGAAATATTAAAATCAGTAATGAAAAAAGATTTAAAAGCAGTGCACAAAGAGTATGCAGTTGAGAGACTTACTACTATAAAAGAAGAAGTTACTGAAGTGAAAATTGATGAAAAAGATATGATTAATAAAGAAGATGTAGTAGTTTTAGTTACAAAAGACGGTTATATTAAAAGAAGTTCACTACGTAGTTATTCTTCTAGTAATTTTGAAGATGTAGTTATTAAAGAAAATGATTATATTTTAGGTGTTTATGAAATGAACACTTTAGATACGATATTATTGTTTACTAGTGAAGGTAATTATTTACAAATACCTGTTCATATAATTCCTGATTTAAAATGGAAAGATATGGGTAAACATGTTAGTAATATAATTGAGATATCTCCAGAAGATATGATAATTTCTAGTATTCCAATTTATGAATTTAATGATAATAATATTGTTATAGCATCAATGAATGGAATGATTAAACGTAGTAAGGTTGCTGATTTTAAATTACTTAGATATTCCAAAGCTGCTAGTTGTATGAAATTAAAAGATGATGATAAAGTAATTTCTGCATTTATTCAAAGTAAACCTTATATCTTTACTAGTACAGATTCTGGATATGGTCTTACATTTAAAGTTGATGAAGTTCCAGTTGTTGGAGTTAAAGCTAGTGGAGTTAAAGCTATGAAATTAAAAGATGATTCTTTAGTTTCAGTTAATAACTTTAATTATACAACTGATGAATTTGTTACTATTGTTACTGATAAAGGTGCTAAGAGAGTTAGATTAAAAGAGTTTGAACTTGGTTCTAGAAGCAGAAGAGGTTTATTAATAATAAGAGAAATTAAAAGTAATCCACTTACTGTTATTAATACATTTATATGTGATAACAAAAATTATTTAGGTGTAAAAAATGGTGTGATCAAAACACTTAAGTTAACTGAATTACCAATAGCAGATAGATATTCTACTGGTAAAGAATTAAGTAAAGATAAAATAAATACTGCATTTATTGTAGCAGGTTATTCTCAAAAGGTAGAAACTGTAGATGAAGAAATTGAAGTTTTAGAAGAAGTTGTTGTGAAAAAAGTATCTTTACAAGAGATTGATGATAAATTGATGACTATAGATGATTTTCTAAATTAGAAGAGGTTGCTCTTCTTTTTTATTTATG
>CAYJDP010000134.1:0-1582 GCA_964368975.1 uncultured Muribaculaceae bacterium
AAAATAGAGAAGTAGTAAAAGACCCAAATGCTTTTGAACTAGTAAATATTTTCATATTCGCAGGAAAGTATGCAAAAGAAGGTGAATTAATAGATAAAGAAAGTCTAACAAAATTATGGGAAATGAGAAGTAAAGACTTCGCTAATTGTAATATTAATGAAAAACATTTTGTATATAAAATATGTGAAGATTCATACCTAAGTGCTATGGAAGATAAACCTTTAGTAGATGATCCAATGTCACACATAGCTTTAAGAAAAACGGCAAGCATCGGATTATTTATTATGCAACAACAAAGAGATATTGGGGAAGTTAATTATAATAATGAACAAGAATTATTACAAGTTCTAAAATCATCAAATATATTAAAAGAAAATTATCCAGAAGAATTTGAAAAATATCAAGTAAATAATTTTTGTGAATTAATAACAACTCTCCAACCAGAAGATAAATTATCAGATTTTACAAAAACACAAATTGAAACCTTTTCAAAACAATTATCTTCCACAAATTCAACTTCTACAAATAAAACAATATAAAAAAGATGAGAAATCATCTTTTTATGCTTTTAATAACTTTTTAACATCTTCAACTTTCTTATTTAAATTACTATAGTTAATAAGTGCTAGATATAATTCAGTATTAAAATAATTTTCTCTTGGATTACCAGCAAAACTAAACATATAATTTAATTGCTCAAGTGGAACCTTACAACTAGAAAATCCACCTTTAATTTCCTTATCATCTAAAGAAATATTCCTGTCTTTAACTAAATTATCCTCAGGTATAAAAAAATATGTAGTCTCTGTAACTTTATTACTACAAGTATCTTTATATAACTCAGGATAATCTTTTAAATAATGTTTAGTCTTCAAAAACTTAGTAGGTTTACCTACTAAAGTACAACCTAACTCTTCATTAATTTCTCTTTTTAATGCCTCAATTTCAGTCTCGCCATTTTCTATTTTTCCACCAGGTAAAATAATAATACCTCCACATTTAGTAATAGTAATATTACCAAATTTATCTATTATTAAAGCTCTAACTTTTATAGATTTCTTTTCTATATCATTATCATTTAAAAAATAAGGATTAAAAATTACTTCTCTCACAACCAACACCTCAATACTAATTATACAACTATAAAAAAATAAATCAATGAATAAAAGAAAAAATAAGTAATTTGACAAATATATACAAAAATCTAAAATAAAAAATGTGAAATATAATTATACTATCTACACAAACAATTTTTTTGAAAAACTTGAATTTTTAATAAGAAAGAGTGTATAATAATTATATAAGATAGAGTGAGGGTAGACATGAAAATAATTAGAGATTTTATTTACAAATTTAGATATATGATTTTGGCAATATTTATTTTAGTTGTCTTTTTAATAGGTGGAACTTATGCATGGGTAAATATTGAAGTGTTTGGAACTAAAACACATACTATTTCTTCAGGCAATTTAGTTATTACTTTAGATGAATCAACTTGTAGTGGTATTAACTTAGTAAATAATTATCCCATAACAGATGAAAATGGTATGGCACAAGTAGCATGTACTTTTAGTATTGAAAA
>CAYJDP010000135.1:0-897 GCA_964368975.1 uncultured Muribaculaceae bacterium
ATTTAAAAATATTTACATTTTTATCTAAAGATGAAATTGAGTTATTAGAAAAAAATCATTTGGAAAATCCTCATTTAAGAGAAACTCATAAAGTTTTAGCTAAAGAAATTATTACAGATATTCATGGAATTGAAGGTTTCAATGAAGCAATTAGAATTACTGAATCATTATTTTCAGGAGATATTTCAAATTTATCAGAAGAAGAAATTAATGTTGCATTTAAAGGCTTAGATTCTGTTGAGATTGATAATGGATTAAACATTGTAGATGGTTTGGTTAATATAGGAGTATGTTCAAGTAAAAGAGAAGCTAGAGAGTTCCTAACCAATAATTCTATTTCTATTAATGGAGAAAAGATTAGTGATTTAGAATTTTGTTTAACAAAAGAAGTAAGTTTATATAATAAATATATTATTATTAGAAGAGGTAAGAAAAAATATTATATTGGATTAGTTAAGTAAGTTTAGTGTATACTAAACTTATTTTTTCTTGATTTTCTTTTAAATATTTTGTTTTTTTGTTAAAATATATATGGAGGTAATATATGAGTGATAAGAAAAAGAAAATTATTAAAATTATAATTATTGTATGTATTACAATTTTATTTATAGATATATTATATTTATTATATTTTAACTTGTTTAAAAAAGATAGTAAGCAATATTTTGATGGAGTTAATGCTATTGGATTTGATGATAATTATATAATTAGTGTAGGTAGTAATAATGATAATGATGATTCATTAGAGAGAGCTAGTGTGACTAAGTATTCTATTGATTATGATATTATGTGGAATAAGTTATATAATAAAGGTTATAATGGTACTTTTTTAGATGTAGTTATTGATGATGATGATATAGTTGCTGTTGGTAGTTATGAATCTACTGAGGAAGAGAA
>CAYJDP010000135.1:907-1209 GCA_964368975.1 uncultured Muribaculaceae bacterium
TGATAATATTAGAAGTGCTTTTATAGTAAAATATGATACTGATGGAAGTATTGTATTTGAAAATGATTTCCAAATATTAGGAAATTCTAAATTTACTAAAGTTATTAATGTGGAAGATGGTTATATTGTAGTAGGGCAAAGTATTTATGAAAATTCTACTTTAGGATTAAGTGAAGATGGTGGTGCTGTAATAATTAAGTATGATAAACAAGGAGAATTAGTTTGGCAAAATAATTATGGTGGTAGTAAATCGGGGATATACAATGATGTAGTATTATATAATTATTATATTTATGCTGTTG
>CAYJDP010000135.1:1219-1577 GCA_964368975.1 uncultured Muribaculaceae bacterium
TAATTATGTAGATACTATTGGGTTTAGTGGTATTGATATTTTAGATGAAGAGTTGATTGTTGTTGGTGCTAAAAAAGTAGTAGAAGATGATAATGATTATGATACAGATGGATTAGTAGTTAAATATTCTCTTAATTTAGAATATATTAGTGAAGTTACTTATACTGGAGAAGGTATAGAGAGATTTAATCAAATTAAAATAGATAAAAATAATGATATAGTTATTGTTGGAACTACAGCAATATATGATGAAGAAAAATCTACTGATACTAAGAATGAATTTTTATATAATGGGGTAATTGCTAAATATAAAGATGATTTGTCTAAAATTAAAATAGAAGAATATGGTGAAGATAGG
>CAYJDP010000136.1:0-1547 GCA_964368975.1 uncultured Muribaculaceae bacterium
GTAAAAGAACAAATTTCGGTTTCTTATATAAGAGATGAGTATAATAGAATTGATAAAGATACTGAAACGTTACAAAATACCTATATATTAAAAACTGGTTTAATTATGGTACTTATATCTTTAGGTGCTATGGGATTAAGTTTAATTGTTATTTATTTAGGTGCGCAGCTTGCAGCAGCTTTGGCTAGAAATATTCGTAGAAGTTTATTTAGTAAGGTAGTTAATTTTTCTAAAAATGAAATGAAAAAATTTGGAGAAGCTTCTTTAATTACTCGTACTACTAATGATATACAACAAATACAACAAGTTATGGTTTTTTTGACTAGAGTGGTTATATATGCTCCGATAATAGGTATTGGTGGTTTGTTAAAGGCTCGTGAAACTAATGCTGATATGACATTTATTATAGCTATAGCTATTGGATCTATTTTGGTAGTAATGTTATTTCTATTTATAATTGCTATGCCTAAATTTAGAAGAATGCAAAAGCTTATTGATAAATTAAATCTTGTTAGTAGAGAGATTTTATCAGGACTTCCTGTTATTCGTGCTTTTTCTAATCAAAAGCATGAAGAAGAGCGTTTTACTGAATCAAATAAAATTTTGACTAAAAATAATAAATTTGTTAGTTATGTTATGAATTTTATGATGCCTATTATGATGTTAATTATGAGTGGTATTTCTTTAGGAATAGTTTATTTTGGAGCTTATGGTGTTGATGAAGGTACTATGCAAGTTGGAGATATTATGGCATATATTCAATATACTATGCAAATAGTTATGGCGTTTATTATGATATCAGTTATGTCTATTATGTTACCTAGAGCTAATGTTGCAGCAAAGAGAGTATTAGAAGTATTAGGAACTAAAAATAGTGTTAAACCTAATAAAAAAGGTGTTGTTGAATTTAAAAATGTTTCATTTAAATATCCTGATGCTACGGATAATTTATTAACTAAAATTAATTTTGTTGCTAAACCTGGTACTACTACTGCGTTTATTGGTTCTACTGGTAGTGGTAAATCTACTTTAGTTAATTTAATTCCAAGATTTTACGATGTAAGTGAGGGAATGGTTTTAGTAGATGGTGTTAATGTTTCTGATGTTAAAACTATTGATTTACGTAAAAAAATAGGTTTAGTTCCTCAAAAAGCTATGTTATTTTCTGGAACTATTAGAGATAATATTTCTTTTGGAAATGATTTTATTAGTGATGAGATGATAGATAAATCTTTAAAAATTGCTCAAGCTAAACCTTTTGTTTCTAAGTATAAAGATAAATTAGATCATATAATATCACAAGGTGGTTCTAACGTAAGTGGTGGGCAAAAACAAAGATTAGCTATTGCTAGAGCTATTGCAATTGATCCTGATATTTTAATATTTGATGATAGTTTTTCAGCACTTGATTATAAAACGGATGTTAAACTTCGTAAAGATTTAAGTACTATTACTAAAAATAAAACTGTATTAATTGTTGCGCAACGTATTTCTAGTATAATTGATGCTGATAATATTATAGTACTTGATCAAGGTAAGATTGTTGG
>CAYJDP010000137.1:0-1546 GCA_964368975.1 uncultured Muribaculaceae bacterium
CAAAATCATCATATAAGTATTTTATATTATCTTTTTTAGCTTGTTCTATTAATAATTTAAGACCTTCTTTTGAATAGTTATTTCCTCTTTTTGATGATTCTATCACAATACCACAAGATGCTTTTTCTTTTTCTCTATTATAATTTACATACCCTACAAAGGAATTAGTTGTTTTATCTTTTAAATATGCAAAGAAAATATCTTTTGATTTTCTTTTATTTAATTTATCTTCCCATTTATCTTTTGGGAAATCTATTGTACCAGTTTCTTTATTATATCCAAAATATTCTACATCCCAACCTTTATTGTAAGACATTGTTAATTCATCACTTAATAATTTTTGTTCATAAGAATATTCTTCTAATGTTGGTATGTGCAAAACTAAGTTCATTTTTATACCCCCTCTATTTGATTAATCACTTTATTAAAAAATAAAGTATGCGCTTCTTTGTATGTTAGATTTTTAGGAAGAGATGTAGAAAATTCTATCTTTTCGATTTCTGATGTTTTAGGTATATCTTCTAATTTTAATATTTCAGCATAACAAAGTAGTCCATATTTGGATATTTTATATAAACAAATTGGTTTTATATTTATCTTCGTTGCACCTGTTTCTTCATATAATTCTCTTTTAGCAGTTTGAATCCATGTTTCATTTTCTTCTACATGTCCTCCTGGTATTTCTAGAGTGTTTCTTTCTTTATGTTTACAAAAGATATACTTATCTTTATATTTAGATACTATAACTACTCTAGTAATTTCTTTATCTTCTACATAATTTAATTCATATAATTTTACTGGTAACATATCTTATATTTATTTTTTATCTAATTATAATAGATTCAAAATACCTTTCTTGAAATTCAGTTAATGCTTTGATTGCATCATCTGTGTAATTTTTATTATTTACTGATACGATTAATTTATCATCATTATCATTTGTTCTTTTAATTATAGCAATTACTTTTCCAGTACATTTTTCTACAGGTTCAAATTCACCTAGTAAATAAGCATCCAATTCTTCACCATCTCCGCTTATAGTATTTGGAATATATCCATAGTTTATCATATACATAAAATTATGTTTTGGATGTCTTGATCCTAGTGGTCTATCTACTTTAACTGTTACTTCTTTTCCTAAATAATCTTCTGAATTTATTTTTTTCATAACTTCTCCTTCTTATTTAAAATATTAATTGCTTTAGTTAGATATTCTTTTTTTAACTTTATATTAGTTGTATTGTTAGAATCTTGTTTAAGAGAAAATATTTTTACTTTTTCTAAATCAGTATATTTATTATTCTTTTTAACAGATTTCCATATTTTATCAATTTTCTTATCATAAATTGATTCTTTTATTATTGGTTCTTCTTGTTCAAGTAAATATCCTAGAGCTATAGCTTTATCTGGTGTTAATCCTTTATTTTTAGAATTTATTAAATTAAATAGTGCAAAGTTTTAAAAAAATCACAAAGTAATACTCCTTTTATTTAAATTTTTTAATAAACACATCTAGTAAATATTTTATATGAAATTTATTTTATTA
>CAYJDP010000138.1:0-1524 GCA_964368975.1 uncultured Muribaculaceae bacterium
ATCTCTTTCTACTCTAGGTGGTTCTTCTTGTAAAATATCATCTATGTAAATATTAACTTTTTTATCTACATATTCACTCATTATCCATCCTTTAATTTCTAAAACACCATCTTTAGTGGCACTTATATTAGGGCTATCTACATGCATAAGCACTTTATTATCTGCTCTTACTTCTACAATAAAAATAAACATTAATAGAATTATTATTATTGGGAATACATTTTTTTTCATATCATCACTACTTTCTTAAAAAATTATATCATATTTTTTTGATTTCACAAAGAAAAAGTTAGGACAACTAACTTTATTTTCTAATTATTTTTTTAATTTTTTTAGGTATTTTCACTTTCGATATTATACGCCATTTCAATGTATGTAGAATCCATTCATAACTTGTATGATGATTATTTATAATAATAATATCTACTTTAGTATTATCTTTAACAAATTTTTTTATTTTTTCTGTACTTATTTTTGTGTTACTAATTTTGTTTTTTTGATAAATTTTTTTGTATTTTTCGGTCATTTCTTTTGTAGATAATAAATGATAATTATTTATATTTTCTATTTTATCTAAATAATCTTTTTTATTATTCTTTATCTCTTTTATTTTATTAAAAAGTTCATCATTAGTACATTTTAGGTTTAATAACCATCCTAAATCATCTTTTTTCACTCTACTTCCAATTGCTCCAACATCTATTCCTAATACAGGAATACCTGATGCTATAGCCTCTGATAACGTATATGAAAATGTTTCTGGCCAACTCGCTAATAAACATACTACTTTGATATCATTTTCTTTTAATAATTTAGTTAGTTCTTCTCTTTTATAGATTCCATGGTCCTTAAAATTGTTATTATTTGGTAATTTTAAATCAGTAGCTCCAAACAAGTGTATTTTTATATTATCTAATTCTTTTTGTTCTAGTAACCCTTTAAGGTAATCTGCACCTTTTTCTTTAAAAATTCTTCCTACAAATGCAATATTAAAATCTTTATTACTCTCTATAGATAGATTAGATTTTTCACTTTTTAATTCTGTCCCATGCTCAATTACATCTATTTTCAATCTTTTATATTGTTTATTAACTATTTCTTTTGTAGAGATTGAGGGAACTATTATTTTATTTACATTTATCAATTTTTTATACCAAGTTGATCTCCAATTTTTTATAAATATGCCTGCTGATTTTTCTGATGAAAATCTATTAAGTAAACACTTAGAACAATCTCTTTTATTTTCGCAATATCCATAATTTTCTTCTACTAATGTATATTTTGGACAAATTGAGAAAAAATCATGAAGTGTAACAATAGTTTCAACATTTTCTTCTTTTGCTACATCAAAAACATCAAAATAATGTTTCATTAAATGATGAATATGGATTAAATCTATTGAAAATGTTTCAATTATCTCTTTTATTAATTCTTTATAATCTCTATTATACATATTAAAGGTATTATAATTTTCGTTTTTTACATCTTTTATATCTAAATAATTATTTTCTCCATCGATATATG
>CAYJDP010000139.1:0-407 GCA_964368975.1 uncultured Muribaculaceae bacterium
AGATGAAGTAAGAAATAGAGCTTATGGACAAGATGATATTGATACGGTTAGTACTTATAATGATTTTGATGACTTAGGTAATACTACTGAATTTAAAATAAATAGATTTGAAGAAGAAATAGTTGTTGATTTAGTAGAAGAAAAACCAGAAGTAAAAGAAGTTACTATAGGAGATGCATCTGAATATTATGATGATTTAGGACTTGAGTATAATAATGATTATAAAGATGCTAAAGTTACTGGTAGAAGAGTAAAAGATGAAGTAGAACCTGTTATAGAGAAGAAAGATGAAACTGTTAAAGTAGAAGAAATTGTAAATTCAAAAGTTGAAGATGATGATAATGACAATTTATTTGATTTAATTGATTCTATGTATGATAAAGAATAGGAGAATTGTTATATGGGAG
>CAYJDP010000139.1:417-951 GCA_964368975.1 uncultured Muribaculaceae bacterium
GAAATTGGGGCTGTATTACCTGTAATATTATATTTATTTGGGATTATACTATTAGTGGTATTAATAATATTAGGTATTAGAATGATTCAAACATTAAATAAAGTAGATAAAATATTGGATGAAGTTGATAATAAGATGAAATCTATGGATTCTTTATTTTCGATTGTGGATAAAATAAATGATTTATATGCAATTATTAACGAAAGAGTTTTTAGTTTGGTTACTACGGGAATATCTAAATTATTTGAGAAAAAAAAGGAGGAAAAATAATATGGAGAAAAAGAATAGTGGAGTAGGTAAATTTTTATTAGGAGCTGCAGTTGGTGCTGGACTTGGGTTGTTATTTGCACCTAAAAAAGGTAGTGAATTAAGAAAAGATATACGTATTAAGTTTGAAGAGATAGTTGAACATGTAAAAGAAATAGATGTTGAAGAAGTTAAAGAAGAATTTACTAAAAAAATAGAGCATTTAAGAAAAGAATTAGCAGAACTAGATAAAGAAAAGGTATTAGAAATAGCTAAAGAAAAAGCTCA
>CAYJDP010000139.1:961-1520 GCA_964368975.1 uncultured Muribaculaceae bacterium
AGAAAAAGGAACTCCTGTGTTAAAAAAAGCTGCAAATGAATTAAGACTTAAGACTATTGATGTTACTAAAGAGATAGTTGATAAATTAGAGAAAAGTGAAATAAAATAATATTTCGCTTTTTTATTTACATTTATTTTTTATTGTTGTAATATATACTTATTAGGGAGGTTTTGTATGATTTATAGAACTAGAATAGATGCAGTTGAAAAATTATTAGATAGCAAAGAAATTAAATATACGGGAGAGGTTATTAGTTTATCAGAGTTTGAAGATATTATTTGTCAAGATATTAGAGAGTATGGATTACTTGATAAATATAATGAATTAAAAGGAAAATTTAATAAAGAGCAATATGAAGAAGGTATTTTTGGTATAAGTAGAAAAGTTAAAAATCCAATTATTAAATGTTCTGATTTTACTTATGCTGATGGTGTGTTGGAGATGTATTCTTTTATAAATAGATATGGTAGGATGTCTATTAATGCTGATAAGAATGGAATTGAAAATTTTAATTGTGATTTAAGAAAGAAAGATTTAGAGTTCATTAAAGGGTTTATA
>CAYJDP010000140.1:0-1512 GCA_964368975.1 uncultured Muribaculaceae bacterium
TGGACATGTTGGTGGATTTTCAGATCCGTTAATTGATTGTAAAAATTGTAAAACTAGACATCGTGCAGATAAACTACTTGAAGAAAACGGAATTGAAGCAGCAGATGCACTAACTCATGAAGAAATGATTCAAACAATCAAAGATAATAATATTGTTTGTCCAAATTGTAAAGAATTAGATTATACAGATATTAGAGAATTTAATTTAATGTTTGAAACATATAGAGGGGTAACTGAAGACTCAAAAATGAAAATCTATCTACGTCCAGAAAATGCCCAAGGAGAATATGTTAATTTCTTAAATGTTCTTCGTACTAGTAGAACAAAATTACCATTTGGAATAGGTCAAATTGGTAAAGCATTTAGAAATGAAATAACTCCAGGTAATTTTACTTTTAGAACAGTTGAATTTGAACAAATGGAATATCAAACATTTTGTAAAGATGGAGAAGATGAAAAATTATATAATGACTTCAAAATAATAGGAAAAAAATTCTATACAGATCTGGGTTTAAAAGAAGAAAATTTAGACTTTCATGATCATGATAAACTGGTATTTTATGCTAAAGCAGCTTGTGATATTAGATATAAATTTCCTTGGGGATTTGATGAAATAAACGGAACTCATAATAGAACAAATTATGATTTAACACGTCACCAAGAGTATAGCGGAATTTCTCAAGAGTACTTAGATCAAGAAACGAACGAAAAATTTATTCCTTTCATAATTGAATCAACTTATGGAGTAGATAGATCACTACTAGCATTACTTTGTGAAGCTTACACAGAAGAAGAATTAGAAAATGAAACAAGAGAAGTATTAAAATTACATCCATATATTGCACCATATAAAGTAGCAGTATTACCACTTGTAAAAAAATATCATACAGAAAAAGCGAATGAAGTATTTGCAAAATTTTCACAAAGTTTTATGACAACTTATGATGAAGCAGCATCAATCGGAAAAAGATATAGAAGACAAGATGCAATTGGAACACCTTTTTGTATTACAATAGATGATGAAACAGTTAATAATAACACAGTAACAATCAGAGATAGAGATACAATGGAACAAATAACATTGCCAATAGATGAAGTAGAAAACTATATAAATGAAAGAATTAAATTTTAAAGAATGTAAATAACATTCTTTTTTTATGTTATAATAAATAAAAGGAGTATCGTATGTCATATTATTTTGGTTTAGAAAGTAAAAGTGAACTTGTTTTTTTTGGTCCTATTCATTTAAGTTTATTAATAAGTACAATATTAATAATATTATTAATATATAAATACAAAGATAGATTGAAAAAAATAAAATATTTAGAAAAAATATCAGCAATCATATTGTTGCTAAATATGATAATATATTTTACAGGAGGTATACTATCAAAAGAATTTAATATAAATTTTCATATTCCTATACAATATTGTTATATAACCGGTTTTATATATATGTATATGATATTCTTTAAAAAAGAAAAATTATATAATTTTTTATACTATGCAATA
>CAYJDP010000141.1:0-1501 GCA_964368975.1 uncultured Muribaculaceae bacterium
TGTTATTTTTGATACTAAAAAATTAAGATTACAATTTATTGTAAAATCATCTAATATTTTTGTTAAATTTTGCTCCATAATATTTTCCTACTTTCTTAAAATTTTATATGGTTCTTTTTCTCTTAGTATTTTTCTTTCTTCGCGATTAGCATTTATTATTTTTTTTGCAATATCAATGTGTAATATGCCATCTAGATGATCTAATTCATGGCATATTACTGTTGATTCAAAACCAGTAAAAACTCTTGTTTTTTCTTTATTATGTATATCTTTATAGTTTATTTTAATTTGATAGGGTCTTTCTACTAAACCTGTTTTTTCTAGGCAACTAGCACATGCTTCCCAAAATTCAGTAAGACCTTGTTTATCTATAATGATAGGATTAATAAGTATTTCATTTTCATTATAATTTTCATCATCTAAAGGTATATCTAATGTAGTGTTTTTTAAGTATATTATTCTTTTAGGAATTCCAATTTGGACTGCGGCTAGAGCGAATATATTTGAATTTGTAGAACAAGCATGTTCAATTGTTTTTATGTCCTCCAAATAATCATTATTTTTAAAATCTACGGGGACTGATTTTTGTCTTAAATATTTTTCATCTTTATCTATAGTTTTATATATTATTTCCATAACTAAATCTCCTTCTTTTTATTATAACATGAGAATAAATATCTTTATATAGTTTAAATAAAAAAATATACGTGTTATATTTATAATAAATAAATTAATCGATAGGGTGATTGTGATGAAAGATATATCAAGTAATATAATTAGTATTAAATATAATACTAGTTTAGATAAAAGTAATAAATGTAGTACATGTGATTTTAATACAATATATGTTACTAATATAATTATTGATTATAAAAAAAATAATAAATTAGAAATTGAATCTGAAGTAACTACAGATAATAGTACTTTAATAACTGAGTCTGACTTGATTAAATGGTTAATAAATAATATTAGTTTGGATGAATTAATTGATGAATTAAAATTATTATCAGAAAAGAGATTAACTAAAAAAATAGAAAGTAATATTATAGTTAAATTTAATGATAATTGTTTATTGAATTTAACTGTTTTTGGAAGTGAAAAAGATTTTTCAAGATATCCGAAAATTAGTAGAGGTGAAATAAATAATCTTATTAACGGTAGAGAATATATTACTAAAAGTGAATACGAAGATTTAATTAATGAATTAATTAAGGAAAATGTAAGTGAAGAATTTTTATTAAGAGTTGCGTTAAGTTTATTAAATAAAACTGATGATGTTATATCAGTATTGGAATCTTATTTTATTGAAAAGAAAGATTCGTATTATTTATTAGAGTTATATTCTATTTTTAAAAGACAATTTAATAGTTATAAAATTGCAAAAAAAATTTCTGGGTTAAATAAAGAATTTATTAGAAAAATAATTTCTGAACCTCTTTCAAAAGAATTATTTTATAATAGTCATTTATTATCTTTAAAAGAATATATTGATTAATTTTCT